>NZ_VCKZ01000091.1 GCF_005889745.1 Actinomadura geliboluensis
GTCCGGGGGCGGGGCCACCCGACGGACGGCGGGCCGGGCCGGCGAGGCGGGCGAGGCCGTCCACTTCGCCGACAGCCGGGTGCCGCGCAGCATCCGCTGCAGCCGTCCCGGGTCCGCCCCGTACACGCCGGTGATCGTGACCCCCGCCTCCGGGAGGGTGAGCCGCGTCTCGTGGTCGAGGTTCGGCGCGATGGTGAGCGAGGCCATCTTGTCGGCGTGCACGACCGTCCGCGCGGAGCGGCCGTTGCCCGCGGGCTCGATGTGGACGGCCTCGGTGCGGCCGACGACGCGGGCCGGGCAGTCCTGCTGCGGACCGGGGCGGCCGAGGTAGACGGCGTGCCGGTCGTAGCGGACGCACCGGGTCGGGTCCGTGTCGAGCCGGTGCACCGCCCAGCCCGCCGGGACGGGCACGCGCAGGCCCCGGTACTCCACGACGCGCGGGCCGGCGGCGCCCGGGGCGCCGGCGTGCGCGGCCAGCCCGGCGGGCCGGGCCGCGAGCCGGGCGGGAGCCGCCTCCAGGACGGCGAGGAGGGGGGCGGCCACCGCCGCCCCGGAAAGCACGCTGAACAGGACGGCGTGGCGCATCACATCTCCCCCGGGACCCGCGCGGTGATCATGTAGGGGCAGAGATGACCATGGCGGCGGGGCCCGAAACCGGCCCCGGGCGCTTCTTGCCCGGCGGTTGCCCCGCTCGTGACCCGGCGGGGCGCGGGACCGCGCTCAGGCCGTGCTGACGATCTCGTACGCGCCGGGCTCGTCCACCGCGAGCGCGGCGAGCGGCATGAACTGCATCCGGATGTCGTGGCCGCCGAGCGCCCGGCGGTAGTGCCCGGCGCCGTCCCACTCGGTGACGAGGGCCCACAGGCCGGGGTCGTCGACGGTCCGGGCGAGGCGGCCGGAGCGGAAGCCGGGGCTGGCCGACAGCGCGGTCAGCACCGCCGTCATCCGCTCGGCGAAGCCGGCCGACTCCGCGTCCGGCACCCGGTAGCGGGTTATCGCGATCATCCGTCCATCCTGGCAGTACGTTGGGGCGTGTGGAGACGAGAGGTGAGCGCGGGGGCGGCCTGCGGGCCGCCGTCGAGCGGCACAGCGCGGCGCCCGTGGTGTTCCTGCACCGGCTGCCGCGGTGGGTGCTGCTCGTCGCGGTGTTCCTGCTGCTGGTGGCCGGCATGGTCGGGACGGGCTGGGTCGCCGCGGCCGGGCTGCTGGTCCTGGCCGCCGCGCTGGGCTGGTTCGCCTATCTGAACTGGCCGGCGCTGGACGGTTCGGGAAGGATCCTGCGCGTCGTGGCGCTGGCGGTCCTCGTGGGGTTCGCCCTGGGGCGCGGCATCGGGCGGTTTTGACAACCGTTTTCACTTTGTCCATAATCGGCAGGTGCTCCGCTTCCCCGACTCCCTGCGCGCCCTCCCGGCGGCCGCCCTGGCCCTGGCCGGGCTCGCCGCGGGGCTCGCGGCCTGCGCCGACGCGGACGCCGGCGTCCCGCCCGGCAAGACCGCGGTGGTGGCGTCCTTCTACCCGGTGGCGTGGCTGGCGGAGCGGGTCGGCGGCGACGACGTGTTCGTCCGGACGCTCACCAAGCCCGGCACCGAGCCGCACGACCTGGAGCTGACCGCCCGGCAGGTCGCCCGCATCGAGGACGCCGCCCTCGCCGTCTACGTGCGGGGCGTCCAGCCCGCCGTGGACGACGCCGTCGGCCGGCACGCCAAGGGCAGGTCGCTGGACGCGGCGGCCCTGGTGAGGACGCTGTCCCCGGCCGGCGAGACCGACGACGAGGAGGCGCACGACGGCGTCCGCCACCGGGAGGCCGACTACGACCCGCACCTGTGGCTCGACCCGAGCCGCATGGCCGCCGTCGCCACCGCGCTCGGCGAGCGGCTCGCCGCCGCCGACCCCGGCGGCGCGGCCGGCTACCGGGGGCGCGCCGCCGCCACCGCCGCCGAGCTGACCCGGCTCGACCGCGCGTTCCAGGACGGCCTGCGCACCTGCGCCCGCCGCGACATCGTCACCGCGCACGCCGCGTTCGGCTACCTCGCCGACCGCTACGGCCTGCGGCAGATCCCGGTGTCCGGGGTCGACCCGTCCGGCGGGCCGTCCCCGAAGCGGCTCGCCGAGCTGACCCGGCTGATCTCGGCCACCGGCGCGACGACGGTCTTCACCGAGACGCTGGTCAGCCCGAAGGTCGCCGAGGCGCTGGCCCGGGAGGCGGGGGTGCGGACGGCGGTGCTGGACCCGGTCGAGGGCATCGAGGACGGCTCGCCCGACGACTACATGACGATCATGCAACGGAACCTGCGGACGCTGCGTCCGGCCCTGGAGTGCTCATGAGCGAGGAGACGGCGCCGCCGCTGGCGATGGCGGGCGGGCTCGTCCGGCGGGACGGCCGCGAGGTCCTCGCCGGCATCGACCTGCGGGTCGCGGCCGGCGACGTGCTGGCGGTCCTCGGGCCGAACGGCGCGGGCAAGTCCACGCTGGTCAAGGCGCTGCTCGGGCTGGTACCGCTGGCCGCCGGACGCACCGAGATCTACGGCGCGGCGCCCGCCCGGTTCCGCGACTGGCGGCGGATCGGGTACGTCCCGCAGCGGCTGCCGATGGGCGGCGGGGTGCCGGCGACCGTCCGGGAGGTCGTGGCGTCCGGGCGGGTGGCCCGGCGGTCGCGCTGGCTGCCCGCGGCGTTCACCGACCGGACGGCCGACCGCGCCGCGGTGGACCGCGCGCTGCGCACGGTCGGGCTCGCCGACCGGGCCCGCGACTCGGCGCACCTGCTGTCGGGCGGCCAGCAGCAGCGGGTGCTGATCGCCCGCGCGCTCGCCGGGGAGCCCGACCTGTTCGTGCTGGACGAGCCGACCGCCGGGGTGGACGCGCGCAGCCAGGCGGCGCTCGCCGCCACCCTGCACGAGCTGGCCGGGGACGGCCGCACGGTGGTCCTCGTCGCGCACGAGCTCGGCCCGCTGGAGCCGCTCGTCACCCGCACGGTCGAGCTCGGCCACGGCCGCATCGTGCACGAGACGACCACCCACGCGACGACGGTCGGCAGGACCGCGACCACGGGAAGGCCCGCGTGAGCGAGATGCTGCAGTACGACTTCATGCGCGTCGCCCTGGTGATGGCGGTGCTGATCGGGCTGACCGCCCCCGCCGTGGGCACGTTCATCGTGCAGCGCCGGCTGTCGCTGCTCGGCGACGGCATCGGCCACATCGCGCTGACCGGCATCGGGCTCGGGCTGCTCACCAGCACCTCCCCCGTGCTCGGCGCGCTGGTGGTGTCGGTGCTCGGCGCGGTGGCGATCGAGGTGGTGCGGGCCCGCAGCCGCAGTGGCGGGGACGTCGCGCTCGCCCTGCTGTTCTACGGCGGGCTCGCGGGCGGCGTGATCCTGACGAACGCCAACGGCGCCGGCTCGGCGAGCCTGCAGTCGTACCTGTTCGGCTCGATCAGCAGCGTGACGGTGACCGACCTGTACGTGGTCGCGGGGCTCGCCGCCGCCGTCCTCGCGATCGTGGCGGTGTTCGGCCGGGAGCTGTTCCTGCTGTGCCAGGACGAGGAGGTGGCGCGGGCGGCGGGCCTGCCCGTCCGGTTCCTCAGCGTGCTGATCGCCGCGACCGCCGCGGTGACCGTGGTGATCTCGATGCGCGCGATCGGGCTGCTGCTGGTCAGCGCGCTGATGGTCGTCCCGGTGGCGGCGGCGCAGCAGCTCACCCGGGGCTTCTGGCAGACGATGCTGGCCGCGATGGGGATCGGTGTGGTCTCGGCCGTTTCGGGTCTCGCGGGGTCCTTCGAGTACGATCTGCCTCCAGGCCCCTCGATCGTGCTGCTGGCGCTCGCGGCGTTCGTGGTCGCGGTCGCCGGGGGCTCGGTGGTGCGCCGCAGGCGCGCCCGCGCCCGCGCGGCGGACGGCGCCGTGCCCGCCGGGTCCGGCGTGGAGGCGCGCGTGGATGCCGAGGCGGAGGTGCTTGGGGGATGACGACGGCCCGCCGGGACGCGGTGCGGCAGGTGCTGGCCGGCTGCGAGGGGTTCCGCAGCGCGCAGGACATCTACGCCGACCTGCGCGCCGACGGCTCCAAGATCGGCCTGACCACCGTGTACCGGGCGCTGCAGGCGCTCAGCGACGCGGGCGAGGTCGACGTGCTGCGCACCGACGAGGGCGAGGCCGTCTACCGCGCCTGCCGCACCGAGCAGCACCACCACCACCTGGTCTGCCGCGACTGCGGCCGCACGGTCGAGGTCGAGGGCCCGGCCGTGGAGCGGTGGGCGGACGCGATCGCCGCCGAGCACGGGTTCACCGACATAACGCACACCGTCGAGGTGTTCGGCACCTGCGCCGCCTGCTCCGCCGCACGGCGCTGATCTGCGGAGCGGCACTCTACTGATCGGTAGCAAGACGCGTAGTCCACACGCGCCGCCGGGATTTCTTGGCGAATTGTCACATCTACAACAGTCCTGCCCTATGTCATAAATGTCGCATCGCCACGGCGGGCCCGACGGCGGGCCTCTCGGGGGGTGCGTGGCGCCCGCACGAGAGGGCGTTCATGACAAGACGGGCGTTCACCAGCCGACGTACCGCGCTCCTGGCGTCGGCGACCCTGCTCGCGACGGCCGGCACCGCGCTGCCCGCCTCCGCGCGGCAGGCGCCGTCCCCTCCCACCCCCCAGCAGGCCGCCGAGCGCGCGCTCCACGCGCTCGCCGACCGCGGCGCGGCGGTCCGCGCCGGGGACGGGCAGTCCTTCAAGGTCGTCCGGGTCGGCATCGACCGGGACGGCACCTCGCACACCCGGATGACCCGCACCTACAACGGGCTGCCGGTGCTGGGCGGCGACATCGTCGTCCATCAGTCCGCGGCCGGCGCGTGGCGCGGCAGCAGCGGCACGCTCGCGCAGGCGCCCGCCGACTCCACCCCGGAGGTCACCGCCGCGACCGCGAAGAAGCGCGCCGTCACCAAGCAGCGCAAGGCGGACGGCTCCCCCGCCCTGGTCGTGGAGGCGCGCACCGCCGACCACGCGCCCCGGCTCGCCTGGCGCGTCCAGACCGTCGGCACGCAGGCCGACGGCACGCCGAGCCGGGTCTTCACCTCCGTGGACGCCGCGACCGGCAAGGTCCTGCTGCGCGAGGAGATGATCCGCACCGAGGCGGGCGACGGCAAGTCGCTCTACACCGGGACGGTCCCGCTGGAGACCACCAAGTCGGGCACCACCTACCAGCTGAAGGACCCGACCCGCGGCAACACCTACACCGGCGACGCCGAGAACCAGACCGACCTCTGCTTCCTCATCTGGTGCTTCCGGCGCGCCCCCGCCACCCTGTTCACCGACGCCGACAACCACTGGGGCAGCGGCACCACGTCCGACCGCGCCACCGTCGCCGTCGACGCCCAGTTCGGCACCGACATGACCTGGGACTTCTACAAGAACGTCTTCGGCCGCAGCGGCATCGCCGGCGACGGCAAGGGGTCGTTCAACCGCGTCCACTACGGCAGCGGCTACGCCAACGCGTTCTGGGACGACTCGTGCTTCTGCATGACCTACGGCGACGGTGACGGCTCCCAGCTCGGCCCGCTCACGTCCCTGGACGTCGCCGCGCACGAGATGAGCCACGGCGTCACCAGCGCCACCGCGAACCTCACCTACTCCGGCGAATCGGGCGGGCTGAACGAGGCGACGTCCGACATCATGGCCGCCGCGGTCGAGTTCTACGCCAACAACCCCAACGACGTCGGCGACTACCTGGTCGGCGAGGAGGTCGTCCTGCCCGGCTTCGGCAAGGCCGCGCTGCGGTTCATGGACAAGCCGAGCCGCGACGGCAACTCCCCCGACGCATGGTCGTCCAACACCAAGAACCTCGACGTCCACTACTCCTCGGGAGTCGCCAACCACTTCTACTACCTGCTGTCCGAGGGCAGCGGCGCCAAGACGATCAACGGCGTCTCCTACAACAGCCCCACGTCCAACGGCTCCACGATCACCGGCATCGGCCGGGACGCCGCCACGAAGATCTGGTACCGGGCGCTGACCACGTACATGACGTCCTCGACCGACTACAAGGGCGCGCGGACCGCGACCCTGAGCGCGGCGGCGGACCTCTACGGCGCGGGCAGCACGCAGTACAGCACCGTGGCCGCGGCCTGGTCCGCGGTGAACGTCACCTAGGACCCCCGTTCCGGGGAAGGAAGCCCCGTGCCCGTGGAGGCGCGGGGCTTTCCCTGGTCCGCGCCGACACGGGCACGGGCATTCCCGGGTTGATGATCCCCCGGCGGGGGCCATGGTGGAGAATCGGGGCATGGCTACGACACGTACCGCAAACGCGCACTGGGAAGGCTCGCTCCTGGAGGGCCAGGGCACCGTCTCGCTGGACTCCTCGAAGCTCGGCACCTACGACGTGACCTGGGCGTCGCGGAGCGAGGAGCCGGGCGGGCGGACGAGCCCGGAGGAGCTCATCGCCGCCGCGCACTCCACCTGCTACTCGATGGCGCTCTCGCACGCCCTCGCCGGCGCCGGGACGCCCCCGGAGAAGGTGGACACCAAGGCCGAGGTCACCTTCCAGCCGGGCGAGGGCATCACCGGCATCCACCTGACCGTCCGGGCGAGCGTGCCCGGCCTCTCCCCGGCCGACTTCGAGAAGGCCGCGCAGAACGCCAAGGAGAACTGCCCGGTCAGCCAGGCGCTCAAGGGCACCAAGATCACCCTGGACGCCGCCCTCGGCTGAGGCGCCGGCCGGTCGATCGAGGCGTCAGCCGGTCGCGGCGGCGGGTTCCACCGAGTTGGGGACCGCGCCGCCGTACCGGCGGTCGCGGGAGGCGTACAGCTGGCACGCGTGCCACAGGTGGCGGCGGTCGAAGTCGGGCCACAGCGTGTCGAGGAACACCATCTCCGCGTACGCCGACTGCCAGAGCAGGAAGTTGGACGTGCGCTGCTCCCCCGACGAGCGCAGGAACAGGTCGACGTCGGGGATGCCCGGCTCGTCCAGGTAGCGGGCGAACACCTTCTCGTTGATCTTGTCGGGGCTGAGCCGGCCGTCCCGCACGTCGCGGGCGATCGCCGCCGCCGCGTCCGCGATCTCGGCCCGGCCGCCGTAGTTCACGCAGAACTGCAGGGTGAGGACGTCGTTGCCGCGGGTCATCTCCTCGGCGGTCTCCAGCTCCTTGATGACGCTGCGCCACAGCCGCGGCCGGCGGCCCGCCCAGCGCACCCGCACGCCCATCGCGTTGAGCTGGTCGCGGCGGCGGCGGATCACGTCCCGGTTGAAGCCCATCAGGAACCGGACCTCGTCCGGGGAGCGCTTCCAGTTCTCGGTGGAGAACGCGTACGCCGACAGGTAGGGGACGCCCAGCTCGATCGCGCCCATGATGACGTCGAAGAGCGAGTCCTCGCCGCGCTTGTGCCCCTCGGTGCGCGGCAGCCCGCGCTCCTTCGCCCAGCGGCCGTTGCCGTCCATGACGATGGCGACGTGCCGCGGCACCAGCTCCGCGGGGATCGCGGGCGGGACGGCGCCGTCCCGGTGCGGCTCCGGTGGCGATACGGGCCTGCTCAAACTCGCTCCCTGTCGGTGTCGTCGTGTGACTCGTCGTGCGTTCGGGGGGTCGCGTCCCGCTCCACGTGGCGGAGCGAGCGGATCCCGTGCTCCAGATGCCACTGGAGGTAGGCGGCCACCAGGCCGCTGGTCTCCGCCCGGTGCCGCTGCTCGCTGGCGTCGGCGTACTCCCAGTCGCCGCGCAGCAGCGCCAGCATCAGCGCGAACGTCGGCGGCGCCGGGGTCGCGGCGCCCGGCTGCCGGCAGTTCGCGCAGACCGCGCCGCCCGCCGCGATGGCGAACCCGCGCAGCCCGCCGCGGGTGCCGCAGCGGCAGCACTCGTCCAGCGCGGGCGCCCAGCCGGCGACCGACAGCGAGCGCAGCAGGAAGGCGTCCAGCACGAGCCGGGGGTCGTGGCTGCGCTCGGCGAGGGTGCGCAGCCCGCCGACCAGGAGCAGGAACTGCCGCAGCGCGGGCTCCCCCTCGTCGCCGGCCAGCTTCTCCGCCGTCTCCAGCATCGCCGTCCCCGCCGTGTAGCGGGGGTAGTCGGCGACGAGCGCCTCCCCGTACGGGCGCAGCGTCTCGGCCTGCGTGATGAGGTCGAGGGAGCGCCGCTCGTACAGCTGGAGGTCCACGTGCGTGAACGGCTCCAGCCGCGCGCCGAACCGGGACTTGGTCTTGCGGACCCCCTTCGCCGCGGCGCGGATCCGGCCGGTCCGCCGGGTCAGCACCGTCACGATGCGATCGGCCTCGCCCAGCTTCTGGGTGCGCAGGACGATGCCTTCGTCGCGGTAGAGGGTCACCCGTTCATTCTGACGCACGCCGCGCGATGCCTCGGCGCGGCGTGCGGACATCTCCCCAGGAACTTCACAAGGCGCTCGGGTGGTACCGCTGCGCTTCATAACAATCACATACCGTGACCGGATTCGGCCGTGACGTCCCGCCGAAAGTTGTGGCTCGAACCACCCGGAGCTGGCAGCGTTGTGGCATGAGATGCCACATCGTGCCACCGCACATGCTGGAGCGCATCGCCCGCGACGCCGACGATCCGGCCCTCCGCGCCCGCGCCCGCCGTACGCTGGCGCTCACGTCGGCGCAGTTCGCCGAACGCAAGCTGGCCGCGGCCGGCGCCCCCGGCCCCTCGGAGGACTTCGTCCCCGACCGGACCATCGGCGACGCGGGCCACCGCGAGGAGCTGCCCGGCCGCACCGTCCGCTCCGAGGGCGGCCCCGCCACCGGCGACCGGGCCGCCGACCAGGCCTACGACTGGCTCGGCGCGACGTTCGACTTCTTCGAGGCCGCGTACCGGCGCAACTCGATCGACGGCGCCGGGCTGCGGATGGTCTCGACCGTCCACTACGGCGACGACTACGACAACGCCTTCTGGAACGGCGAGCAGATGGTGTACGGCGACGGCGACGGCGTCCTGTTCACCGGCTTCACCGGTCCCCTCGACGTCACCGGGCACGAGCTCACCCACGGGATCACCCAGTACACCGCCAACCTGGAGTACTACGGCCAGGCCGGCGCGCTCAACGAGTCCATGTCGGACGTGTTCGGCTCGCTCATCAAGCAGTGGCATCTCGGGCAGACCGCCGACCGGGCCGACTGGCTCATCGGGCAGGGGCTGCTGGCCGAGGGCGTCAACGGCGTCGCGCTGCGCTCGATGAAGGAGCCCGGCACCGCCTACGACGACCCCCGCCTCGGCAAGGACCCGCAGCCCGCCCACATGGACCACTACGTGGAGACCTACCGCGACAACGGCGGCGTCCACATCAACTCGGGCATTCCCAACCACGCGTTCTACCTCGCGGCGACCGCGCTCGGCGGCAACGCCTGGGAGAAGGCCGGCCGCGTCTGGTACGACACGCTCACCGGAGGCACCCTCGCCGCCGACGCCGACTTCGCGGCCTTCGCCGCCGCGACCGCCGCGACCGCGGGCCGGCTGTTCGGCGCCGGCTCCGCCGAGGCGAAGGCGGTGAACCGCGCCTGGACCGGGGTAGGAGTCTCCATGGAGGCGAACGGATAGCGCAGTGAAAGTGACAGTCGTCCGCAGCGGAGGATTCGCGGGGATCGAGCGCCGCGCCGAGTCCGACAGCGCCAGCGACCCCATGCTGACGCGGCTCGTCCACCGGGTGGACCTGGCGTCGGTCCCCCCGCCGGGCCGGATCCCCGACCAGTTCCTGTACGAGATCGACATCGACGGCGACCGCACCACCGTCGGCGAGGCACAGCTGCACGGTCCGCTCCGCGAACTGGTCCACCACGTCCTCGGCCGCGCCCGCTGACCCGCGGGCGCGACCGGGGGCCCGGCCTACCGGAGACCGCGGGCGCCTCCCAACACCCGCGGCCCCCGGCCCCCTCTCAGGGGTTGCGGTTGATCGTGAACGTGGTCGTCGTGTTCTTGACGTCCTGGTGGTTGTCGCGCAGTTCCAGGCCGGTGAAGGTCGCCGAGCCGACCGCCGGGCCCTGGCCGGGTTCGGGCTGCTCGTTGACCCAGATCCCGAAGCCGGACTTGGCGTCGAACTCGTCACCGCTCTTGTGCGCGCCAGAAATGGCGACGTCCGTGAGGACGGTGTCGGTGATCGGGTTCAGCGGCCGGCCGCCGGAGTACTTGGTCTGGAACATGATCCCGGAATAGGTCGGGTCGACGATGTCGACATCACTGATCCGGATGCCGCGGAACGGGAACTCGCCGGAGAACAGCCACAGCGCCGGGAACGTCTGCTGCCCCCAGAAATGGCCGCCGGCCCGGACGAGCGAGATGTTCTCGAACCTCGTCTGCGGATCCGATTCGAAACCGAGCGCCGGGATGCCGCCGAACTGCAGCGTCCCGATGGTGATGCCGGAGTAGACGAGCGTGTCGGCGATGTGGATGTTGCGGAAGGTGTTGCCTCCTCCGCCGTAGACGGCGAGGCCGGCGGCGCGCCAGGTGAGGAGGGAGGTCAGGTCCTCGTAGACGTTGCCGGTCTCCTGCTCGTTGCGGTTGTCGATCGCGGGGAACAGCGCGAAGCTGTCGTCTCCGGTGGTGCGGGTCTCGACGTTCGCGACATGGTTGCCGCTGCTGCCGTTGGTGAAGTTCAGGCCGTCCGCCCACGTGTCCCGGATGCGGGAGTTCTTGATCGTGGAATTGTCGACGTTGGTGCCCCAGAAGAGGCAGACGACGTGCTCGGCCCAGATGTCGTCGATGGTCATGTCGCTGACGTTGGAGAAGTCGAACACCTTTCCGGGCCCGTCGATCCGCGAGGTGTAGTTGCCGAAGAACCCGAACCCGGAGAACGCCGAGCCGTTGGCGGACGCCTCCGTCCGGAACCCGGCGTCGGTGTTCTGCTGGTTCGGCGGCGTGCGGAACCGCGTGAACCACGGGCCCGCGCCGACGACCTTGATGGCCTTTCCGTACACCTGGAACTTCTGCGCGGTGTCGTAGGTGCCGGGCGGAAGGTAGACGCCGGTGAGGGCGGGGTCCTGGCGCACCTTGTCGAGGGCGTTCTGGACGTCCTGGTGGGTGAACCCGGCGGGCACCGCGTACTTGGCGGGGTCGGGGTTCGGCTTGGCCTCCGCGAGTTCGGTGTTGACGAAGTCGATGGCGTAGGTGGTGGTGTTGGCCGCGTCCTTCTGCAGCTTGATCTTGCTGCCCGCCGGGACCGTGCGACCGAGCATCAGGTTCGCCTCGTCGTAGATGTGGCGGGGCGGCCCGGCTCCCGGCGAGTCGCTCGGGCTCGCCTCGGCGCCGTACACCCACGTGTACCGGGACGTCAGGTCGATCGCCTTCAGGAACGTCCCGTCGACGTAGACGTCGAGCGTCGCGTCGATGCCGCCGCCGCCCGCCGCGTCCGGAATGGAGTACCGGGTCACGAGGGTGTTGGTGGCCGCCTTGGCGGTGAACTCGACGCTGCTGCCCGTCGAGTTGAGCGTGACCGCGCGGCGCCCCGACGCCTCGCCCGCCAGGTCGCCGACCTTGCGGTTGGGGCCGACGACCGCCGCGCCGCCGCCGAGGACGCCGTCCTCCGCCTCGTACATGTCGAACGGCAGGTGCGCGCCGCGCCCGACGAACAGCGCCTGGGTGGAGGTGTTGTTCGCGCGCTTGACCGGCACTTCGTTGGCGTCGTCGGCGATGACGGTCTTCACCGTGTACCGGCCGTTCGCCGCCGTCCACGTCCCGAGGCCGATGGGGGCGGTGGACGCGCCCGGTGCGAGCGACCCGGTGTAGGAACCGGTCAGCGTCTTGACGGTGGTGTCGCCGCCGAGGACCGCGAGCGTGATCCCGTGGGCGCCCGCGGCCGTCGCCTGCGTGCCGTTGTTCCGGAGCGTCACCGAGAAGGCCACGGCGTCGCCCGCCCGCGGGGTGCCGGGGCTCCAGGTGACGGCCTGCGCCACCAGGTCGGAGCTGGGCACCTGCCCGACCGTGAGCTGCGCGCTCCGGGCGTTGTTGGTCTCGTTCAGTTCGATGTTGTCGTCACCGGCGTCGGCCTTGGCGGCGACGGTGTAGGAGCCCGCGTCCCGGGTGCCGATCGAGGCCGACACCGTGGTGGACGCGCCCGCCGCCAGCTCGCCGACCGGGGCGGTCGCGGCCTTCTCGTCGCCGATCAGGAAGTCGAGGCCGCTCGCGTCGGCCGTGCCCGTCCCGATGTTCTTCACGGTCGCCCGGAGGGTGATGGCGTCGGTCTCGACCGGTGGGGCCGGCGTCCAGGAGACGTCCGTGACGGTCAGGTCGGGGGTCGGCGCGGGCGTCCCGATCACCTGGAACTCGGCGGCCTGGGCGCCGGGCGCTCCGGAGTTGGAGGTGAACTTCAGCTGGATCTCGGCCGCGGTCGCCACGACCGGGATCGTCGCCGTGTTCCCGGTCGCGGGGCTGAACGTGTAGGCGGCGGACGGCTTGATCGTCGTGAACGGCGCCTTGGGGCCGCTCCGGCCGAGCACCTCGATCGTCTGGGTGCGGGCCGCCCAGGCGGCGTCCGGGTTCAGCTTCACCACGACGAACGTGAGGTCGGCCTTGGCGCCGAGGTTGACGGTGAGCGTGGCCGGGTAGGCGCCCGGACCCGACTCCCAGTACGTCGCCACGTCGTTGTCGTTGGCGTTGGCCTCGACGAACGAGTACACGTGCGACGACGCGGTGATCGGCTTCCCGGCCGCGAGGTTCGTCCCGCCGCCCTGGCCCTGCCTGGTCACGACGTTGCTGTTGGGCGAGACGTTGCCCGCCGCGTCCCGCGCCCGCACGAAGTAGGAGACGGTCGCCGTGGCGGGCTGGTCGTCGGTGTAGGTGAGGACGCCGCCGGCGACGCTCGCGCGCTTCTCGCCGTTGGCGTAGACGTCGTACCCGGTCACGCCGACCGCGTCCGACGAGGCGTTCCAGGTCAGCTTGATCTTCCCGGCGGACGGTTCGCTGAACGCCAGCCCGGTCGGCGCGGTCGGCGCGGTCTGGTCGCCGGTGGACGGCCCGTAGACCTCCAGCTCCGACAGCTGCCCGGCGGGCCAGCCGGTGTTGGCGGTGATGCGGACGCGCAGGTACCGGGTGGGCGTGGACGTGTAGGCCAGCGTGACGGTGTTCTGCGCCGCCGGGTCGAACACGCGCCCGGCGGAGCCGACGAGGTCGGTGTAGGTCGTCCCGTCCGTGCTGCCCTGCACGGAGAGCGTCTGGGTGCGCGTCCCCCAGTCGGCGGTCGGGAGCTTGAGGACGACCTTGTCCGTGCTGACGGACGCGCCGAGGTCGACCTGGATCCACTGCGGGAACGCGTTGTTCGCACTCTCCCAGTAGGTGGCCTGGTTCCCGTCGTTGACGTTCGACGCGGCGTACTGGCCGTTGGAGCTGCTCGCGGAGACGGTCCTGCCGGCGGCCAGGTTCGGTTCGGCCGCCGCCGCGGGCGCCGCCGCCGGGCCGGTCAGCCCGGCGGCGGCCAATGCCGCGGCCAGCAGGATGCGGAGGGACTTCGGTCTCATCGCTGGTGTTCTCCCTTTCGGTGGGGGTGGGGGCACCTGCCTGGGAGGAGCGGCAGAGATCTGGGGCGGCCCGGTCAGCGCAGCCAGGCGGCCCGGTCAGCGCAGCCAGGCGGCCCGGTCAGCGCAGCCAGGCGGCCGTGTCGGGCGGGAGCTGCCCGTCCGGGAGCGGGCCGCTCGCCAGCAGGACCTCGCCGGTGAGCGGCACCGGCGCGTCGCCGAGGTTCAGCACGCAGGTCAGGCCGGAGTCGCGGGCGAAGGCGAGGACGCCGTCCGCCGACGGGAGCCAGGTGAGCGTGCCGTCGCCGAGGTGCTCGCGGCGCAGCGCCAGGGCGTCCCGGTAGAGGCTCAGCATCGAGCCGGGGTCGGCGTCCTGCGCCTCGACGGTGAGGTCCTTCCAGTCGGGCGGCTGCGGGAGCCACGGGTCGCCGCCGAACCCGAACGGCGGCTCGTCCCCCGACCACGGGAGCGGGACGCGGCAGCCGTCGCGGCCGGGGTCGGTGTGGCCGGAACGGGTCCAGATGGGGTCCTGGCGCAGGTCGTCGGGGAGGTCCTCGACCTCGGGGAGCCCGAGTTCCTCGCCCTGGTAGAGGTAGACGGCGCCGGGCAGCGCCATCGCCAGCAGCGCGGCGGCCCGCGCGCGGCGGACGCCGAGGGCCCGGTCGGTCGGCGCGCCGTGCCGGCGGTCCTGCAGGTCGAACGAGGTGTCGGCGCGGCCGTACCGGGTCACCGGGCGGACGACGTCGTGGTTCGACAGCACCCAGGTGGGCGGCGCGCCGAGCGGGACGTGCGTCGCGAGCGTCGTGTCGATCACCTTCCGCAGCGCGTCCGGTTCGAGCGCGCAGTTGAGGAAGTCGAAGTTGAACGCGGTGTGCATCTCGTCCGGGCGCAGGTAGCGGGCGAAGCGCTCCTGGTCGGGCAGCCACACCTCGCCGACGAGCATCCGGCCCGGGTAGGCGTCGGTGACCTTGCGCCAGCCCCGGTAGATCTCGTGGACGCCGTCCCGGTCGGTGTAGGGGTCGCGGCCGTCGGGCGCGGCGTCGGGGTCCTTCACCAGCAGGGCGGCCGAGTCGATGCGGATGCCGTCCACGCCGCGGTCGTACCAGAACCGCAGGACGTCGTGGAACTCGTGGACGACGTCGGGGCTGTTCCAGTTGAAGTCGGGCTGCTCGGGCGCGAACAGGTGCAGGTACCAGTCGCCGTCCGGCAGCCGGGTCCAGGCCGGGCCGCCGAAGATCGACTGCCAGTCGTTGGGCGGGCCGCCGTCCCGGCCGCGGCGGAACCAGAACCGGTCCCGCTCCGGCGAGCCGGGCCCGGCGGCGACCGCGGCCCGGAACCACGCCGACTCGTGCGAGGAGTGGTTCGGCACCACGTCCAGGATGATCCGCAGGCCGGCCGCGTGCGCCTCCGCGATCAGCGCCTCCGCCTCGGCGAGCGTGCCGAACACCGGCGCGACGTCCCGGTAGTCGGCGACGTCGTAGCCGCCGTCCGCCATCGGCGACGGGTACCACGGGTTCAGCCACAGCGCGTCCACGCCGAGGCCCGCGAGGTAGGGCAGCCGGTCGCGCAGGCCGGCGAGGTCGCCGACGCCGTCGCCGTTCCCGTCGGCGAAACTGCGCGGGTAGACCTGGTAGATCACCGCGCCGCGCCACCACGTTTCGGGCATGCTGACAACTCCTTAGAGAGAAAGGTGCGGGACGGGGAAGGGGGTCAGCCCTTCAGCCCGCCCGCCGTGAGACCGGCCATGATGTGCCGCTGGAACACGAAGAAGACGACGATGGTGGGCACGCTCGCGATGACGAGCGAGCCGATCAGCACGTTCTGCGGGACCTGCACGGCGAGGGACGCGATCGCGACGCTGATCGTCTTGCGCCCGGTGTCGGGCAGCACGAGCAGCGGCCAGACGAAGTCGCGCCACACGTTCACCACCGTGAAGATCGACACGACGCCGAGGATCGGCCGCGACACCGGCAGCACGATCGACCACAGGATCCGGGCGGGCGCGGCCCCGTCCACCTCGGCGGCGTCCAGCAGCTCGGTGGGGATCGAGTCGAAGAACCTCTTGAGCAGGAAGATGTTGAACGCGTTCGCGGCGGCCGGCAGCCAGATCGCCCACGGGGTGTTCAGCAGGTTGACGTGGAGGATCGGCAGGTCCTTCACGGTCAGGTAGGCGGGCAGCAGGATCACCATCGGCGGGATCATCAGCGTGGCGAGCATCCCGCCGAGGACCGCCCTGCCGAGGATCGGCCGCAGCTTCGACAGCGCGTACGCGGCGGCGACGTCCACGCCGAGGGTGAACAGCCACGCCCCGAACGCGTAGAGCGTCGTGTTCCACAGGTACTTGCCGAGGTCGAGCTGCCGCCACGCCTCCCGGTAGCCGCTCAGGTCGAGGCTGTGCGGGAACACGCTCGGCGGGACGTCGGCCAGCTCGTCCGGCGACTTCATCGCGCCGGTGACCATCCAGTACAGCGGGAAGACGAACACGAACGTGAACGTCACGAAGACGGTGGTGAAGACCGTCCAGTAGACGGCCTTGCCGCGCCGGGTGCCGAGGGTGTGGGGTGAGACGAGGGTCCGCGTCTCCGGCATCGCGCTACCTCGCTTCCTCGCGCGAGACGCGCAGGTAGACGACGGAGAACACGATCAGGACGAGCATGAGCATCAGCCCGAGCGCGCCGCCCCCGCCGAAGTTCGTGAAGTTGAACGCGTACTGGTACATCAGGTACGCGACGGTGACGGTGGCGTCCTCGGGGCCGCCGCCGGTGAGCAGGAACGGCTCGATGAACACCTGCATGGTCGCGATGATCTGCAGCAGGAGCATGACGAGCAGGATCAGTTTCGTCTGCGGGATCGTGATGTGCCGGATCCGGCGGAACAGCCCGGCGCCGTCCAGCTCCGCCGCCTCGTACAGCTCGCCGGGGATCGTCTGCAGCGCGGCGAGGTAGATCAGCGTGCCGCTGCCGAGGTTCATCCAGGTCGACACGATCACCAGCGACACGAGCGCGGTGTCGGTGGAGTCGAGCCAGCTCAGCCCCGGCAGCTGGAAGAAGCCGAGGATCTGGTTGAACAGGCCCGGCCCCGGGTCGTAGAACCACTTGAACAGCAGCACCGCGACCGCGGGCGGCAGCATCACCGGCAGGTACACGACGAACCGCAGGTAGCCGCGGGCGTGCCTCAGCTCGTTCAGGACGATCGCGATGGCGAACGGGACCACGTACCCGATCACCAGCGCCAGCAGGGTGAAGACCGCCGTGTTGACCCAGGCGTCCACGAAGACCGGGTCGGCGATCACGGTGCGGAAGTTGTCCAGGCCGACCCAGCGGGCGTCGCCGACGAAGTTCGTCTGCTGGAAGCTGAGCAGCACCTCGCGGACGATCGGGTACCAGGAGAAGAACGCGAAGCAGATCAGCGCCCCGGACAGGAACCCGTAGGCGGTCAGGTTGCGCCGCACGGCCCGCCCGGTGCGGGAGGGCGTGCGCGGCGGCGGCCGCCGGCGCGCGGCGGGCCGGGTGCGCGTCCGCACAGTGGTCATGGTGGGTGTCCCCTCGGGAGGTCCGGGGCGCCGGCGGCCGGGCGGGCCGCCGGCGCCCCGGGCGGGCGTCAGCCTCCGGACCGGGCGAGCGCGGCGTCGGCCTTCTTCTGCGCGTCCGCGAGCAGCCGGTCGACGTTCGCGTCACGCCTGGTCAGCACGGCGGAGACGACCGAGTCGAGGATCGCGTAGAGCTGCTGCGCCTGCGGCGGCTCCAGCTTCCCGGGGACGGTGGCGTAGGCGTCCTCGTACGGTTTGAAGTTCGCGACCGGCAGGTTCGCGGACGCGGCGCGCAGGTCGCGGTCCTTCTGCCCGGTCGCGTTCGGCCCGAACAGCTTCGGCTGCGGCAGCCCGACCGGGCGGCCGTCCTTGGCCGCCCGCGCGTAGTTCAGCTGCCCCTGCCCCGGCGTGAGCGCGTAGTAGTCGAGCCACATCAGCCCGGCCTTGATCTTCTCCGGGGACGCCTTCGGGTTGACCATGTACCCGTCGCCGCCGAGCAGCGTGCCCGTCCCGCCGGGGATCGGGCCCATGCCGTAGTCGGCGTAGTCGCCCTTGAACTGGTCGACGAGCGCGGTCGCGTTGTCGGGGGCGCCGAGGTACATGCCGAGCTTGCCGGAGGCCATCATCCGCTGGATGTCGGCGTCGACGAGGAGCTGCTTGCTGCCCATCGAGTCGTCGGTCCAGCGCATGTCCTTGAGGGTCTGCAGGACGGCCCTTCCCTGCGGCCCGTTGAACGCCGACTTCTTCCCGTCGGGCGTCGTCATCGCGCCGCCCTGGCTGTAGAGGGCGGTGGTGAAGTGCCAGCCGCCCTGGTTCTTGGCGCTCAGCTCCGCGTAGCCGACGGTCCCGCCGCCGAGGGCGCTGATCTTCTTGGCGGCGTCGCGGACCTCGGCCCAGGTCTTCGGCGGCGCGTCCGGGTCCAGGCCGGCCCGCTTGAACAGGGTGCGGTTGTAGAACAGGCCCATCGTGTAGTTCTGCCGGGGCAGCCCGTAGACCTTGCCGCCGTCCTTGAAGACCTTCGCCACGGTCGGGTCGAGGTTGCCGTACTGCGTGACCTGGCTCAGGTACGGGGACAGGTCGGCGGCCTGGCCCCGCCGGACGATGCTCTGGACGTCGGTGAAGTAGACGTAGAAGACGTCCTCCATCTGCCCGCCCGCCAGTTTCGCCTGGAAGGTCTGCGGGTCGATGCAGGGGAACGCGTCCTTGCCCTCGACCGTGATGTTGGGGTGCAGCTTCTGGAACGCGGCGACGTCCTCGTTCCACTCCTTGCGCTGGGCCTCCTGGCTCTTGGCCGGCATGCAGCCGACCGTGATCGACACCTTGGTGCCGGCGTCCAGGGGCGCGGTGTCCTTGCCACCGGAGCCGTGCCCGCCGCAGCCGGCGGCGGTCGCGCCGAGAACGGCCGTGAGCAGGGTGGCGAGAATCCGGGATCTCATGGGGGTTCCTCCTGGGCCGTCGGGTCGGCCAATTGCGAGGAACATACATAGACCAACAACTCAATGCAATAGCTGAATGAACATGCGCAAAAAGCCGACAGTGAGAACGGTCCAGCAGCGTAAACGGGTGCAGAACGACGAAAGCCGCCCTGCGGAAGGGCGGCTTTCGGACGTCCGGAGATCAGGCGGCGCGCACGGGCGCGGTGGAGGCGCGGACGACCAGCTCCGGCTCGTAGAGCAGCTCCTCGGCGGACACCGAGGCGCCCTCCACCTGGTTCACCAGCAGCGTGACCGCCGCGCGGCCGATGGCCTCGATCGGCTGCCGGACGGTGGTGAGCGGCGGGTTCACGCAATTCATGAACGCCGAGTCGTCGTAACCGACGACCGAAACGTCGCCCGGCACCGACATGCCGAGGCGCCGGACCGCGCGGATCACGCCGAGCGCGAGCGGGTCGCTGGCGCAGATGATGCCGGTGACGCCGTCGCGGATCAGCCGCCCGGTGACGGCCTGGCCGCCCTCCAGGGAGAACATGCTGCGCCGGATCCAGGCGTCCGGCAGCTCGACGCCCGCGCGCTCGGCGGCGGCGCGGACGGCGGCGAGCTTGCGGCTGGACGGCACGTGGTCGGCCGGGCCGAGGACGGCGCCGATCCGCTCGTGCCCGAGCGACAGCAGGTGCGCGAACGCCTGCTCGGCGGCCACCGCGTCGTCGGTCGAGACCTGCGGGAAGCTGAGCTCGTCGGCGGCCGCGTTGACCAGCACGACGGGCAGCCGCACGTCGAGCAGCCGGTGGTAGTGGTCGTGCGGCGCGTCGGCCTCGGCGTACAGGCCGCCGGCGAACACCACCCCGGACGCCTGCTGCTGCAGGAGCATCTCGACGTAGTCGGCCTCCGACAGGCCGCCCGGGGTGAGCGTGCACAGCACCGGCGTGAACCCGCGCTGGGCGAGGGCGCCGCCGACGACCTCCGCCAGCGCGGGGAAGATCGGGTTGCCGAGCTCGGGCAGCACGAGGCCGACCAGCCGGGCCCGCTCGCCCCGCAGCTGGGTGGGGCGCTCGTAGCCGAGCACGTCGAGGGCGGTGAGGACGGCCGCGCGGGTCGCGTCCGACACGCCGGGCTTGCCGTTCAGGACCCGGCTGACGGTGGCCTCGCTGACCCCGACCTTCTTGGCGACCTCGGCCAGGCGACGTGTCATGCCGAAACTATACGACGCGATCGCGCAAGCCGCTTACGCTTCTTGCGCGCGGGCCACCCGGTTCACGGCGGACAGGATCGCCTTGAGCGACGCGGTCACGATGTTGCCGTCGATGCCGACGCCCCACACCGTCGTGCCGTTCACGTCGCACTCGACATAGGCGGCGGCGCGCGCGTCGCCGCCCGCGCTCATCGCGTGCTCGGCGTAGTCCAGCACCCGCACGTTGACCCCGATCGTCGCGAGCGCGTCCTCGAACGCCGAGACCGGGCCGTTGCCGACGCCCTCGATCTCGCGGATCTCGCCGTCGACGCGGACGTCGCAGCTGAGCGCGTCCTTCTCGTCCACCCGGGACGTGGCGCGGTGCGCCAGCAGCCCGGCGCGCGGCCCGTTGCCGAGGAACTCCGCCTCGAAGATCTCCCACATCCGCTCCGGCGTGACCTCGCCGCCGGCGCTGTCGGTGTGCTCCTGCACCACCCGGGAGAACTCGATCTGCAGCCGGCGCGGCAGCTCCAGGGAGTGCTCGGTCTTCATGATGTAGGCGACGCCGCCCTTGCCGGACTGGCTGTTCACCCGGATCACGGCCTCGTACGTCCGGCCGACGTCGTGCGGGTCGATCGGCAGGTACGGGACCTCCCAGCGGTACGCCTCCACCGGGGTCCCGGCGGCCTCGGCGTCGCGCCGCAGGTGGTCGAAGCCCTTGTTGATGGCGTCCTGGTGGGAGCCGGAGAAGGCGGTGTAGACCAGGTCGCCGCCGTAGGGGTGCCGCTCGTGGACGGGCAGCTGGTTGCAGTACTCGACGGTCCGCCGGATCTCGTCGATGTCGGAGAAGTCGATCTGCGGGTCGACGCCCTGGGTGAACAGGTTCAGGCCGAGGGTGACCAGGCAGACGTTGCCGGTGCGCTCGCCGTTGCCGAACAGGCAGCCCTCGATGCGGTCGGCGCCCGCCATGTAGCCGAGCTCGGCGGCGGCGACGGCCGTCCCGCGGTCGTTGTGCGGGTGCAGCGACAGGACGACCGAGTCCCGGTAGGCCAGGTTCCGGTTCATCCACTCGATCTGGTCGGCGTACACGTTCGGCGTCGCCATCTCGACGGTCGCCGGCAGGTTGACGATGACCTTGCGGTCCGGGGTCGGCTTCCACACGTCGTTGACGGCGTTGCAGACCTCGACGGCGTACTCCAGCTCGGTCCCGGTGAACGACTCCGGCGAGTACTGGAAGTAGATCTCGGTGTCGCCCATGTCCTCGGCGAGCTTGGCGCACAGCTTGGCGCCCTCGACGGCGATCGCGGTGATGCCGTCCCGGTCCTGCCCGAACACGACGCGGCGCTGCAGCGTGCTGGTCGAGTTGTACAGGTGCACGATGGCCTGCTTGGCGCCGCGCACCGACTCGAAGGTCCGCTCGATCAGTTCCGGGCGGGCCTGGGTCAGCACCTGGATGACGACGTCGTCGGGGATCCGGCCCTCGTCGATGATCTGCCGGACGAAGTCGAAGTCGGTCTGGCTCGCCGCCGGGAAGCCGACCTCGATCTCCTTGTAGCCCATCCGTACCAGCAGCTCGAACATCTTGAGCTTGCGGTGGGCGTCCATCGGGTCGATCAGCGCCTGGTTGCCGTCCCGCAGGTCGACCGCGCACCAGCGCGGCGCCTCGGTGATGACGGCGTCCGGCCAGGTGCGGTCGGACAGCTTGACCGGGGCGAAGGGGCGGTAGCGCTGGAAGGGCATACCGGAGGACTGCTGTTGCGGATACATCCGTTGAGATCTCTCTGCTCGAACCTCGCGGCCGACGTCCACGTCAAAGTCCCGCAGCGAGGGAGCCGACCTGTCTTACAGGCCCCCGCTGCGGCCGCTAAGGAGGAGCAGCTCACGCAACACGTCCGCCAACGTAACAGATGCCATCCGGGTTGCGGAAACCCAGGTCCGCATGTTGAGACAACAGCGGCCTCCTCCGTCTCATCGCAACGCCTCCCGGCGCGCGGGGCATTCCCCCCGGACGGTCAGGGGACGAGGACGGAGAGGCAGGTCACGCAGCCGTCGAGGGCCTCGAACTCGCTGATGTCCACGCTGGTGACGCGCAGCCCGTCCGCCGCCAGCCGCGCCGCCGTGCGCGGCGCCGAGGCCGCCATCAGGACGTGGTCGGGCCCGAGCGGCACCACGTGGGCGCCCGCCGGTTCGGGCGCGACGCGCAGGCTCGGCAGCGCCGAGGTGTCCACCAGTTCGGGCCGGCCGATCAGGCCGCCGTCCGGCAGCGCGGTCACCGCCGACTTCAGGTGCAGGCAGCCGCGGGTGTCCACCGGCACGACCCGCCGCCCGCCCAGCAGCCGCGCCAGCGCGCAGATGCCCTCCTCGTTGGTGCGGGCGCCGCGGCCCGCGTAGACGGTGCCGCCGACGCTCAGCACGTCGCCGCCGTCCAGGGTGCCGGGCGGCTCGATCCGCTCGATCCGCAGGCCCAGCTCGCGCGCCGCGCGCTCGGCGCCCGGCAGCTCGCCCCGGCGGCGCTCCTCCCCGGACCGGCACACGATCGCCAGGTCGCCGGCGACGACCAGGGCGTCCTCGACGAACACGGCGTCGGGCAGGTCGTCGGCGGGCGGCACGGCGCGCACCGACCAGCCCGCCGAGCGCAGCGCCGCGACGTAGGCGGCGTGCTGGCGAGCCGCGAGCGCGGCGTCCACCGGGCGGCGGGTCGCGTGGGTGACGATGCCCTCGGCGATCCGCGGGCCGGGAGCCCGGACGAGCGCCGTTCCGGCGGCGGGCATGTCAGCGCGCCGCGCCCTCGGTGGTCACGATCACGCCCAGCGCGTACGCCGGGGACATGCCGAGCAGGTCGGCGATGCCGTGCAGGGCCTGCCGCTCGCCGTCGCCGAGCGGCCCGTCCGCCAGCCCGATCCGGACGGCCTGCGCGAGGAACCACTCCTTGGCCTCCACCGCGAGCTGCGTGCCGGCGTGCACGACCTCCCGCTGCAGGAACGTGCGGCGCAGCGCGAGGTCGGCGTCGATCGCGGCGGCGTCGTAGTCGGGCTCGCCGTACCCGCTGACGGTGGCGATCGCGCGGGCGCGGGCCGCGGGGGCGGCCGGGTCGCCGGCCCGCAGCACCAGGGCGGCGGCCGCCCGCATGCCCGCGGCCAGGGTCTCCCCCAGCTGCCGCGCGGTCGGCGTGCGCAGCGCCGCGACCGGGAACCGGCCCTTGCAGGTGCGGCATTCCACCGCGTGGGAGAGCCGCCACAGCGGCACCATCGGGACGAAGAACACCGAGAGCCAGCGGCGCCCGGCGCGCCTGCGGTAGGCGCGGTCGCCGCCGCACTGGGGGCAGTGGAACGTCCCCTCGCTGACGGTACGGAACACCGCCGTCAGCCCGAAAACGAGCAACACCGGGGATCTCCTCCCATAACGGACTCTGTCCAAAGTACCGACCCGGCGCCGCCGCCGTGGCCGTCCCGGTCCAGGCGCGTCCTGCCTTTACGCTGGGTTCATGACCGGTGACCTGGGTTCCGACGCGGGCCGCGCGCAGCCGCGCCCGTCCTTCCTGCCGCCCGTCGACGGCTACCCGCCGCCCGCCGGCGAGCCCGCCCCGGACGCGTACGCCGCACCGGAGCCGGCCCCGGCGCGCGGTGGTGCCCTGTGGATCCTCGCGCTGATCGCCGCCGCGTCGGCGCTGCTGGTGTCGGCGTTCCTGCCGTGGGCGCACGCCGCGGTCGCCGTCGAGCTGTTCGGCCGCACGCTCAGCCGCGACCTCGGCAGCGTCGCCGGCATCGACGCCGACGACATGGTCCTCGCCGTCCCGGTGCTGGCGGTCATCGCGATCGCGCTCGCCTGCTGGGACCTGATCGGCCGGGACGCGCGGATCGGCGGGCTCGCCGCCGTCCCCGGCACGCTGGCCCTGCTGGTGTGCGGCATCTTCGTGCTGCGGCTCGGGGACGTCCGCGACGACCTCCCCGAGACCGGCCTTGACCTCGGCTACCAGATCACCGTCCGCTACGGCTGGTACCTCGCGGTCGTGGCGTCCCTGTTCGTGGTCGGTTTCAGCCTCGCCCGCCCCATCGGGGCACGGTCGGCGCGCTCCCAGAGCCCGGACCAGTACGCGTACCAGTACCAGCCGCAGGAGCAGTACCAGCCGCAGTTCGCCTACCCCGACCAGCCGGCCGATGGCGCCGCCTGGCCCGACGAGGACCAGGCATGGGGCCGCCGCCAGGACGCGCCGGAAGAAGCCCCGGAACCGGAGCCCGCGCCGGAACCGAAACCGGAGGCGAAACCGGATCAGTACCACTCTGGGGGGACGACCCCCC
>NZ_VCKZ01000583.1 GCF_005889745.1 Actinomadura geliboluensis
CCCCCACCCCCATCCGCACCCGCACCTCGCAGGCTCCCGATTCGAAGGATGTTCATGACCCAGGACACCCTGCTCGTCCACGCCTCCCACCCGGAGGAGGGCACCCGCTGGTGGCGCGACGCCGTCATCTACCAGGTGTACGTGCGCAGCTTCGCCGACTCCGACGGCGACGGCGTCGGCGACCTGCCCGGCGTCCGCTCCCGGCTCCCCTACCTCGCCGGACTCGGCGTGGACGCGCTGTGGCTGACCCCGTTCTACGTCTCGCCGATGGCCGACTTCGGCTACGACGTGGCCGACTACCGCGACGTCGACCCGCTGTTCGGCACCCTCGCCGACGCCCGCGGGCTGATCGCCGACGCGCACGCGCACGGCCTGCGGATCATCGTGGACGTCGTGCCCAACCACACCTCCGACCGGCACGCCTGGTTCCGGGCGGCGGTCGCCGCGCCCGCGGGCTCCCCCGAGCGCGCCCGCTACATCTTCCGGGACGGGCGCGGCCCGGACGGCGCCGAGCCCCCCAACGACTGGGAGTCGGTGTTCGGCGGCCCCGCCTGGACCCGGCTGCCGGACGGCCAGTGGTACCTGCACCTGTTCGCGCCCGAGCAGCCCGACCTGGACTGGGAGAACCCCGAGGTCCGCGCCGAGTTCGCGGACATCCTGACGTTCTGGCTCGACCTCGGCGTGGACGGCTTCCGCGTGGACGTCGCGCACGGCATGGCCAAGGCCCCCGGGCTGCCGGACGTCGGCCACCCGAACCAGGTCGAGATGCTCGGCACGGCCGTCCTGCCGTACTTCGACCAGGACGCGGTGCACGACATCCACCGCGAGTGGCGGCGCCTGCTCGACTCCTACGGCGGCGAGCGGATCGCCGTCGCCGAGGCGTGGGCGCCCACCCCGCAGCGCCTCGCCCACTACACCCGCCCGGACGAACTGCACCAGGCGTTCAACTTCCACTACCTGACCGCGCCGTGGGACGCCGCTCCGCTGCGCGAGGTGATCGAGGAGTCGATCCGCACCGCGGCGGAGGTCGGCGCGCCCGCGACCTGGGTGCTGTCCAACCACGACGTGAAGCGGCACGTCACCCGGTACGGCGGCGGCGAGACCGGGCTGCGTCGCGCCCGCGCGGCGGCGCTGCTCACGCTCGCGCTGCCCGGCTCGTCCTACGTCTACCAGGGCGAGGAGCTGGGCCTGCCGGAGGTCCTCGACCTGCCGGAGGAGTTCCAGCAGGACCCGCAGCGGCTGCGCGGCGAGGGCGCCGGCCGCGACGGCTGCCGCGTCCCGCTGCCGTGGGAGGGCGAGGAGCCCCCGTTCGGGTTCGGCGCGGGCCCCGCGTCCTGGCTGCCGATCCCGACGGGCTGGCGCGACCTCACCGTGGCCGCGCAGAGCGCCGACCCCGGCTCCATGCTCGCCCTCTACCGCGAGGCGCTGCGGCTGCGCCGCGAGCACCCCGCGCTCGGCGACGGCGGACTGCGCTGGGAGTCGGCCCCACCCGGCACACTTGTCTTCGTCCGGGAGAGCGGGGGGAGGCGGCTCGGGTGCGCGGTCAACACGGGCGGCGGGACGGTGCGGCTCCCCGCGCGCGGCACGCCGCTCCTCGCGAGCGGACCGGTCCGGCTGGAGGGCGGCCACCTGGACCTGCCCCCGGACACCGCCCTGTGGTGGGACGTCGAGGAGGGATAACTTGAAACCCATGACGACACGCCTGGCGGACATCGCGGCGCACGCCGGGGTGAGCGAGGCGACGGTGAGCCGCGTGCTCAACGGCAAGCCGGGCGTGTCCCCGACCACGCGCCAGGCGGTGCTGACCGCCTTGGACGTGCTCGGCTACGAGCGCCCGGCCAAGCTGCGCCAGCGGCGGGCCGGGCTGATCGGGCTGATCATCCCCGAGCTGACCAACCCGATCTTCCCGGCGTTCGCCGAGGTCATCGAGAGCGCGCTCGCCCGGCACGGGTACATGGCGGTGCTGTGCTCGCAGGCGCCGGGCGGCGTCGCCGAGGACGACTACATCGAGATGCTGCTGGAGCGCGGCGTCGCGGGGATCATCTTCGTCAACGGCCTGCACGCCAACGCCAACTCCGACCGGGCGCGGTACGCGCGGCTGCTGGAGCAGGCGCTGCCGATCGTGCTGGTGAACGGGTACCGGCCCGACATCGACGCGCCGTACATCTCGAACGACGACGTGGCGTCGATGGAGGCGATCGTCGCGCACCTGGCCGCTATGGGCCACCGCCGGATCGGGCTCGCGATCGGCCAGGACGTGTACGTGCCGACGCGGCGCAAGACCGAGGGGTTCCGGCGCGGGATGGCCGCGCACACCGGCCTCTCCTCGGCCGAGGTGGACGAGCTGATCGTCAACACCATGTACACGGTGGAGGGCGGGCAGGCGGCGGCGTCCACGCTGCTGGACGCGGGGTGCACGGCGATCTGCGGCGGCAACGACATCATGGCGCTCGGCGCGATCCGGGCGGCGCGGGCGCGCGGGCTGCAGGTGCCCGAGGATGTGTCCGTCACCGGCATGGACGACTCGCTCCTGACCGCCTACCTCGACCCGCCGCTGACGACGGTCCGGCAGGCGGTGCGGGAGATGTCGATGGCCGCGGTGAGCACCGTCCTGGACGAGATCCGCGGCGACCGCGCGCCCCGCACGGAGCTGCTCTACCGGCCGGAGCTGGTCGTCCGGCGGTCCACGGCGCCGGCTCCGGCGCCGGCCCGGCTCTCGCCCGTCCAGGAGGGGTGACCCGCCTGGTCGGGGCGGGCTGACCGGTGTCTGACCGGTCGTCGGGCGGGGTCTGACCGCCCTGCCCCGGCGGACAGGTTGTTGTAACGGTTATGTTTCGGCGCATTGACAGTGAGCCCCGTCACGGTCTTTCCTTCGTGGGAGCGCTCCCACACCACTGCAAGACACAACCTGAGAGGGGTCCGCCATGAGGGCCATCATGCGGCGCGGACTGAGTACGGCGATGGCGGCGGTACTCGTCGGCGGCCTCGCCGTCGCGTGCGGCGGCGACGACAACGACGAGGGAGGCTCCGACAGCGGGCCGGTCGAGCTCACCGTCGACGTCTTCGGTGAGCCGGGCTACGACGCGCTCTACAAGCAGTACGAGCAGTCCCACCCGAACGTCAAGATCAAGCAGCGCAAGGTCTCCACGCTGGACGAGTACAAGCCGCGCATCCAGCAGTGGATGGCCACCGGCAGCGGCGCGGGCGACGTCGTCATGCTGGAGGAGGGCATCCTCCCGCTCTACATGCAGCAGAAGACGAAGTTCGTCAACCTCTTCGACCACGGCGGCAAGGACCTGGAGAAGAACTTCCTGCCGTGGAAGTGGCAGATGGGCCTCACCCCCGACGGCAAGCAGCTCGTCGGCCTCGGCACCGACATCGGCCCGCTCGCCATGTGCTACCGCAAGGACCTGTTCAAGAAGGCCGGCCTGCCCACCGAGCGCGACAAGGTCGGCGAGCTCTGGGCCACCTGGGACCAGTTCCTGGAGACCGGCAAGAAGTTCCAGGAGAAGGTGCCCGGCACCAAGTGGCTGGACGGGCCGACCGCCGTGTTCCGCGCCACCGTCCTGCAGAACGCCGGCAACGGGCCCGGCTACAGCTTCTTCGACAAGAGCGACAACCTCGTCTACGACGGCAACCCCGCCGTCAAGCAGGCGTTCGACACGTCGCTGAAGTTCGCGGAGAACAAGCTCACCGCGGACATGTCGATCTTCACCCCGCCGTGGCAGACCGCCCTCAAGCGGGACACCTTCGCCGCCCTGCCGTGCCCGTCCTGGATGCTCGGCGGCATCGAGGAGTTCTCCGGCGACTTCGGCAAGGGCAAGTGGGACGTCGCCAAGACCCCGGGCGGCGCCGGCTACTGGGGCGGCTCGTGGCTCGCCGTGCCCAAGCAGACCAAGCACGCGAAGGCCGCCGCCGAGCTGGCCAAGTTCCTGACCTCCCCCGAGGGCCAGGTGGCCGCCTACAAGGCCGCGAACGTCTTCCCGTCCTCGCCGCAGGCGGCGCAGGACCCGGCGGTCGCGGGAGCGAAGAGCGCCTACTTCGGCGACGCCCCGGTCGGCAAGATCTTCGGTGAGCTGGCGGCCGGCGTGAAGCCGGTCCACCTCGGGCCGAAGAACGAGGACGTGCGGGCCGCGGTCGAGAACGTCCTGATCTCCGTGGGCCAGGGCAGGCAGAAGCCGGCCGACGCCTGGGCGAAGTCGGTGGAGGAGGCCAAGAAGGCCGCCAGGTAACCCCCGGCGACCCGTGACCACGGCGGCGGCGCCGCGCCGATACCTCCCCGCCGGCGCCGCCGCCGTTCCCCTCTCCGCTCTCCCCGCACCGTCCCGTCCTCGGAAAGGAGGCGCACGACGATGACCACCGATCTGCGCCCCAGCCGGAACGGCCCCCCGCCGCTCGACGGTGAGGGTATCTCGGTCTCCCGGGT
>NZ_VCKZ01000584.1 GCF_005889745.1 Actinomadura geliboluensis
CGCTGGAGCAGGTCACCGTCGGTGGCCGCCGCATCGAGCGCGACCTGCACGACGGCGCCCAGCAGCGGCTCGTCTCGTCGAGTACGCCGATCTCGCTGGGCCGGGTCGCCGTGTCGATCTCCAGGACGGTCCGTTCACCGTCCGGGCTGAGCGAGATCGCATCGATGACTCCCTGCGGGATGTCCGCGAGCGGGAACTCGGCGCCGTTCCGCGCGGCACGCAGTACGGATCGTCCGCCCTGATTGATGGACCAGACGAGGATGTCGCCGGCGGCTTCAATGTGCTCGATATCCCAACTGTCACGGGTGATACGGGTTAGGGAGGCGTTCTTCAGGGTGTAGCGGCCGATGGAGGTGAACTCGCCCCAGGTGTCGGTGCACAGGTAGAAGGCGGTCGAGTCCGGTGTCCACGGTCCTGGGACGAAGTAGCCCGTTCCGTGTTCGGCGGTGACGCATACGGCTTGGCTGTCGGGCTTGGAGAGGTCGAGGAGGTAGGTGGCGATGTCGGTGTTGGACCGGCCACCAGCAGCCAACAGCCACCGCCCATCGGGTGAGGTGCGTGCCGGCGTGAAGTTGACTCCGTCCGGGGGGACGATGCGGCGTTCGGCGCCGTCGGCCAGGTCCCGGATAAGAATGTCCTGCACGGTGCGATCACGGTCGTTGGCCGCATAGAGCAGATACCGGCCATGCACATCGAACGGGACGTCTGCCAAGACTCGCTGGCAGTCCGGGCCGGTACTAATTTCGGTGAGGTCTTGGCCGTCTGCGCCGATGCGGTAGATGCGGTACTGCTCGTCGCCGTTGCGGTCGGCGGTGAAGATCAGGCCCTCACCGTCCGGCCACCACGCGATCTGCCGCACCGCCTGGCCCGCGAGCCGGGTCAACCGGCGCGGTGTCCCGCCGGCGGCAGGGATCGTCCACAGGTCGAAGGATCCGGCGGCGTTGCTGCAATAGGCGACGGTCTTGGCATCCGGCGACAAGGCCACCTCCCCGCGGAAGCGTTCGGTGGGCACGAAATCGACGTAGTCGGGCATCGCTACTGCTCTCCAGACGGGATAGGGGTCAGTCGATCCAGCCGCGCCGGGCGGCCGCGGCGCCCATCGCGATGCGGCTGGTGGCGCCGAGGTGTTTACCGATGGTGCTGACGTGCCGCCGCACGCTGCTGGTCTTCATGCCGATCCGCCGGGAGATCCCGTCATCGGTCATTCCCTGCGCCAGCATCCGCAGGATCGCCATCTGGACCGGCTTGAGCGGCATCTCCGGCGCGGCGTCGCCGAGCGGGACCGCGCGCTCCCAGAGCAGTTCGAAATACTCGCGCAACGCGGCGACGATCACCGGGGACTTGATCAGCAGGGCGCCGGGCAGTCCGGTCGGGGTCAGCGGGACCAACGCGACCGCCTCGTCGGCCAGCTTCATCTTCATGCCGATCTCGGGCAGGATCCTGGCCTCTTCACCGGCCCCGGTGTGCATTTCGATGATCTTGATGCCCACGGGATGTTCGGCGCATGAGGCCTGGTAGATGGTCCGGCTTGCGACCTTGCCTTCGAAGGTGGGGAGGGGCGGCATTCCGGCCAGCTCCTCCAAAGGCCGTTCCATGGCGAAGTTCTCCAAGGTCAGCCAGTGACGCCGGGCTGTTCCCAGCAGCGAGCGGGAGGTGTCGGTGATCTCGGTGCGGTCCGTGAGGATGCGTACCAGCTGACTGGCCTGGCCTTCCATGACTCCGGGGAAGGGATGCATCTCGACCATGCGACGCTGACCGTCCAGCAACCGCTCTTGATCGGCGACCAGCTTGCGGGACAGCGCCGCGAGCGCTCCCTGCAAAGCCAGATCCGGGGCGGTGGCAACCAGGCGCGGGGAAACGGCCATCCCCAACGGCATGACATAGGCCAGCCCGGCCTCCTTCAACGCCTCCACGATCTGTGGCCCGCCGAGCACGTCAGCGGCCTCGGACGGCAGGCAGCCGTCCGAGGCCAGCAGCCGTGTGTAAGGGCCGAGCAACTCGTCCGCAACGATCCCCTTCAGCAGCCTGGCGGCTGTCTGTTCAACCTCCGTACTCACTCACACCTCCCATGACAGAGAGTATCGATGCAAGTGAGAAGCGTGGCCAGAATGGTGGATGAGCGTTTGGCGTCAATGAGCAGAGTCGCCATCGGCCGTCCGGCTACCGATGCTGCAGCTCCCACAGGGCGCTGAGATCAGCGGTTCCAGGGATCCAGTGCCCTCGAAGCAGCCTGGTGAGCCCTGATCACTTACCACCATGAGGCGTTTCGATCAGCTCCGTGACCTGGCAGAACCCTGTTTGATCAAGGCGCCCCACCACCGATCGACCGGAGTGAGAATGATTCGACTGCGCAATGCCACGCACACGCCCCTGGCCCGCCGACTCACCAGCCTCGCCATCCAGCGACGCACGCGGGGCACGTGCTGCCCCAAGCCCTTCCTCGCACGTGCCTTCAGTCACCCCCAGGGCGCCGGCGTCATCGGTCCGGGTGCCCAACGTCTCCTACGTACCGTGCTGGTCGACGCCCTTACCCGTAGCACTGAGGGATCCAGTGTCGTAATCGCACGTCCCGATCTGGAGCGGCTACTCGGCACCGCAACCTCTTGGCTCTCGGCGTCCTTCACCTCGGTCCTGCACTTCACCGACACCCTGGAGGACACGATCGAGCATCTGGAGAGCAGACCTCAAAGCATCACCACCGCTGGACCGATGGAGCAGAGACCAATCCTGTGGCTGGCCACACCGGGAGCCGACTCCGACGTCGTCCACCAAACACTAGAGAACCAGCCCTCAACGGACCTCATCACACTGTTCCACGGCCCCTGGCCGTACGGACCCACCCATTTCATCGACCATGACGGCCCTAGGCGCTTGCCCGACCACCACCTGCAGCTGCTCACCCGCGACCAAGCGGTCGCCAGACTCCAGGCCCTCGATTCGCCAGCCTGAAGCCGCCCAGGCAGGATGGCGGCGTGGAGCTGAGCCCGGTTGCGGTGTGGCGGCGGTTCAGCTTGGAGCCGGTGCGCGGGACTTCCTCAAGGCTCTGACCGCCGACCAGCGACAGCCAGATGCTGGAAGTTCGTCGCCGACGCCGATCGAACTCACAGTCGCCGAGCGCCTGGACCTCGATCAGGCCAACGCCTCCTAGGAGCTGGCGCTGCTGCACCGCGGCGAGCTGCTGACCTCTCGCAAGGCCAGCAAGCAGGTCCGCAGCGACACACCTCCATCGCCCATACGCTGTCCGAACTGCAGGACTAGCTGCGCACCTGCTGTCCGCCCTCGCTGTAGCCGCCTGGAGGGCCGTCAAGGACACAGCCGGCGATAGGTGGCCAGTTCACCGAAATGAGGATGGTTGCGGCGTAGCCTTGGGGTTCATGCCGTTCCCCCTGGACGATTTGTCGGAACCATTCCGCCGCCCCAGTGAGCTACTGCGGCTGGCCCGGGCCGTGCACGCGGCCGGCGACTATGACGAGACGCTGTGGATCGAATGGAAGAGCAGGCTGGACCTCGACAGCGACAAGGGCAAGCTGCACCTGGTCAAGCAGATACTGGGCTTCGCCAACCGTGATCCCCAGGACGCCGTACGCTGGTGTAAGGGCAACGCTTACCTACTCGTCGGCGTAGAACCGAACCAGCTGCACGGGGTGACGGCGGTGGATCCGCAAGTCCTGTCCCAGAGCTTGCGTCCCTACCTGGGCACCAAGATCACCTGGAACCCCGATTACATCGACGTGGACGGCGCGCAGGTTCTGGTGATTGAAGTCGCTCCACCCGCACCCGGCGACACGATCCACTTCCTGATGAAGGATCTGTTCGTTACCCGCACCAAGCAGACCGCATGCGGACCGGTTACCACGTCCCACGGGTTCAACGAAGGGACGATCTTCGTCCGCCGCCCCGGGGAGACCGAGCGAGCCAACCGCGACGAGCGCGACATGCTGTTGCGCCGGGCTTGCTCGGCACCTGCGGTCCAACTGGACGCCGAGGTCGTCGCCGACCGGCAGAGCATCGAGACCGCGCCCCTGGACGACGTGCGCCTCGCCGAACTCATCGTCGAGCAACGCCAGGAACTGCTCGCCGCCCGCTACCAGCCGCCGACACAGGACGGACGGCCGGTTAGACCGCTCTTCGTCCCACGCCGCGCGGCCTCGACCGATGACCCACGCACACCGGAGGAGTATGCGAAGCAGATCGAGGACTACCTGACCCGGATGCAAGAGGTCCTTCGCGGCACCACCGCCGCGCAACTGGAGGAGCATCCCGCGGCGCACTTGGCGCTGAGACTGGTCAACCACCAGGAACGCCCTTTCGCCGGCGTTGTGGTTACCGTCGCCCTTCCCGGGCGCGGCGTGTGGTGCATCGACGCAGACGATCAGATCACGTGCGCCGTTTCCGAATACCCCGACGCCCCGGCCCCTCGCCT
>NZ_VCKZ01000092.1 GCF_005889745.1 Actinomadura geliboluensis
GCCCAGGCGGACCAAGGGGAGGGCGCGCCTGGGCGCTCGCGTAAGGCGCCGGGGAGGCGTAGAACGGAGACGGTTCCCGGATAGTGGACCTGGGAAGGCCAGTCGTGTCGGGGATCACAACATGCCCGAGTCGTGGGAGCCGGTCGCGTTCGTCTTCCACTTCAGGGGGTCCGGCCTTGTGAAGACCGGGATGTTCCTGGTGAAGTGGGGATACCGGGCGACCCCGCATCACCTAGCAAGGAGTTCGCGTTGAGCCAGAGCCAAGAGACACTGTCGAACCTTCTGCAGGAGACGCGCCGCTTCGCCCCGCCCGCCGATCTCGCCGCCTCCGCCAACGTCAAGGCCGACGCCTACGAGCAGGCCGCGGAGGACAGCCTGGGCTTCTGGGCCGAGCAGGCCGAGCGCCTCACCTGGACCAAGCGGTGGGACGAGGTCCTGGACTGGAGCAATCCCCCGTTCGCCAAGTGGTACGTGGGCGGCGAGCTGAACGTCGCCTACAACTGCGTCGACCGGCATGTGGAGGCCGGGCGGGGAGCGAAGGTCGCCTACCACTGGGAGGGTGAGCCGGGGGACACCCGTACGCTCACCTATGCCGACCTCCAGCGCGAGGTGAACAAGACCGCCAACGCCCTGCTCGAACTGGGCGTGCGCAAGGGCGACCGGGTGGCGATCTACCTGCCGATGATTCCCGAGCTGCCGATCTCGATGCTGGCGTGCGCGCGCATCGGCGCGACCCACTCGGTGGTGTTCGGCGGCTTCTCGTCCGAGGCCCTCCGGACCCGCATCGACGACGCGCAGGCCAAGCTCGTCATCACCGCGGACGGCGGGTTCCGGCGCGGCAAGCCGTCCGACCTCAAGGGCATCGTGGACGAGGCCGTCGCGCAGACGCCGACGATCGAGCACGTCCTCGTGGTGCGCCGCACCGGCGAGCAGGTCGCCGAGAACGACCGCGACCTGTGGTGGCACGACGTCGTGGAACGGCAGAGCGAGGAGCACACCGCCGAGCCCATGGACTCGGAGCACCCCCTGTACATTCTGTACACCTCCGGGACGACGGGTAAGCCGAAGGGCATCCTGCACACCACCGGCGGCTACCTGACGCAGTGCGCCTACACGCACTGGGCCGTGTTCGACCTCAAGCCAGAGACGGACGTCTACTGGTGCTCGGCCGACATCGGCTGGGTGACCGGGCACTCCTACATCGTGTACGGCCCGCTCGCCAACGGGTCGACCAGCGTCATCTACGAGGGAACCCCTGACACCCCCAACCGGGGGCGCTGGTGGGACGTCATCCAGAAGTACAAGGTGTCCATCTTCTACACGGCGCCCACGGCGATCCGTACTTTCATGAAGTGGGGCGACGACATCCCCGCGCAGTACGACCTGTCGTCCCTGCGCGTCCTCGGGTCGGTCGGCGAGCCGATCAACCCGGAGGCCTACATCTGGTACCGCAAGAACATCGGCGCCGACCGGACGCCGGTGGTCGACACGTGGTGGCAGACGGAGACCGGCGCCATCATGATCAGCCCGCTGCCGGGCGTCACCGCGGCGAAGCCGGGGGCGGCGATGCGTCCCCTGCCCGGCATCGCCGCGGACGTGGTGGACGACCAGGGCCGGTCGGTGCCGAACGGCGGCGGCGGGTTCATGGTGGTCCGGGAGCCGTGGCCGGGCATGCTCCGCACGATCTGGGGCGACGACGAGCGGTACGTCAAGACGTACTGGTCGCGGTTCGAGGGCCTGTACTTCGCCGGTGACGGCGCCAAGAAGGACGAGGACGGCGACATGTGGCTCCTCGGCCGCGTGGACGACGTCATGCTCGTGTCCGGGCACAACATCTCCACGACGGAGGTGGAGTCGGCGCTGGTGGCGCACCCGAAGGTCGCCGAGTCGGCGGTCGTCGGCGCGACCGACCCGGTGACCGGGCAGGCGATCGTCGCGTTCGTCATCCCGCGCGGCGACGCGGGCGGCGACGTGGAGGGCGAGGACTTCCTGCGCGAGCTCCGCGAGCACGTGTCGAAGACGCTCGGCCCGATCGCCAAGCCGCGCCAGATCATGATCGTCCCGGAGCTGCCGAAGACCCGCTCCGGGAAGATCATGCGACGGCTGCTCCGCGACGTCGCCGAGAACCGCAGCATCGGTGACGTCACGACGCTGGCCGACAGCACGGTCATGGACCTGATCGCGGAGAAGCTCCCCGCCGCCAAGTCCGACGACTGACCGCCGCCGGCGTCCCTCGCCGCACCGTGAGAACGGCCCGCGCCCACCCTGGGCGCGGGCCGTTCCGCGTCGCAGGAGGAGGCCCGGCTTGGCGGACGGGACGATCCAGCAGGTAAAATGTCCTCTGGTGCGCCGGGAAGTCTGGTCGGCAGGGACGTCCCGTCGTGGTGTACGGGCCGTGCCTTGACCGACCGTCCGCCACCTTCCCGGGGGTTTTCGCATGGCGCGCCCGACCATGAGGCGCCGCGTCGCCGCGACGTGGCCTGTCCGCCCAACCGTCCGCTACAGCGCGCAGGTCGCCAGCGCGTTGCGCATGGAGACGATCGGCGGGGTCGTCATGCTGCTGGCGGCGGTCGCCGCGCTGGTGTGGGCCAACACTCCCTGGGCGGACGCCTACGAGAGCCTCCGCACGTTCGAGATCAGCCCGCACTGGCTGCACCTCGGGCACATGGACGTGCAGCACTGGGCGTCGAGCGGTCTGCTGGCGGTGTTCTTCTTCATCGCCGGGCTTGAACTGCGCGAGGAACTGACGCACGGCGAACTCCGCAACCCGCGGGACGCGGCCCTGCCGGTGATAGCGGCGGCGGCCGGTGTGGTGATGCCCGCGCTCATCTTCCTCATGGTGAGCGCGGGGGAACCGGGGGCGTTGCGGGGCTGGGCCGTGCCGACGGCGACGGACATCGCGTTCGCGCTGGCCGTCCTCGCCGTGACGTTCACCTCATGCCCGGCGCCCCTGCGCGCGTTCCTGCTGACGCTGGCCGTGGTGGACGACCTGATAGCCATCGGCATCATCGCGCTCTTCTACACGGACACCCTGCACTGGCTGTTCCTGGGCCTCGCGGTGTTCCTCATCGTCGTCTATGGGGCGCTGCAGCGAAAGAACTTCCGCTCACCATGGGCGTACGTGCCCATCGCCCTCCTGGCCTGGTACTTCCTACAGCGGAGCGGGATCCACGCCACGGTCGCCGCCGTGGCCCTGGGGATGCTCACCAGCCCCAAGGAGACCCCTGACGGACGGGCCACCAACGCGGAGCGCGCCGACCACTTCCTCCGGCCGTTCTCGGCCGGCGTGGCCGTGCCCGTGTTCGCCTTCGTGTCGGCCGGTGTCGGGCTCGGCGCGTCCCAGCTGGGCGCCGTGTTCACCGACCGGGTGGCCCTCGGCGTGATCGCCGGACTGGTGATCGGTAAGTTCTTGGGGGTCTTCGGCGGCGCGTGGGCGGCGGTCAAGCTCAACCTGGCGACGCTCGGTGAGGACCTGCACTGGCATGAGATCGCGGGGGTCGCGCTCCTCGCCGGGGTGGGTTTCACCGTTTCGCTGCTGATCGGCGGTTTGGCCTATACCGACCCGTCACAATTCGAGAGAGTGACGACTGCGGTCCTGATCGCGAGCGTTCTCGCCTCGGCGGCCGCGGCCGTCGTCTTCCGGAGAAGGGTGCGTGTGCGCGCGCGCCCGGACTAAGGAGTAAAGCGATATGTCCGAGGCACTACCGGGCGAGCGCATGGAGGACAAGTCCGTCGGCGAGCTGGTCGCGTTGGCGTCGGGCAACGTCTCCGACCTTGTCAGGGCCGAGATGGCCCTGGCCAAGATGGAGTTGAAGGCCGACGCCAAGAAGGCGGCGCTGAGCAGCGTGATGGTCACCATCGCCGCGGTGATGGGCGGACTCGTCGTCATCCTGCTGTCGATCTCGTTCGCGCTCGGGCTCGCTGAACTGGGCATCTGGCCGTGGCTGGCGTTCCTGATCGTCTCGATCGTCTACGTGGGGCTCGCCGGGGGGCTGATGCTCCTCGCCAAGCGCTTCATCAAGCGGATCGAGGGCGCGAAGCGCACCCGCAAGACGCTGAAGGACGACTTCACCGCGCTGCGCCGCCGCGGCGACTCCGACGAGATCGAGGCCGGCGGCAAGGGCGCCGGCCTCGAGCCGACGGGCTGACCGACGCCATGTCCGGGCACGACGCGTCGCTGATCGAGGTCGACGGGCCCTGGGTCCACCGGCAGGTCAGCGCCGGCGGGACGCGGTTCCACGTCGCCGAGGCCGGCGAGGGCCCGCTCGTCCTGCTGCTGCACGGCTTCCCGGAGTTCTGGTGGTCGTGGCACAACCAGCTGGTCTCGCTGTCCGCGGCCGGCTACCGGGCCGCCGCCGTCGACCTGCGCGGGTACGGCGGCAGCGACAAGCCGCCGCGCGGCTACGACCTGGTCACGCTGGCCCGGGACGCCGCCGGGCTGGTCCGCGCGCTGGGCGAGGCGAACGCGATCATCGTCGGGCACGACTGGGGCGGGCTGCTCGCGTGGACGACGGCCGTCTACCACCCGAAGACCGTCCAGCGGCTGGCGGTGGTGAGCGCCCCGCATCCGCTGCGGCTGCGGCAGGCCGTCGCCGGGGACCCGCGCGGCCAGGGCTGGGCGACGCGGCACACGTTCGGCTTCCAGGTGCCGCTGTGGCCTGAACGGCGCCTTGTCCGCGACGACGCGGCGCTGGTGGGCAAGCTCCTGCACGACTGGTCCGGGCCAGGCTGGCCTGACGAGCGCACAGAGCAGCTCGTGCGGAAGGCAGTGCAGATCCCTGGGGCGGCCCATAGCGCGCTGGAGTACCACCGTTGGCTGATCCGGTCGCAGGCACGTCCGGACGGCATCCGCTACGCGCACCGTATGCGCACCCCCATCCAGGTGCCCACGCTGCAACTGCACGGCGCGCTCGACACATGCACCCTCCCGGCCAGTGCACAGGGCTCAGGCCGCTACGTGTCCGCCCCCTACCGGTGGAAGCTCATCGAAGGCGCCGGTCACTTCCCCCATCAGGAACGTCCTCGCGCGTTCGACGCGCAGCTGCTCGGCTGGCTGGCCGACCCGGAGCCGGAACGCTGACCCCCGGGCGTACGGTGGAGCCATGCGCGATCGGGACGAGTCTGGACGCCCACGCAACGCACGCCCGCGGGACGCCTACGGACGTCCACTGCCCCACGGCGCCACAGGCATCCCCACCATGCCGGACGACCTCGACATGCCGCCGGCGGACGCGCTGGCCGAGGCGCAGCGCCTGTTGGACGCCGACCGCCCGTTCCACGCCCACGAGGTACTGGAGGCGGTCTGGAAGGCCGCTCCTGAGCCCGAACGGGAGCTCTGGCGGGGGCTGGCACAGGTCGCCGTAGGGATAACCCACCTTCGCAGGGGAAACGCACGCGGCGCCGAAGCGCTCCTGAGCCGCGCCGCCGAACGCCTCGTCCCCTACGAGACCGACGCCCCGCACAACATCGACGTACGGGGAGTCGTCAAGCAGGCACGAGAGCTGGCCGCAAGCCCAGAGGAAGGCCCCATCACCCTCCGCCTCACCCCCACGGCCTGAGCACGGCATGAGCTAGACCCAGCCCTGACCGGCCCAGCTCTGACGGGCCATGCCCTAACCAGCCCTGCCTGGCCGGCCCTGCTCTGAGCAGACCTGCCCTGACCGGCCCTGCCCTAAGCAGCCCCGCTCTGACCAGCCCTTGTCTGACTGACCAGCCATGGCCTGAGCAGCCCTACGCGCCGCCCCAGCGGCGCTCAGCCTCAGTCGGAGCAGTTCTGGGTGGAGACCGGGGTCGTGGCCTGGGCACCCACGCGCGCGTCGGCGGCGACCTCCTCGGCGGTGAGCGCGTAGCCGGTGGACGGGGTGTCCAGCGCCGCCGCGAAGATGACGCCGTAGACGCGGCCGTCCGTGGACAGCAGCGGCCCGCCGGAGTTCCCCGGCTCGACCTTGCCGCGGATGGCGTAGATCTCGCGGCTGACCTGCCCGGAGTGGTAGATGTCCGGGCCGCGCGCCGTCTGCCGGGCGCGGATCCGGGCGGCGCCCGGCGTGAACGGCTGGTTCTTCGGGAACCCGGCGATGATCGCGTCGTCGCGGACGCGGGCCTCCTTGGCGAACTGCAGCGCGGGCGCCCGCAGCCCCGGCACGTACAGCACGGCGACGTCCCGCTTGGGGTCGTACAGGACGACCCGCCCGCGCTCGCTGTCGCCGTTGATCAGCGACACCTTCGAGGAGCCGCGCGCCCCGGCGACGACGTGCGCGTTGGTCATGACGTGCTGCGGCGCGAACACGAACCCGGTGCCCTCTATGCGGCGCTGGCACTGCGGCGCGGTGCTGACCACCTTCACGATGCTGTTCTTGGCGGCCTTCAGCCCCCGGGTGCTCAGCACGGACTCGTCCGGCGGCGGCACCTGCACCACCGACTCGCCGCCGAGGCCGTTGAAGACCTGCGGGAACTCGCTGCTCTTCACGAACCCCTGGAACGAGGTGAACCAGGTCTGCGCCTGCCCGGGCATCACGTCGTTGATGCCGTTGATGATCGAGGAGCCCTTGACCTGCGTCCGGACGGGCTTGAACTCGGAGTTGGCGACCAGGCTGCCGAAGAACCAGGCGACGATCAGCAGCGACATCGCGCTGACGAAGGTGCCGCCGACCGCGTCCGCGGTGCGGGCGTTCATGCCGGTCACCCGGTTGCGCAGGACGGCGCCGACCGAGGAGGCGATCAGCTGCCCGAGGGTGGCGGACAGGAACGCGACCACGATGGCGAGCAGGGCCTGCTGCGCGGCGCCGTCGACCGCGGCCTCCGCGATCGGCGGCGCGATCAGCACGCCGATGACGCCGCCGCCGACGAAGCCGGCGAAGCTCAGCAGGCTCACGATGAAGCCCTGCCGGTAGCCCGAGACTCCGAACAGCACGACGAGCACGAGCAGGATCAGGTCGAGAACGTGGTCGTGCAGCACCGCTCAACCGTATAGTGCCGCGCCGCCGCCGCACGTCCCCTCGATGTACCAGATTGGGGTGCGTCGGGTAGCCGTCAGGGGTGACACGCGGCCGTGACCATGGCCATGCTCTCCGGATACGGCGCTGTGACCTGCGGATCCCGCCCGCCTGTCAGCTGAGATTCTCACCCGCGGGAGGCGAGGTCCACGTCCTCGGGCGGCAGGTCCTCGACATGAGACATGTCCCACGGCCGGTTCCAGCCCCCGGCGTCCAGCACCTGGATGAGCAGCGCGGCCGTGAACCCCCAGACGAGCATGTCGCGGACGCGGAACGCCGGCCCGAGCCTGGTGCCGGACGGGTGCCGGATCATCAGCCGGTTCGCGGGGTCGACCAGCTCGCCGATCGGGACGCGCGCGACCATCGCGACCTCGCCGGGGTGGCCGGGGGCGATCTCCGACGGCTCGCGCCACCAGCCGGCGACGGGCGTGACGCGGTGCTCGCTGTGGGGCAGGTAGAGCTCGGGCAGCGTGCACAGGACGTCCACGCCGGACGGTTCGACGCCGGCCTCCTCCCACGCCTCGCGCAGCGCGGCCGCGACCGGGCCGTCGTCCTCGGGGTCGATGCGGCCGCCGGGGAACGCGGGCTGCCCGGCGTGCTTGTTCAGGGTGGCGGCGCGCTCGGTGAGCAGCACGTCGGGGCCGTCGGGACCGTCGCCGAACAGGATCAGGACGGCGGCGGCGCGGGCGGCGGGCGCGGGCCGGAACATCGGCGGCACCTGCATCCGGGGGCCTTCGACACGGAAGCGGGCGAGCCAGTGGGGAGTGTTGGGGGCGGTCTCGGTCACATCCGTCCCAACTCCGGAACACCCGCGTTACTTCCCGCCGCCTTCCCTGCGCCTTGGGCCGTCATGAGAACGGCCCTGGCTTGACGAGCTTGCGGGCGGTCTCCTCGTCGGTCGGCCCTTCACCGAACGACGGGCAGAGGCGCGCGAGCGGGCACGCACCACAGGCAGGACGGCGGGCATGGCAGATCCTTCGGCCGTGCCAGATGAGCCTGTGGGACAGCATCGTCCAGTCCTTGCGCGGGATGAGTTCGCCGATCTCCTGCTCGACCTTGACGGGGTCGTCTTCGGCCGTCCAGCGGAACCGCCGTGCGAGGCGGCCGAAGTGGGTGTCGACGGTGATTCCGGGGACGTCGAACGCGTTCCCCAGGACGACGTTGGCCGTCTTGCGTCCGACACCGGGCAGCTTGACGAGGTCTTCGAGCCGCCCTGGGACCTCGCCGTCGAACTGGTCGCGCAGTGCCGCGGACAGCCCCATCACCGACTTGGTCTTGGCGCGGAAGAACCCGGTGGGCTTCAGGATCGCCTCGACGTCCTCCGGGTCGGCGGCGGCGAGGTCTTCAGGCGTGGGGTACTTGGCGAACAGCTCCGGCGTCGTCAGGTTCACCCGCATGTCGGTGGTCTGCGCGGACAGGACGGTCGCGACGAGGAGCTGGAACGGGCTGCCGAAGTTCAGCTCGCAGTGCGCGTCCGGGTAGGTCTCGGCCAGGATCCGGTTCATCCGGCGCGCCCGCCGGACGAGCCCCAGCCTCGTCTCGTCCTTCCACTTCCGAGCACGCGCCTTCGGGGTCGCCTCCGTCGCCATACCGGCCAGCCTAGAGCGTCCGCGGCCGGATCCGGCCGTACCGGGGTTTTCGGCCGAGGCGCGTAATCGGGCCGGGGGCGCGCCGTCTCCCCTGCACGTCGTTCCCCGAAGGAGATCTCATGTCCGACCTCAGCCAGGTGGTCCGTCTGCCGGTGCGCCGGATCGAGCTCGACCTGTCGTTCGAGGGCGCCGCCCGGATTGCCGAGGATCTCCGTGACCATGTGCCGGGCATCGCCGCGGAGGCGGTGCGGCGGATCGAGCAGCGGCTGCCGGAGTTCGTGCGGCCGCACGACCCCCGCTACGCCAAGGCGATGGTGCTGGGCGTCGAGTGCGCCATCGGCCATTTCCTGGAGCTGATGGCCGATCCCGGCGCGCCGTCGGCGGAGGTGGTGGAGTTCTGGCGGCAGATCGGCGTCGGGGAGGCCAGCGAGGGGCGGACGCTGGACGCGTGGCAGGCGGCGACGCGGATCGGGACGGGCCTCGCGGTGGAGCAGCTCACGGAGTGCGCCGAGCGGCTCGGGCACCGGACGAGCCCGGCCAACATCGCGGCCATCGCCAACGCGGCCCTCGACTACCTGAACCAGGTGGCGGCGATCGTCGCCGAGGGGCACGCGGACGCCGCCGCCCGCGCGGCGGGGGCGCGCCAGGAGCACCGCCGGCGGCTGCTGGAGCTGCTGCTGGGCGAGGCGTCCGCGCAGGAGCTGCGGGGTCCGGCGCGGGAGGCGGACTGGGCGCTGCCCCGCACGGTCGCCGCCGTCGCGCTCCGCGAGCACGGGTCCGAGGCGCGGCATCCGGCGCTGCCGCCGGACGTCCTGCTGGGCCTGCACTTGGCGGAGCCGTGCCTGATCGTGCCCGACCCGGAGGGCCCCGGCCGCGCCCGGATGCTGGAGCGGCATCTGCACGGCTGGACGGCGGCGATCGGCCCGGCGGTCGCGCCGGCGGACGCGGGCACGTCGCTGCGGCTGGCGCGCGAGGCGCTGGGGCTGGCCTGCCAGGGGCTGATCACGGCCGCCTCGCCGGTGGTCGCCGAGCGGCACATGCCGATCATCGTGATGATGCGGGAGCGGGTGCTGATCGAGAAGGTGATCGACCGGCGGCTCGCGCCGCTGCTGCGCGCCCGCCCGGCGCAGCGCTACCGGCTGGCCGAGACGCTGCTGACGTGCCTGGAGTGCGGGTTCAACGCCACGGAGGTGTCGGGCCACCTGCATCTGCACCCGCAGACCGTCCGGTACCGGCTGCGGCAGTTGGAGGACCTGTTCGGTGACGCTCTCCACAGCACGTCCGACCGTCTTGAGCTGCACATGGCGCTGCGTGCATGGCTCGCCCTCAACGCCGAGCCCGCCGCCGCGCGGGACGACCTCAGCTACGGGTAAGCACCGATGTGGTCAGCGCGTGCCCTCGATGGCCCAGCCCTGGGCGGCCATCCCCGCGTAGGAGGCCGGCTTCAGCGACACGGGTTTCAGCCCGGACCAGCTCGCCTGCAGGTAGTAGCCGTCGCCGTTGCTGAGCCGGTAGACCGACGGAGCGGTCTGCGCCAACGTCCAGACCTGGTGGGCGCCGCCGCAGGGCACCATGACCACCGAGTACTCGCTTCCGCCTTCCCAGGGCACGCCCGCCGACGCCTCGCCCCGGGCCATGCACTGCCCGGTGGACGAGCTCGTCAGCGTGAAACCGCCGCCGACGTTCTCGCGCTTCCAGCCGGTGGTGGAGTCGGAGCAGGAACGCTGCACCACCGCCGTGCCGCTCGGTGCCAGGCACGATTGCAGCGTCGTGTTGCGCACCCGGTAAGGGCCCGCACCCGAGGCCGCACCGGGAGTAGCGCCAGCGCCAGGTGCCGTGCCGCCCCGCCCAGGGGTCTGTGTAGCAGCGGCATAGTCGGACCGGTGGACGTCCTGCGGCGCCGCAGAAGTCTGCGGGGCGGGCACAGCGGACGGCCGGATGGCCTCTGGGGGCGCCTGTGCCCCGTCTCCTCCCGTGCTGAACAGGATGATCGCGAGCCCGGTGGCGATGCCGCCCGCCACGGCGATGGGCAGCGCCCACCCGGCCCCGGACGCCGCCGAGCCGAGTGGAGCAAGCGGGCTGAACGGCGCCGAAGGCGCGCCCAGCAGCACGGCACCGATGGGCAGGGCGCGCCGCAGCCGCCCGTTGAGGTCGGTCATCTCCTTGGACGCGCGCCTGCATTCATCGCACGACTCCAGATGCCGACGCAGCGCGCGTGTGCGACGCCGGCCTGGGCGGCGGACGTTCGCGGCGAGTTCGGCGGTGAACTCCGCGCATTCGGGACGTCCTCCGGCACTGGCCGCAAGGAACGCCTGGCGGAGCCCCTCGCGCGCGCGGAACGACAGCTGGGAGACCGCTCCCTTCTCCATGCCGAGCAGTTCCGCGACCTGCGCGATGGGTTCGTCCTCGATGACCGTGTACCAGAGGACGGTCTGCCACCGCTCGGGCAGGGAGCGGAAGGCGCGCACGAGCGCGTCCAGCTCGTCGACGTCCGGCGGAGGGTCGTCCTCGGGGGCGGAGGCCCAGTCGGCGACCTCGTCGGTCACGACGGTGCGGCGGTCGCCGCGGGCCCAGTCGGTGGCCGTGTTGCGGACCACCGTGTAGAGGTAGGGCCGGCAGGCGTCGCGCGGCCCGTGGCCCTGGCGCATCGCCGCGAACGTGCGGGTGAACGCCTCGCTGGTGAGGTCTTCCGCGAGGTGCTGGTCCCGGACTAACCCGCGCGCGTACCTCAGTACGGCCGTGTGGTGCCGCCGGAACAGCTCCTCAGACGCGTGCTCGTCACCGTCCGCGGCTGCCGCCAGAAGGTCGGCGTCCGGCCGCGCCTCCACGCCCGCTACCACCACGCCATCCAACCTGTGGCCCGCATGTCACCACAACCCTCATAGGTCGCCTGTCACCGCACGAGGAGACGCCGGTTCCGTACCGCCATTACGGAAATTTGCAGCGAACCTTAAAAGAACGAGTGTGTTCATTAATGTTAGAGTCGCGGCATGATCCTTGATTCCACCCGGTGGGACTCGTCCCCGTGGCCGGCGACCCTCGCCGGCCGCCGCGTGCTGATCACCGGCGCGGCGCGGGGCATCGGCGCGGCCCTCGCCGCCCGGCTGCACGAGCGCGGCGCGCGCGTCGCGCTCGCCGGACTCGAACCCGACCTGCTCGCCTCCGTCGCCGCGGACTGCGGGTCCGCCCCCTGGTGGACCTGCGACGTGACCGACCGCGACAGGGTCGAGGAGGTCGTGAACAGCGCGGTGCAGGAGTTGGGCGGCCTCGATGTGGTCGTCGCCAACGCCGGTGTGGCCGCGCAGATGCCCATCATCGGCGGCGACCCGTCCGTCCTGGAGCAGAGCCTCAAGGTGAACGTGCTCGGCGTCTACAACACGCTGCGAGCGGCCGGACCCCACATCAGCCACGAGCGGGGTTACGCACTGGCCGTGGCGTCCCTCGCCGCAGCCGTCCAGGCGCCTTTGCTGGGTGCGTATAGCGCGTCCAAGGCGGCGGTGGAGGCCATGGGTAACACGCTCAGGTCCGAGCTGAAGCCGTGGGGTGCGAAGGCGGGCGTGGCCTACTTCGCCGAACTCGACACCGACATGACGCAGCGGGGCTTCAGCACCGAGGCCGCGTCCGCCCTGACGAGCGCGAGGTCGGCGAGCAGCTTCATCTCGAAGGTCACGCCGCTGCGGGTCGGCATCGACGCGCTGGAGCGCGGGATCGCCCGCCGTTCCAAGCGCGTCGTCGCCCCCTGGTGGGTCGGCGGCGTCCTGCCGGTCCGGATGCTCGCGCAGCCCGTGGTCGACCGCGCCGTCCAGCGCGACCTGCGCCGCATCCTCGACGTCGCGCGGAAGGAGCACGTCGAACTGACCACGCCGCAACCGGACTCGGCGCGGTGACGGCGCCGCGCGCCACGCCCGGCCGGCTCCGCGACGTCGGCGCGCTGAACTGGGTCATCTGCCAGGCCGCGGGGCGCGTCGCGGGAACGGGCCCGCCCAACCTCTTCCTGACCCTCGCGCGCCGCCGCGGGCTCTTCCGCGGCTGGCTGTGGTTCGCGGGACGGCTCATGCCCGGCGGCACCCTGCCCCGCCGCGAGACCGAACTGGTGATCCTCCGCGTCGCGCACCTGCGCGACTGCCGCTACGAGTTCGACCACCACGTCCGCCTGGGGCGCCGCAGCGGCGTCCGCGCGCCGGACGTCGAGCGCGTCAAGGCGGGGCCGTCCGCCGGCGGCTGGACGCCCCGCGAACAGGCGATCCTCACCGCCGTCGACCGGCTCCACGCCGAGCGGGACCTGGACGACGAGACCTGGACACGGCTCCGCACCCACCTCACCGAGGGGGAGTGCGTCGAGCTGATCATGCTCGCCGGGCACTACGAGATGCTCGCCACCGCGATCACAGCCCTCCGCGTCCAGCCCGACGCGCCCCGCCGAGGCCCGCACCCCCGCCGCCCCGGAGGCAGCTGACCCGGAACCGTCTTCGCAGGAGGTCCCCCCATGCCCCCAGGCCCCGTCTCTGCCGCCCGTCCCTCCGAACCTGTCCGTACAAGAGCGAGGCGCACGGCTGCTGGGAAGCGCCTCACCGCGGTCGTGATGGCGGCAGTGACGGCGTCGGCCGGGCTGACCGTCCCGGCGCAGGCGGTGGAGAGCGGCGTCCGGTTCTCCGACGACAGCGGCATCCAGGTCGTGAACGTGCGGCGCATTGACGACCGGCAGTACGCGGTCCGGGTGCGCACGGCCGCGCTGGGACGGGCCGTGGACGTCCGCATCCTGCTGCCGGACGGCTACGAGCGGCGGACGAGCGCCCGCTACCCCGTCCTCTACCTGTTCCACGGGACGTCCGGAAGCGCCGCCGACTGGGTCGAGAAGGGCGACGCCGCGAAGACCACCGCCGGACGGCCGCTGATCACCGTCATGCCGGACGCGGGCTTCGACGGCAACGGCGGCGGCTGGTTCACCGACTGGGCCGACCCGGGCACGAAGCTCGGGCCGTCCAAGTGGGAGACCTTCCACGTCGGCCAGCTGATCCCGTGGATCGACCGCAACCTGCGCACCGTCGCCGGCCGCGGCGGACGGGCCGTCGCGGGCCTGTCCCAGGGCGGGTTCGGCGCGATGAGCTACGCCGCCCGGCATCCCGAGCTGTTCGTGTCCGCCGCGTCGTTCTCCGGCGCGCCCGACATCTCCTCCGATCCCGTGGTGGCGGTGGGCGCGACGGCCGTCGTCTCCTACATCGCGGTCGCCCTCAACGGGGTGAGCCCGGACGCGATCTTCGGCTCCCGGCTCACCGACGACGTCAACTGGCGCGGCCACGACCCGGCCGGCCTGGCGTCCAACCTGCGCGGCATGCGGCTCGCGCTCTACACGGCCACGGGCCTGCCGGGCCCGCTCGACCCGCCGGCGCCGGACCCCGCCGCGATCGGCATCGAGGCGCTCACGCACACCTCGACGGTCAGCTTCCACCGGCGGCTGCAGGAGCTGAAGATCCCCAGCCGGTACACCGACTACGTGTTCGGCACCCACATCTTCCCGTACTGGGCGCGTGACCTGCGGCAGCACATCGACCCGCTGATGCGGACGTTCGCCGCGCCGCCCCCGCCGCCGGCGAAGACGTCCTACCGGTCGATCGACCGGACCTGGACGCAGTGGGGCTGGACGGTCTCGCTCGACCGGCGCAAGGCCCGGGAGTTCAGCGCGCTCTCCGACGCGTCCAAGGCGGGCTTCACGCTGCGCGCCTCCGGGACCGCCACGGTCACGACCCCCGCGAGTTACCGTCCGGGCACACGTGTCGTCGTCGGCGTAACGCAGGGGTGGACGCACCGCGTCATCAAGACGACCGCCGGGCCGCGCGGACGGATCACCATCACGCTCCCGCGCGCACACGGCGTCGCCACCACGCGAGTGAGCATCACCACACCTCAGACGGCCGGATAGCGCCTCAGCGCAGGTCAGGAGTCCAGAACACCCGACCGGACGAGGAGGCGCACGTGCTCGGTGATCGGGGGGCCGATCGCCTTCAGCGCCTCCACGTCGCCCGTCGCGATCGCCGGCGTCACCATCGAGCTCACCGCCGCCACGACGACCTTGCACGCGAACTCGCCCGCCGGACTGGTCACGCCCATGAGCCCGGTCAAGGCGCCGACCAGCGCACCCTGTATGGCGGCACGCCGCTGTACGGCCTCCGGCCCAGCCGCGTACACCTCCACCAGGAACAGGCGCGCGTACCCCGGCTCGGACGACAGCGCCTCGAGATAGGCGGTGACGGCCCGCTCAAACCGGATCGCCGGGTCGCCTTCGCCCCCGCCCGCCGCGGCGGCGGCGCCCACGGCGCCCTCCAGGCGGTGCATGAGCACCTCGCCCGCCTTGTCGAACGCGGCCATGAAGCAGTCGAGCTTGGACGAGAACAGCCCGTAGAAGCTCTGCCGCGACACTCTCGCCCGTTTGAGGACGTCCTCAACCGAGGTTCCGACGTACCCTTTCTCCAGCATCGCCGCGGCCATGGCCGCGCAGAGGCGGTCACGGTGCACCCGCTCGACCTCCGAACGGGACAGCGCGTGACGGCCCCGCGGCAGCCGGCGCGGTGCGGGGCCGGATCCGGAGCTCTGCATCCGCTCAGGTTAAGGCACCCGCGCCCCTTGCCCGGGTCGTCCGTTAACAGGTGATGAGACCGGTGTGATGGCATTCACCCAGTGGTCCGTACACTGGGCGAACGGGACCGTGGCCCGCCGCGGGACGGAAGTTCCCCGGTCCCGCGTTTCGGCGCGCCGTGACCCTGCCTTCACGTCCGCGGTGGGACGTACGTCACACTAGGCATGTAGGTGTTCGAGGAGGAGAAGCGTGACCGATCGCGACGTGGACGTTCTGAGCAGAGCCCCGCTCTTCGAGGCCCTCGACGAGCAGGGCGCCAAGGCGCTGCGCGCCAACGTGACCGAGGTGCGTCTCGCCCGCGGTCAGACACTGTTCAACGAGGGCGAGACGGGAGACCGGCTGTACGTCGTCCTCGAGGGCAAGATCAAGCTGACCCGGACGGCGCCGGACGGCCGGGAGAACCTGCTGAGCGTGCTCGGCCCGAGCGAGATGTTCGGCGAGCTGTCGCTGTTCGACCCGCGCCCGCGCACCGCCAGCGCGATCGCGGTCACCGAGTGCCGCCTCGCCGGGCTCGGCCACGACGACCTGCGGCCCTGGCTCACCGGGCACCCCGAGGTCGCCGTCCAGCTGCTCCGCGCGCTGGCGCAGCGGCTCCGCAAGACCAACGACGTGATGGCCGACCTGGTCTTCACCGACGTCCCCGGGCGCGTCGCCAAGGCGCTGCTCGACCTGGCGGAGCGGTTCGGCCAGCCGTCGGAGGCCGGCCTGCACGTGCACCACGACCTCACGCAGGAGGAGCTGGCGCAGCTCGTCGGCGCCTCCCGCGAGACCGTGAACAAGGCGCTCGCCGACTTCGCCCAGCGCAACTGGCTGCGCATCGAGGCGCGGGCCGTCGTCATCCTCGACATCGAGCGCCTCCGCAAGCGCTCCAAGTAAGTCCCCGACAGGCGGCGCCTCAGCGGGCCCCCAGCGGGCCCCGGCGGCCTCAGCGGGAGTTGAGGTAGTCGAGCTGCGACTGGACCGACCATTCGGCGGCGGGCCAGAGCGCCCTGTCGACGTCGGCGTACACCCGCTCGACGACCTCGCGGGCCGTGCGGGCGCCCGCCGCGACGGCCGCCTCGACCTGCGCGAGGCGCTCGCGGCGATGGTCGATGTAGTGGTCGAGGACGGCGATCGGATCGTCCAGCCTGGGGCCGTGGCCGGGGAGGATCGTGGCGGCCTCGACGTCGGCGGCGAACCGGCGGAGCCGGTCCAGCGAGCCGAGGTAGTCGCCGAGACTCCCCTCCAGCACGGTCGTCCCGTACCCGAGGACGGTGTCGCCGGTGAGGACGGCGCCGTCCGCCGGCAGCCAGAACGTCAGCGAGTCGTCGCTGTGGCCCGGGGTCTCCATGATCCGCAGCTCCAGGCCGCCCGTGGTGACGACGTCGCCCTCCCCGAGCCCCTCGTCGCCGAGCCGGTGCTTCGGGTCCAGCGCCCGAACCTTGACGGAGCCGCCGGCCAGCCTCGCGAACTTCCCCGCCCCGGCCGAGTGGTCGGGGTGGCCGTGCGTGAGCAGGACGAGCCCGACGCGCCGCCCCTGCTGCTCGACGACGTCCAGGACGCGCTTGAGGTGCTTGCCGTCCTTCGGCCCGGGATCGACGACGACGGCCTCGTCCGACCCGGGCTCGGCGATGATCCAGGTGTTCGTGCCGTCCAGGGTCATGGCGGACGGGTTCGGAGCGAGCACGCAGACCGCCCGTTCGGTACCCATCCCGTCGATCTCCGTCATATCTCCCATCCTGCCCGAGGCCCGATCGGGGTGGCGGACCGGGTTCCAGCCGAGCCGATCGAGGTGCCGCAGCGCCGACGTCCCGGCCAGCCGCCACATGACGGCCTGCGAGCGGGGCATTCCGCGGCCCATCGTCAGCCCTGCGCGTAGTGCCGCTCGGTGCCCTCCGGCAGCACGAGGTACGCCTCGCCGTCGATGATCTCCGCCGTGGGCTCGTGGACGACGATCTCGCGCGGCGCCGCCAGCACGTCCGCGACCGTGTCGAACTCGGCCAGCTCCGCCAGCGTCGCGATCGTCGGCGGCAGCATCATCCACTCGCCCTTCACCGCCCGCTCGGCCGCCTCCGCCGGACGCACCCAGGCGACCTGGTCGGCCTCGGTGCTGACGTCCCTGGCCCGCTGCCCGTCCGGCATCGCGGCGACGAAGAACCGGGTGTCGTAGCGCTTCGGCTCGATCGCCGGGGTGATCCAGTGCGCCCACGGGCGCAGCAGGTCGGCGCGCAGCACGAGGCCGCGCCGGGCGAGGAAGCCGCCGAACGACTGGGAACGATCCAGCAGCGCCTGCCGGTCGGCCTCCCAGTCGTCGCCGCGCGTGTCGTCCACCACCGTGCCGCTCGTCGGCCCGGCGAGCAGGACGAGCGTCTCCTCGAACGTCTCGCGGACCGCCGCGCACACCAGCTCACGGGCCAGCGTCTCGCCCGCCTTGAACGCCCCGCCCCACTCGGCGGGGGGCGGCCCGCACCACGCCAGCTCGGCCTCGCCGTCGCGCGGATCGACCGACCCGCCGGGGAACACGTACGCGCCCGGCGCGAACGCCATCGACCGGACGCGGCGCAGCATGAACGCCTGCAGCCCGTGCTTGTCATGGTCCCGGAGCACCACGACCGTGGCCGCGTCCCGGGCGGGAACGGGCTCGGCCCGGCCCGCCCGGATGTCCTCGATCCGATCCCGGAAACTCGCCGGCAGCTTCAACCCGTTCACAGTGCCCATGGCGAGTCATTCGGACATACCGAATGGCGTTCCGTCAAGCCTGGTCCTACTGGACCTCGGCGATGAGCTCGACCTCGACCGGCACATCGTGCGGCAGGACCGCGACGCCCACGGCGCTGCGCGCGTGCTTGCCCGCGTCCCCGAACACCTCGGCCAGCAGGTCGCTCGCCCCGTTGACCACCTGCGGCTGCCCGTGGAAGTCCGGAGCGCTCGCGACGAACCCGACGACCTTCACGATCCGCACCACCCGCGACAGCTCGCCGACCTCGGCCTTCAGCGCCGCGATCGCGTTCAGCGCGCAGATCCGCGCCTGCCGGGCGGCCTCCTCCGGGTCGACCTCGGCGCCCACCTTCCCGGTGACGCCCAGCTTGCCCTTCACCATCGGCACCTGGCCCGCCGTGTAGACCAGCGAACCCGTCCGCGCCGTCGGCACGTACGACGCCACCGGCGGGACGACCTCCGGCAGCTCGATCCCCAGCTCGCGGATCCGCTCTTCGGGCGTGCTCATGGCCACTCCTCCTCGTTGAGGTGCTGCTGACTGGAATCCGGCGCCTACGACTGCACTTCGCGCTTGAAGTAGGCCACGAGGTTCTCCGGGTTCGGACCCGGCAGGACGGTGACGAGCTCCCACCCGTCCTGGCCCCAGTTGTCGAGGATCTGCTTGGTCGCGTGCACCAGCAGCGGAACGGTCGCGTACTCCCACTTCTTCATGGCGTTCACCCTAGCGATCGCCCCACTGGAACCCCGTTCGAGCCCGTCGTTCACAGCGCGCCCACCAAGGCCCCTGCGGCAACGGCCTCCACGCCGAAGTAGAACCACGTCGGATAGAACCCGATCTGCCTGTCGGCGCCCCACCCGACAAGGCGTCCCACGGCCATCCCGGCAAGCGCGCACGCCACCGCTAGGACGGCCCCCTGCCGGACCTGGCCGACATCAAGTGCCGCTACTGCGAGCAGACCCGCCATCGCTATGCCGAACCCTCCGTACACGGCACGGACCTCGGTACGGGCGTCCGCGGAAGACAGCACCACCCCGAACGGCCGGATCAGGGCCGCTGGCGTTGCGAGGCCGTACAGCCCCATCGCAAGGAAGAACACGGCGACTACGACGATGACTGTGGTGGGCACTGCCAGGACCTCCGGGTTAGTCTCCGAACTCGCTTCACCGGAAGGATGTGGGAGCCGCCGTGCAGGCGCTTTCAAGAACGTGCTCCACGAGCGCCACCCTTTGGCTGTGGCCGGGACAGGCGCTCTACGCGGGCCCGTCATTGGACCTTGGCGTGCACACGGGCTCAGTGGAGTGTCTCGCCGTCGGTGTCGACGCACCCGTCCGAGTAGAAGTCCCCGGGTGGACGCCCGTCACCGCCCGCAGCGTGCTGATTCCACCGCGCCTGCCGCACCAGGTGGTCGCCCGGGGTGGACAGATGGTCTTCTGCTACCTCGACGCGGGCTCGTCCTATGCCAAGTCATGCCGCGCCCAAATGACGGTGACGGACGGGCCCCTGAGCCACTCCCACCGCGCCGAGACCAGCCTGCTGCGCCACGGGTACGGCGCCTCCTGGCTGACCATGGCAGCACCGGCCTCTCCCGGTACAGGACGCGACCCGCGCATCCATGCCGCCACCCGCCGGCTCTTGCGGAACCCGGAGTCCACGGTGACCGCGAGGCTCCTGGCCGATGAAGCGGGCCTCTCCGTGTCCCGCTTTCTCCATCTGTTCAAGGCGGAGACGGGGACGAGCTTCCGCCGCTACCGCCTCTGGTCGAGGATGCTCCGCGCGGCCGAACTCATCGACGCGGGCCACGACCTCACCCGCGTCGCCGCCGACGCGGGCTTCTCCAGCCCGTCCCATCTGAGCAGCGCGTTCCACGGCATGTTCGGCCTGACCCCGTCCCGCCTGCTGGCCGTCCCGCTCACCATCCGGCGCGGCGACCGGTCGCCGTGAACAGCCTCGGCACGGGCCGCCGGGGACAGGCCGACCACAGCACGGCACCCCAGGCGCGGCTGGTGACCGTGCTTGCGGGCCGCCCCTGCGCGGGGCGGCCCACAGGTCAGCGCGGCTCGTCCGGCCGCTCCTCCGAGGCGGGCTCTTCCGAGGCGGGGCCTCCGCTGGTGATGCCGCGGTTCTCGCTCGACGCGGGCTCGCGCTTCGGCTCGTCCAGCCCGATGACCGGCGGGACGTCCTCGGCCGACTCCAGGGTCGAGGGCTGCTCCGCCGCCCTGGCCAGCTCCTCCTCGGCCTTCGCGAGCCGCTCGCCGAGGTCGAGCCTGCTCCCGTCGCCCTCCTCCTCGGTGCGCCCGGGACCGCCCGCGGCGCGCTCGAAGAACCGCAGGATCTCGACCGGCAGCGGCATGACCAGCGTGCTGTTCTTCTCCGCGGAGACCTCCACGACCGTCTGCAGCAGCCGCAGCTGCAGGGCCGCCGGGTCCTGCGACATGATCTCGGCGGCGGCGGCGAGGCGCTTGGACGCCTGGAACTCGCCGTCCGCGGTGATGATGCGGGCGCGGCGCTCCCGCTCCGCCTCGGCCTGCCGCGCCATCGACCGCTTCATGCCCTCGGGCAGCGAGACGTCCTTGATCTCGACCCGCTCGATCAGGATGCCCCACGGCCCCTCGGTGATCTCGTCGATGATCGCGCGCAGCCGCATGTTGATCTTCTCGCGCTCGCCGAGCAGCTCCTGCATGTCGGCCTGGCCGATGACCGACCGCAGCGACGTCTGCGCCACCTGCGAGACCGCGTAACCGTAGTTGTGGACGTTCACGATCGCCTTCACCGGGTCGATCACCCGGAAGTAGACGACCGCGTCGACGCGGACGCTGACGTTGTCCTGCGTGATGCCGTCCTGGCCGGGGACCCCCATGGTGATCGTCTGCCGGCTGACCTTCTGCATGCGCTCCACGACCGGCACGATCGCCGTCAGACCCGGGGTCCGCACGGCGCCGGGGCGCAGCTGCCCGCCCCGCTGGACCTGGCCGAACCGGAACACGATGCCGTGCTCGTACTGCTGGACGATGCGGATCGACGACGTCAGGGCGAGCAGCCCCCCGACGACGACGATGAGCAGGATGATGAGTGCCACCGCTTCCATCACGGGCACCTTTCTCACGTGGCCGGCCGGCGCCTGCACGCCGGCAGAACTCCGGACCCGTGAAGATCCAGACGGAACCGTCCGGGACGGCTCCACGTTTCCCAGCTAACCGCGCGGGCAGGCCCGTTTACAACGTCCATCCAGATGATCTTCCGGGCGACCGTGTCAGGGATCACTTGCATACGGGTGGGCGGCCTCTGAAGTGTTTGCCGAGTGAACGATATGGTCGATCGGGTGAGCGCGAGAGACACCGACTGGGACGGCGTACGCCTCCATGTGGTCACCGGTAAGGGCGGCACGGGGAAGACGACCGTCGCGGCCGCCCTCGCCCTTGCCCTGGCCGCCGGCGGCCGCAAGGTCCTGCTCGTCGAGGTCGAGGGCCGCCAGGGCATCGCCCAGCTCTTCGACTGCCCGCCCCTCCCGTACGAGGAGCGCCGCGTCGCGGTCGCCCCGGACGGCGGCGACGTGTACGCGCTCGCGATCGACACCGAAGAGGCGCTCATCGAGTACCTCGAGATGGTCTACAACCTCAAGCGCGCCGGGAAGGCGATGACCAAGCTCGGCATCGTCGACTTCGTCACCACCATCGCCCCCGGCCTGCGCGACGTCATCCTCACCGGCAAGACCTCCGAGTCGGTGCGGCGCAAGAAGAAGGACGGCTCCTTCATCTACGACGCCGTCGTCATGGACGCTCCGCCCACCGGCCGCATCACGAAGTTCCTGAACGTGAACGAAGAGGTCTCCGGCCTCGCCAAGGTCGGCCCCGTGCGCAACCACGCCGACACCGTGATGAAGGTCGTGCGCAGCCCGGAGACAGCCGTCCACTTCGTCACGCTCCTTGAGGAGATGCCCGTCCAGGAGACGATGGACGGCATCCGCGACCTGACCGACGTGGGGCTCCCCGTCGGCGGCGTCATCGTCAACATGGAGCACGAGCCCGTCCTCACCGAGGACGACCTCGCCGCGGCCGCCGCCGGCACCCTCGACACCGACCAGATCCTGCGCGGCGTCAAGGCCGCCGGCCTGGAGCACGACGCCGAGTCGATCGCCGCCGTCCTCGCCGCCGAGGCCGGCGACCACGCCCGCCGCACCGCCCTCCAGCGCCGCGAGAAGGAACGCCTCGACTCGATCGACCGCCCCCGCTACACCCTCCCGATGCTGTCGGACGGCATGGACCTCGCCGGCCTCTACGACCTGGCCGCCGCCCTGCGCGCCCAGGGCGCAGCATGACGGAGCGAAGCGACGGCATGCTGCGGTCCTTGGTGGGGGGCGTGGGGGGTCGCCCCCCACAGTCAACACGCATGACGGAGCGAACCCAGGGCACGCTGCGGTCCTTGCCGGGGGGGTGTGGGGTGTGGCCCCTCACAGGCAACAGGCATGACTGGGCGGAGCCAGCACGGCGGTCGTGTGCCGGGGGACGGTGAGCGGGCGGTCGTGTGTGCTGGGGCGGTGCCCGGGGTGTCCTGGGTGTGCGCTGGGAGCGGTGCGGTGAGGCGTGTGGAGCGGTCCCGGCGGAGGGCCGGAGGCCGGACGGCAGAGGTGAAGCGATGAGCCCGATCAGCAAGACTCCCCCCGCCCTGGACGTCGACGCGCTGCTCGACGACCCGCGCACAAAGATCATCGTGTGCTGCGGGTCCGGCGGGGTTGGGAAGACCACCACGGCCGCCGCGCTCGGTGTGCGGGCCGCCGAACGGGGCCGGGACGTCGTCGTCCTCACCGTGGACCCGGCGCGCCGGCTCGCCCAGTCGATGGGCCTGTCCGAGCTCGACAACAACCCGCGCAAGATCGAGATCGACGGCGACGACGGCGGCGAGCTGCACGCCATGATGCTCGACATGAAGCGCACCTTCGACGAGATCGTCGAGGCGCACGCCGACCCGGACCGGGCGAAGCAGATCCTCGCGAACCCCTTCTACCAGTCGCTGTCGTCCAGCCTGTCGGGCACGCAGGAGTACATGGCGATGGAGAAGCTCGGGCAGCTGCACCGCTCCGGCGCCTGGGACCTCATCATCGTGGACACGCCGCCGTCCCGGAACGCGCTGGACTTCCTGGACGCCCCCGAGCGCATGGGCCGCTTCCTCGACGGCCGCTTCATGAAGATCCTCGCCGCCCCGGCCAAGACCGGCGGCCGCTTCGGCGTCAAGGTGATCAGCGCCGGGTTCGGCATGTTCACCGGGGCGATCAACAAGGTCCTCGGCGTCCAGCTGCTCCGCGACGTGCAGACGTTCGTCGCCGCGTTCGACACGATGTTCGGCGGGTTCCGGGAGCGCGCCGAGAAGACGTTCAAACTGCTGCAGACCCCCGGGACCGCGTTCCTCGTGGTCGCCGCGCCCGAGCCGGACGCGCTGCGCGAGGCGTCCTACTTCGTCGAGCGGCTCGCCGAGGAGCGGATGCCGCTCGCCGGGCTCGTCGTGAACCGCGTCCACGAGTCCGCGGCGGACGGCCTGTCGGCGGCGCGGAGCCAGGCCGCCGCCGAGACGCTGGAGGAGCGCGGCGAGCACACGCTGACCGCGGCCCTGCTGCGCCTCCACACCGACCGCATGCAGCTGGCCGCCCGCGAGGAGCGCCTCCGCGACCATTTCGCGTCCACGCACCCGACCGTCCCGGTCACGGCGGTCCCCGCCCAGGCCGAGGACGTCCACGACCTGGAGGGCCTGCGCCAGGTGGGCGAGGACC
>NZ_VCKZ01000093.1 GCF_005889745.1 Actinomadura geliboluensis
GACAGGTCGTGGAGCTCGGCGCCGCGCTGCGCGACCACGGCTCGCTGGTCGAGGCCGCGCTCGCCGCGGGCGGCCGGGCGCTGGAGACCGCGCGGCTGCAGGCGAGCGTGCACGCGGGCCTGGAGCAGGTCCGCGCCGCCTACCGCCGCCTCGTCCGGGCCGAGACCGCCGAGCGCGAGCGCCTCGCCCGCGACCTGCACGACGGCGCGCAGCAGCGGCTCCTCGCGCTCGGCGCGATGCTCGGCACGCTGGAGGCCGTCACGGGCGACCCGGTGGTGAAGGAGCACGCGCGCACGTGCCGCGAGCAGCTGGTGGCGGCCCTCGCCGAGCTGCGCGAGCTGGCCCGCGAGGTGCGGCCCGCGCTGCTGGTCCAGGACGGCATCGGGCCGGCGCTGGAGGTCGTCGCCGAGCGGGTCGGCGTGCGCGTCGAGCTCGACGTCACCGAGCGCCGGTTCTCCCGCGAGATCGAGTCCACGCTTTACTCCGTGCTGTGCGAGACGCTGTCGTACGCTGTGGACCGCGCGCACGCCACGCGGGTGCACGTCCGGGTGGGCCATGCGGACGGCCGGGTGGCCGCGGAGCTGACCTGCGACGGCGGCGGGCCCGGCGATCCCGCCGCCGACCTCGCCGGGCTGTCCGGCCGGATCGGGGCGCTGCGCGGCGAGGTGGAAGTCGGCGGCGGCCCCGGCGAGGGCACGACGGTGAGGATGGACGTGCCATGCGAGTAGCCGTGGCGGAGGACAGCGGGATCTTCCGGCAGGCGCTGGTCACCCTGCTCACCACGGTCGGCATCGAGGTGGTGGCGTCCGCGGGCTCGGGCGAGGAGCTGCTCGCCCGCGTCGCCGGCGACCCGCCCGACGTGGTGATCGTCGACCTGCACATGCCGCCGACGTTCACCAGCGAGGGGGTCGTCGCGGCCCGCCGGCTGCTGGAGCGCCATCCGGGCATCGGCGTCCTCGTGCTGTCGGCGTTCAACGAGACCCCGCAGGCGATGGAGCTGTTCCGCGACCGGCCGCGCGGCGTCGGCTACCTGCTGAAGGACCACGTCACCGACGTGGACAGCCTGCGCTCGGCGCTGGAGCGGGTGATGCGCGGCGAGGTCGTCATCGACCCGGACGTGGTGAGCAGGCTCGTCGAGGCGCGGCACCGCGAGGCGGAGATGTCCCGGCTGTCGGGCCGGGAGCGGGAGGTCCTGGCGCTGATGGCGGAGGGGCACTCCAACGCGGGGATCGGCAAGCGGCTGCACCTGTCGGCGCGGACCGTGGAGGACCACGTGCGGGCGATCTTCACCAAGCTGAAGATCGCCTCGTCGGGCGGGGCGGCGGGCCCGCAGGACAGCAACAAGCGGGTGCTGGCCGTCCTCACCTGGCTGCGGGCCGCGGAGACCCGCTGACCGGAAGCGGCCGCGGGCGGCCGCCGCGGGCGCGCATCGATCGGGTAACGGAGCCTCCCGCTCGCCGTGCGCGGTGCGGAAAACTGGCCGCGGGAACCGGGTCGCACCGGGTGACCCGGTGGTGGCCCCCGCACGCCACCGGGCGCGCCGCGGGCCGTGCCGGGGCGCGGCCTCCGGCCCGCCCCCATGCTCCCGGTGCCGCCCGTCCCGCACATCCGGGAAAACCCCAATCCCGGACGGTGGTTCCCCGGGACGACACGGAAGGAACGCGGTGAGGGCCGTCCCCCGCTGGCCGCTGTGGCTGGGCGCGCGGGTCCGCCGCGCCCTCGGCGCGGGCACGGTGATCGCGGCGGCCGCGCTGGCGTGCGGCTGGCCGTACTGGCGCGGGCGTCCCGCCGAGGCCGCGGTGACGCTGGCGTGCTGCGGCGGGTTCGCCGCCGCGGGCGGCCTGCTCGCCGCCGGCCGGCTCGGGCGCCGCACCGGCGCGGCGTTCGTGGTCGCCGCCGCGGCGTGGGCCGCGACCTGGTCGGCGGCCTGGAACGGCGGCGCGGCGCCGCTCGTGTCGGTGTTCGCGCAGTCGGTGTTCTTCGTCGCGATCGGCGTCGGCGTCGTCATCTACCCGGGCCGCCGCCCGGCGGGCGCCCCCGCCCGGCTGTGGACGGCCGCGGCCGTGCTGGTCATGGTCGGCGGGCAGGCGCTGCTGTGCGCGGTGTCGCGGCCCGAGTGGAACGGCTTCGCCGCCTCCGCGGTGTGGCCGTCGGTCCGGCCCGACGAGGAGGTGTTCCGCTGCGCGCAGCGCGCGGTGACGGTCGCGATGGCCGCGCTCGCCGGGGCGCTGGTGGTCATCCTCCTCGCGCGGGTGCCGCGGACCGGGCGGCTGGACCGGGCGTTCACCGTCCCGGTCGCGGCGGCCGTGACGGTCGGCGTCAGCGCCGCCCTGGCCGTCCAGGGCGCCCTGCTCGGCACCGCGGTCACGCTCGACGACGTCCTCGGCGTCTACTTCCTGCAGGGCTTCTGCGCGACGACGCTGCCGATCGTCTTCCTGTTCGCCGCGCTGCGCGCCCGGCTGGCGGAGCTGACCGTGGCCGAGCGGATGCACCGCCTCACCGCGCCCGTGTCGGTGGAGAAGGTCCGCGACGCCCTGCGCGGCGTCCTCGGCGACGCCGCCCTCGACCTGTGGCTGTGGGCGGACGGCGGCTACGTCGGCGTGGACGGCCGGCGGCCGGGCGCGCCGCACGGGCCGGGCCCGGGGCGCTGGCGGCACGAGGTCCGCACCTCGGGCGGGGAGCCCCTCGCCACCGTCGACCTCGCCGCCGCGCTGCGCGACCACGGGACGCTCGTCGAGGCGGCGCTGACCGCGGGCGGCCGGGCGCTGGAGACCGTCCGGCTGCAGGCCGCCGCGCGCGCCGCGCTCGAACAGGCCCGGGACGCGCAGGAGCGCCTCGTCCGGGTCCAGGCCGCCGAGCGCGAGCGGCTCGCCGCGGACCTGCAGCGCAGCGCCCGCGCCCGGCTCGGCGCCCTGGAGGAGACCCTCGCCCGGCTGGAGGGCGCCGCGGCGGATCCGGCGGCCCGCGAGCAGGCCCAAGGCTGCCGCCGCGAGCTCGCCGAGGCCGTCGCCGAGCTGGACGGCCTGGCCCGCGGCGTGCACCCGGCGATCCTCGCCGACGCCGGGCTGGCCCCGGCCATGGAGCTGGTCGCGGCCCGCGCCGCCGTGCCCGTCCGGCTCGACCTGCCCGCCGCGCGGTTCCCGCCGGAGGTCGAGACGACCCTCTACTTCGCGCTCTGCGAGGCCCTCGCCAACGCCGTGAAGCACGCCCGGGCGGACGCGGTCGAGGTGACCGTCCGCGCCGCCGCGGGCGAGGTCGTGGCCGAGGTCCGCGACGACGGAGCGGGCGGTGCGGCCCCGGTCCCGCGCGGCGGCCTCGCCGGCCTGACCGACCGCGTCCGCGCCCTGCGCGGCGAGGTCGCCCTGGAGAGCCCGCCGGGCGCCGGCACCACCCTGACGATCACCCTCCCGCTGCCGGGTTAGCCGCCGTCCCCGCCGGCCGGGGACGTCTGGACGATGGGCAGCAGGTAGTGGCGGGCGAAGGCGCGGGCGCCCTCGTCGTCGAGCGGGATGTGGCCCTCGGGGGTGAGGACGAGGGAGTGGGTGAGGCGCACCAGGATCTCGGCGACGAGCTCGGGGTCGACGCCGGCGGGCGCGGCGCCGAGGCGCTGCGCCGTGCGCAGCCGGCCGGCGAGGTAGCCGCGGGCGGCGGCGAGCAGCGGGCCCGCCTTGACCGTGGAGTGCGGCAGGATCAGCTCGGGCTCGACGACCATCAGGCGGGTGATCAGCCGCTGCTCGCGGCTGATCCGCAGCGTGACGGCGAACCCCTCGACGAGGCGCTCCTCCAGGGTGGGCAGCGCGGCGACCGCCTCGTCCAGCTCGGCGAAGAAGCGCCGCGCCTCCCGCAGCAGGACGCCGGTGACGAGGTCGCCCTTGGTGGGGAAGCGCCGGTAGATGGTGGCGCGGCCGAGCCCGGACTCGCGGGCGACGTCGTCCATCGTGGTGCGGCGCGGGCCGTAGGTCTCGAAGGAGCGCAGGGCGGCGTCGAGGATCCGGTCGGTCTGGGGCTCGCTCCGCGGCCCCTCGGTGAGGAGGCTGCGCAGGAGTTCGTCGTCGGTGGTCATCGTGCGGCCGACTCTAGCCGCCGCCCGCCCGCCGGGCCCGGCGCATGGCGCGGAGGGCGACGGGGGAGCGCGGGAGGTGGCGGTCGGTGATGCCGAGGGCCGGCGCGAGGTCGCGCCACTCGCCGAGCAGCGCCGCCTCCTTGACCGGGCCGAGGGGGCGGCCGAAGACGCACTGGGTCGACCATGCCGTGGTACAGGGTCGCGTGCACCCACAGGTACGCCTCGGGGTTCAGCGGGTGGTAGCGGCGCCCTGCGGCGTCCACGCCCTTGATGCCCTTGTGGATCTCGCGGAGCCGGTCCGTCTCGGCCCGGCCGGGGATCGCGCCGGCGGGACGGGCCGCCGGGGCGGCGGAGTCGGTCGGAGGGCCGGCGGGAGTGTCGAGGTGTGGCATGGGCCCTCGCTCGTGAGACGACAATACGAAATCCGTATCATCGTATGCCGGGGGCGGCGGGCGGGCTAGTCCGCGGCGAGCGCGTCGAGGGCCTGCTCGGCGGTCGGGTGCGCGACGAGGTGCCGGTCCAGGCCGCTGCGCTCGATGATCGTCCGGAAGCGGCGGTCCAGGTCGGCCAGCACGAACTCGCCGCCGGCCCGGTGCGCGGCCTTCCAGATGATGATGAGCGCGTTGAGGCCGGAGGAGTCGCAGAACCCGACCCCGCCGGCGTCCAGGACGACCCGCGGCGGCGACGGCACCTCCCGCATCTCGGCGAGGACGTGCTCGCGCAGCCGCTCGGCCGTGAGGATGGTGAGCTCCCCGTCCGCCTCCACGAGCAGGCAGGGGCCGCGGAGCTCGCTGCGGACGTGCAGCGCGTCGGCCGCGGCGTGGTCCGAGGTGTCACCGGCCCCGAGAGACATGCTGATCACCTTCCGTCGATCCCCGGGCACGCGAAAGTACCCGCGAGAGCGCGGATCATGCAGTCGCGCCGCCCGGCCGGCCCACCGGCACGTACTCGATCGCGGCGTCGGCGAGGCGCCGCGCGGTGCCCTCGTAGCGGTCCCGCAGCTCCAGCAGCACCTGCTGGCCGCGGACCGCGGGCCACCCGGCGGGCAGGTGCTCGACCGGCAGCCGCGGGTCGGCGCGCACGAGCTGCAGCCACTCGGTGGTCATCCACAGGTAGCGGGCGAGGTCGTCGGGGGCGTGCGGGAGCGGGTCGGCGCGGTCCCAGCGGTCCAGGAACGCGCGGTAGCCCTGGGCGAGGCCGTCGAGGTCGAACGCCTCGCGGAGCATGTGCGGGACGTCCGTCGGCTCCTCGGCCGGGCCGGCGAACACCTTCAGATGCCCGTTCAGGTTGAGCCCGGCGACGATCGGCCGGACGTCCACCCGGGACGGGGCGATCCAGGTGCCGTTGCCGAGCGACCCGAACCCGGCCCAGGTCAGCCGGGCGCGCAGGTCGTGCCGGACGCGCTGCCACGACTCGGGCATGGAGAACGCGAGGACGGTCCAGCTGCCGTCCCAGTCGGTGTTGAGCACGCCGCGCCGCCAGACGCGGTCCTCGCCGTCGTGCAGGATCCCCTCCGAGCGCGGGGTGAGCCCGAAGTGCATGCGGCGGCCCTCGCGGTGCCGCGCCAGCAGGCCCCGGCCGACCATCCGGGTCAGCGTCGAGCGGACGGCGTGCTCGCCCACGCCGAGCCGGGCGAAGGTGTCGATGAAGCTGCCGGAGAACACGGCGATGTCGCGTCCCAGCACGTAGTTGCCGAGGTAGGTCAGCATCAGCGACTGAGGCCGGAGCCTCGGGGACGGCTCGTCGGACGGCACTGGCCCGGCCGCGCTCTGTGCACTCAACCGTTCGGCTCCCGTCATCCCGCCAGCGTAACGACGGCGGCGGGGTCGCGGTGACCGCCGTCACGCTGATGTTGGGCAAATCATTGACTGCCGTGAAGAATACGCCTAACTTCGGGGCACGCCCACCCCGGGAGGTCCCAGTGCGCAAACTCGTCCCCCTTCTCGCCGCCACCGTCCTCGCCGCCGCCGCGTGCGGCTCGGGCGGTGGGTCCGGCGCCGGATCCACCCTCAAGATCGGCTTCATCGAGTCGCTGACCGGCAACTACGCGCCGCTCGGCGGCGAGGCGAAGAAGACCGTGGAGCTCGCCGTCGAGCAGCTCAACGGCGCCGGCGGCATCGACGGCCGGAAGATCGAACTGATCACCCTCGACGACAAGACGGCACCGGACCAGGGCGTGCTGCACTTCAACAAGCTGAAGTCCGAGAAGGTCACCGCGATCATCGGCTCGACGTTCTCCAACGTCGGCCTCGCCGTGGAGCCGCTCGCCGAGCGCGAGCGGATCCCCTACATCTCGCTGGCCCCCGCCGACGAGCAGGTCGACCCGGTCCGCAAGTACACCTTCGTCGTCCCGGCGATCTCCTCGACCTACGCGCAGGCGATGCTCGGGTACTTCAAGGCGCACCAGATCACCAAGGTCGCGGTCGCGTACGACACCAAGAGCGCCTACGCCAAGGCCGGGTTCGCGGGCATGAAGGAGTACGCGGGCCAGTACGGCGTCCAGATCGTCAAGGAGGAGACCTACGAGACGACGGCGTCCGACTTCAGCCCGCTGTTCACCCACGTCCGCGACTCCGGCGCGCAGGCCCTGGTCGCGTGGGCGAGCGGCGCGCCCGGCGTCACGCTGGCCAAGCAGTACCCCTCGTCCGGGCTGAAGCTGCCGCTCTACATGACCGGCTCGCAGGCCAGCAAGCTGTGGCTCGACCCGGTCGGCAAGGCCGCCGAGGGCGTGTACGTCCAGTCCGCGATCGGCGTCGTCGGCGAGCACCTGCCGGACGGGAAGCTCAAGCAGTCCGTGCAGGAGATGTCCGTGCCGTTCAAGCAGAAGTACGGCTACGAGCCCCCGCAGTTCGCGATGGACGGCTACGCCGGCGTCAAGCTGCTCGCCGCCGCGATCGACAAGGCCGGCACCGACCGGGAGAAGATCCGGGACGCGCTGGAGGGCCTCACCCTCGTCACCCCGTGCGGCCAGTACACCTACTCCAAGACCGACCACTCCGGCCTGAAGCCCACCGACATCTCGATGAACCAGGTCAAGGACGGCGAGCTCGTCCCCACCGAGTGGTCGCTGAAGCAGCTCGCCGAGACCGCGAAGGCGGCCGGATGACGACCCTGCTGGAGATCGGCGCCGTCGGTCGCGCGTTCGGCGGCGTGTACGCCGTCCGCGACGTGGCGATGGCGGTCGCCGAGGGCGAGACCCGCGCCGTGATCGGCCCCAACGGCGCGGGCAAGTCCACCCTGTTCAACCTGATCAGCGGCCATCTCGCCGCCGACCACGGCACCCTGTCCTACGCGGGCCGCCGGATCGACCGGCTGCCGCCGCACGCCCGCGCCCGGCTCGGCGTCGCGATCGTGTTCCAGGGCGCCCGGCTCTTCCACGGCATGACCGCGCTGGAGAACGTCATGGTCGGCGCGCACGCCCGCACCCGGCACGGCTTCGCCTCCGCCGTGCTCCGGCTCCCCGCGCACCGCCGCGAGGAGGCCGCGATCAGGGCGGACGCCCTGGCCGCGCTCGACCGGGTCGGGCTGCGCGACTGGGCGCACCGCTCCGCCGACGTCCTGCCGCTCGGCCAGCAGCGGTCGCTGCAGGTGGCGCGGGCCCTGTGCGCCCGCCCCCGGCTCCTGCTGCTGGACGAGCCAGCGTCCGGCCTGCGCGCCGCCGAGCGGGAGGCCCTCGCGCAGCTGATCGAGGGCCTGCGCGCGGAGGGGCTGACGATGATGCTCGTCGAGCACGACGTCGCGTTCGTCTCCCGCCTCGCCGACCGGGTCGCCGTCCTGGACCTCGGCCGCCTCATCGCCGAGGGCACCCCGTCCGAGATCCGCGACGACCCCGCCGTCATCGCGGCCTACCTCGGGAAGGAAGCCGCGTGAGCGCCGTGATCGAGGTGGAGGACCTCGTCGTCCGGTACGGGACGGCGACCGCGCTCGACCGGGTCGGGCTGACCGTGCGGGCCGGGGAGCTGGTCGCGCTCATCGGCCCGAACGGGGCGGGCAAGACCTCGCTCGTCAACGCGGTCCTCGGCGTGCTGCGCCCGGCGGCGGGACGGGTGGACCTGCGCGGCCGGGTCGCGCTCGTCCCCGAGGGCCGGCAGATGTTCGACGACCTGACCGTCGAGGACAACCTCGTCCTCGGCGCGTGGCGGCGCCGCCGCGCGAAGGGGGCGCGCGACACCGCGCGCGTGTACGAGGTGCTGCCGCAGCTCGCCGACCTGCGCCGGCGGCGGGCCGGGTCGCTGTCGGGCGGGCAGCAGCAGATGGTCGCGTTCGGGCGGGCGCTGATGGCCGAGCCCGACGCGATCGTGGTGGACGAGCTGTCCCTCGGCCTCGCCCCGCTCGTCACCGCCGACCTCGCCGAGCACCTGCGCGCGCTGAACGCCGAGCGCGGCCTCGCCGTCCTGCTGATCGAGCAGAACGCGCGGCTGGCGCTGGACCTGTGCGGGCGCGGCTACGTCCTGGAGGCGGGCCGCGTCCGCGCCGAGGGCACCGCCGCCGAGCTCGCGGCGGGTCCCGACGTCGCCGACGCCTACCTCGGCGGGCGCGGCGGCACCGAGGGGGAGACATGAGCGCCTTCCTGCAGTACCTCATCTCCGGGGTCGCCACCGGCTGCGGCTTCGCGCTGCTGGCGAGCGGCCTCGTCGCGATCCACCGGGTGACCCGGGTGGTGAACTTCGCGCAGGGCATGTTCGCCGTCGTCGGCGGGATGGCGGCCGGGTCCCTGCTGGCGGCCGGGCTGCCGCACGGCGCCGCCGAGGCCGCCGCCGTCGCGGTGGCGGGCCTGGTCGGGCTCGCGGTCGGGGCCGCCGCCACCGGCAAGCGCGGGACGTCCCCGCAGTCGGCGCTGATCGTCACGCTCGGGGTCGGCTTCCTCGCCTACGCGGTGGAGATCATGATCTGGGGCGACAACCCGCGCTCGCACGCCGGGCTGCGCGGCGCCGTCACCGTGTTCGGCGCGCACGTCCAGCAGCAGTCGTTCCTCGTCATCGGGGTCGCCGCCGCCGTGTTCGCGCTGCTCGCGCTGTTCTTCGGCCGCACCTACCCGGGCAAGGCGCTGAGCGCGTGCGCGTCCAACCCGTACGCGGCGCGCACCCTCGGCATCGACCCGCTGAAGATGGGCCTGCTCGCGTTCGCGCTCGGCGGGATGCTCGGCGGCCTCGCCGGGGTGCTGCTCACCCCGCTGCAGCCCATCTCCTACAACAGCGACGTCCTGCTGATCACCAACGGGTTCGCGGCGGCGGTGCTCGGCGGCCTGAACCGCCCGGTCGTCGCGCTCGCCGGCGCGCTGACGCTCGGCGTCGCCGAGGCGATGGTCGCGGGCTACGGCGAGGCGTCCTACCAGACCGTCGTCGCGCTGGCGCTGATGCTGGCGATCATGATGGTGCGGGCCTCGCGGAGGACCGCGCTGCAGGAGGAGGCCGCCCGATGAGCGTGTCCGTCCGCAAGAACCGGCCGGCGGCCGGGGCCGCCGCGCCCGCGTCCCGGCGGCGGCCCGGCCCGGGCGCGCTCGCCGCGGCGGCCGTCGCCGCCGCCGCGCTGCTCGCCCCGGTGGTGCTGCCCGCGACGCAGGTCTCGGTGTACGTCCTGCTCCTGCTGGCCGCGACCGTCGTCGTCGGGCTGTCGATGCTGATGGGGTACGCCGGGCAGGTGTCGCTCGGCCAGGCGTCCTTCACCATGATCGGCGGGTACACGGCGGCGCTGACCGCGACGCACGGCCTGCCGACCTGGCTCGGGCTGCTGCTCGCCCCGGCCGCCGCCGCGGCGTGCGCCGCGCTCGTCGGCGTCCCGCTGCTGCGGCTGCGCGGCCACCAGCTCGCGTTCGCGACGCTCGCCATCCAGCTGATCCTGCTCAGCCTCGTCGGACGGCAGGAGTGGACGGGCGGCGACATCGGCCTGCAGGGCGTGCCGAGGCTCCGGATCGCCGGGTACGAGTTCGCGAGCGAGGTCTCCTATGCCTACCTGGCCCTCGCCGCGCTCGGACTGGTCGTGCTGGTCACCCGGCACATCGTGGCGTCACGGCCGGGGCGCGGGCTGCGGGCGCTCGCGACCAGCGAGGTCGCCGCCGCCTCCTCCGGCGTGCCGGTCGCCGCCTACAAGCAGGCGGTGTTCAGCCTGTCGGCCGCGTTCGCCGGGCTCGCGGGCGGCGTCTACGCCTTCTACATCGGCTACGTCGCGCCCGGCTCGTTCCCCGTCCTGCTGTCGTTCGAGTACGTCGTGATGGTCGTCGTCGGCGGCGCCGGGACGATCTGGGGCGCGCTCGCCGGGGCCACCGCCATCACCCTGCTGCTCCAGCTGCTCAACGACATCGGCACCCGCGAGGGGATGCCCGCGTCGGCGCCCGCCGTGCTGTCCTACGCGGTCTACGGGCTGCTGCTCATCGCGGTCGTGCTGTTCCTGCCGAAGGGGCTCGTGCCGTCCGCCGCCGCGTGGTGGGATCGCCGCACGGCCTCGAAACCGACGGAGGGGTGACGCGCATGCGCAACGAAGGACTCGGGTCGTGGCCCGCGCGCCGCGCCCGCAAGACCCCGCGGGCGACCGCCCTCGTCCACGAGGGGACCGCGCTCACCTACGCCGGCCTGCTCGACCGGGTCGCGCGCCTCGCCCGCGCGCTGCGCGGGCTCGGCGTCCGGCCCGGCGACCGGGTCGCCTACCTCGGCCCGAACCACCCGTCGTTCCTGGAGGCGCTGTTCGCGACCGGGATGCTCGGCGGGATCTTCGTCCCGCTCAACACCCGGCTCGCCGGCCCCGAGATCGCCTACCAGCTGGACGACTCGGGCGCGTCCGTGCTCGTCCACGCGCCGTCGCACGCGGAGCTGGTCGAAGGGCTCCCCGGCGGCGGCCCGGTGCGGGAGCGCGTCGCGCTCGGCGGCGGGTACGAGGACCTCCTCGCCGGCGCGGACGGCGACCCCCTGGACCTGCCCGTCGCGCTCGGCGACCCCTGCATGATCATGTACACGTCGGGGACGACCGGCCGGGCCAAGGGCGCGACGCTCACCCACGGCAACATCACCTGGAACGCGATCAACGTCCTGATCGACCACGACCTGGTCGCGGGCGAGGTGGCGCTCGTGTCGGCGCCGCTGTTCCACACCGCCGGGCTCAACATGCTCACGCTGCCGGTGCTGCTCAAGGGCGGCGCGTGCGTGCTCGTCGCCGCGTTCGACCCGGCCGCGACGCTCTCCCTCGTCGAGGAGCACCGGGTCACGTTCATGTTCGGGGTGCCGACGATGTTCGAGCGCGTCGCCCGCGAACCCGGCTGGGAGGCCGCCGACCTGTCCTCACTGCGCATCCTGACCTGCGGGGGCGCGCCGGTGCCGCCGTCCCTCATCGAGACCTACCAGCGGCGGGGGCTGACGTTCCTCCAGGGCTACGGCATGACGGAGGCCGCGCCCGGCGTGCTGTTCCTGGACGCCGAGCACGCGGTGCCGAAGGCCGGGTCGGCCGGGGTACCGCACTTCTTCAGCGACGTGCGCGTGGTCGGCCCCGGCATGGCGGACGCGGCGCCCGGCGAGACCGGCGAGGTCGTCGTGCAGGGCCCGCACGTCATGAGCGGCTACTGGGGGCGGCCCGCCGACACCGCCGCCGTGCTCCGCGACGGCTGGTTCCACAGCGGCGACGCCGCCCGCCTCGACGCGGACGGCTACGTCTACATCGTCGACCGCATCAAGGACATGATCATCTCCGGCGGCGAGAACGTGTACCCGGCGGAGGTCGAGCACGCGATCCTCGCCGCCAACCCCGGCGTTGCGGAGTGCGCGGTCATCGGCGTCCCGGACGCCGCCTGGGGCGAGGCGTGCCGCGCCGTGCTCGTCCCGCGCCCCGGCGCCGAGGTGAGCCCGGCGGAGGTGATCGCGTCGCTGTCCGGCAGACTGGCCCGCTACAAGATCCCCAAGTCGGCGGTCGTCGCCGCGGAGCTTCCGCGCAACGCCGCCGGGAAGATCCTGAAGGCGCGGCTGCGGGAGGAGTACGGCGACCCATGACGGCGGGCGGCGGGAGCGCGCGGCCCCCGGCCGGCGGCGGCCGGCCGACGGTCACCAGCCGCGTGCTGGACATCCTGGAGGCGTTCTCCGCCGAGCGCGACGCGCTCACCATCACCCAGATCAGCCGGCGCGCGGGCCTGCCGCTGTCCACCGCGCACCGGCTGGTCGGCGAGCTGGCGTGCTGGGGCGCGCTCGAACGCGACGCAGCCGGGCTGTACCGGATCGGGCTGCGGCTGTTCGAGGTCGCCGCGCTCGCGCCCCGCGGCCCCGCGCTGCGCGCCGCCGCGATGCCGTTCCTGGAGGACCTGTACGAGGCGACGCACGAGAACGTCCACCTCGCCGTCCTGGACGGCCTCGACGTCGTCTACATCGAGCGGATCTCCGCCCGCGACGCCGTGCACGTCCTCTCCCGCGTCGGCGGGCGGTGGCCCGCCCACGCGACGGGCGTCGGCCTCGCGCTGCTCGCGCACGCCGACCCCGCGCTGCAGGAGCGCGCCATCGCCGCGCCGCTGCGCCGCTTCACCGACCGGACGATCGGCACCGGCGCGGAGCTGCGCCGCGTCCTCGCCGAGGTCCGCCGCGCGGGCGTCGCCATCAGCGACGGCCAGGTGGAGACGTTCGCCCTGTCGGTCGGCGCGCCCGTCTACGGCCCGGACGACACCGTCGTGGCGGCCGTCGCGATCGTCGTGCCGTCCGACGGGTGGGACGCGCGGGCGCTGATCCCCGTCGTGCGCGCGAGCGCCCGCGGCATCTCCCGCGCGCTCGGCGCGCCCCGCGCCCTGCGCCCGCCGGAGACCGCGCTGCACAACCGCTGACCTGTTCTTCCGCTGGACGGAATCGGTGTGGCCCGGGTCACCCGCCCGCCGCGATGGTCGTCGTGACCCTGCCATCCACGGAGGAGCGACCCATGGTCTTCGCACGCAACCAGTGGTACGTGGCCGCCTACGGCCGGGAGGTCGGCGACGGCCTGCTCGCCCGGACGATCTGCGGCGAGCCCCTCGTCCTGTACCGGACGCGGGCGGGGGAGGCGGTCGCGCTCGCCGACCGCTGCGTGCACCGCCGCTTCCCGCTGTCGGAGAGCAACCGGGACGGCGACCGGATCGTCTGCGGCTACCACGGCTTCACCTACGCGCCCGACGGCGTGTGCGTCGCGGTGCCGGGGCAGGCCCGCGTCCCGCGCACCGCCCGCGTCCGCGCCTACCAGGTCGTCGAGCAGGACTCGTTCATCTGGGTCTGGATCGGCGACGGCGAGGGCGACGCGTCCGCGATCCCGCGCGCCGCGTGGTTCGACTCGCCGGAGTACACGACCGTCCGCGGGATGGAGCCGCTCGCCGCCCGCTACGGGCTGCTCGTCGACAACCTCCTCGACCTGTCCCACGAGACCTACCTGCACGCCGGCTACATCGGCACGCCGGAGGTGGCGCAGACCCCGATCAACACGGAGGTCGACGAGGAGGCGGGCATCGTCTACGTGAGCCGCCGCATGAAGGACGTGGAGTGCCCGCCGTTCTACTCCGAGTCGACGGGCATCGAGGGGCGCATCGACCGCTGGCAGGACATCGAGTACCACCCGCCGTGCCTCTACCTCCTGCACAGCCGCATCGCGCCGACCGGCGTGGAGCCGGGCCCCGACGGCGACGACTCCCGCGCGTTCCACGTCGAGGTCGGCTACGCCATCACGCCCGAGACGGAGACGAGCACGCACGACTTCTGGCTGGTCGCCCGCGACTTCGCCCTGGACGACGAGAAGGTGTCGGAGTTCCTGGCCGACAGCAACCGCACGGTCGTCCTCCAGGACGTGGAGGCGCTGAACATCCTGGAGAAGGTCATCGCGTCCGAGCCGGAGGGCTACCAGGAGCTGTCCATCAACATCGACACCGGCGGCCTGGCCGCCCGCCGCATCCTGGCGCGGCAGACGGCCCGATGAGCGCGGCCCGGGGCGCGGGCCCCGCGGCGGGCCGGCTGCGGGTGGAGTGGTCGCCGGGCTCCGACACCCTCACCGGAATCTGCCACTGCGGCGCGCAGCACACCGCCGAGGACCCGATCGAGATCTGGGCGTGGCTCCTCGCGCACCCGGACCACCCCGCGCCCTGACCTGCCCCCTTGCGGCGTCGTCGCCGGGGCCGCCACATTCTCCGACGAGCCGCCTTCACCGGGATAGTTAGCTTAGGCTAGCCTCATACCGTGCTGTCCCCCGCGCGAACCGGCCCGCCGCGATCCCCGGCGAAGCGAGGCGGGCGGCGCGGCGCCCACCGGATCTGGCTGCCCCTGCTCGCGGCCGTGCTCCTCGCGACGGTGGTGGCGAGCCTCGCGATCGGCGCCGGGGACGTCCCGCTCGGGCGGGTCCTGCCGGGCGTGTTCGGCCCGGACGACGGGTCGCGGGCGGAGCTGATCGTCCACGAGCTGCGGCTGCCCCGCACGCTGCTCGGCATCGCCGTCGGCGCGGCGCTCGGCCTCGCCGGCGCGGTGATGCAGGCGCTCACCCGCAACCCGCTCGCCGAGCCGGGGCTGCTCGGCGTGAACGGCGGCGCCGCCTTCGCGGTCGTGCTCGTCATCGGCCTCGCCGACGCCGGCGACCCGCTCGTCTACGTGTGGGCGGCGTTCGCCGGCGCGGCGGGCGCGGCGGTCCTCGTCTACATGATCGGCGCGCGGGGGCGGGGCGGCGCGTCGCCCGCGCGGCTGGTGCTCGCCGGCGCCGCCCTCAACGCCGTGTTCAGCGCGATGACCGCCGGGGTCATGCTGTTCACCCCGGCCAACTTCAACGGCTTCCGGTTCTGGCAGGTCGGCTCGCTCGGCGGGCGGGAGCTCGCGGTGTTCTACCGCGTGCTGCCGTTCGTGCTGGCGGGAGCGGTCCTGGCGCTGCTGCTCGCCCGCCCGCTGAACGCCCTCGGCATGGGCGACGAGGCGGGCCGCGCCCTCGGCTCCCGGCCCGGCCGGACGCGGGCGCTCGGCGCGCTCGCCGTGGTGCTGCTGTGCGGGTCGGCGACGGCCGCGGCCGGGCCGATCTGGTTCCTCGGGCTCGCCGTCCCGTTCATCGTCCGCGCCGCGGCCGGCCCCGACCAGCGGCTCGTGCTGCCGTACTCGCTGCTGCTCGCGCCCGTGCTGCTGCTCGGCGCCGACATCATCGGCCGGGTCGTCGCGCCCGGCGAACTGGAGACCGGCATCGTCACCGCGTTCCTCGGGGCGCCGCTGTTCGCGGTGATGGTCCGGCGGGGGAGGACGCGCGACCTATGAGAGTGCTGCGCGCGGGCGGCGTGTCGCTGCGGTGGGAGCCGCGGGCGGCGGCGGTGTGCGGGGTGCTGGCGGCGGTCGCGGCCTGCGCGGCCGTCCTCGTCGTCGGATCGGGGGAGTTCCCGATCTCGCCGCCGGACGTGGTCCGCGCCGTCGTCGGGCACGGCGACCGCGCCACCGAGTTCATCGTCCGGACGCTGCGGCTGCCGCGCGCCGTCACCGGGCTGCTCGCCGGGCTCGCGCTCGGGCTCAGCGGCGCGATCTTCCAGAGCATCTCCCGCAACCCGCTCGGCAGCCCCGACCTCATCGGCTTCACCACCGGCTCGGCGACCGGCGCGCTGCTGCAGATCCTCGTCTTCGGCGGCGGCGCCGTCGCCATCACTGTCTCGTCGGTCGCCGGCGCGGTGGTCACCGCCCTGGCCGTCTACCTGGTCGCCTACCGGCCCGGCGGCGGCGTGCACGGCGTCCGGCTGGTGCTGATCGGCGTCGCGGCGGCGGCGATGCTGGAGGCGTTCAACTCCTACCTCATCACCCGCGCCGAGCTGCGCGAGGCGTACGAGGCCGCGTTCTGGCTCACCGGCAGCCTCAACGGGCGCGACTGGGACCAGGCCGTCCCGCTGGCGCTCGCGCTGGCGGTGCTCGTCCCGGCGGCGCTGCTGCTCGCCCGCCCGCTCGGCATGGGGGAGCTGGGCGACGACGCGGCGCAGGCGCTCGGCGTGCCCGTCCAGCGGACCCGCGCGCTGCTCACGGTCGCGGGGGTCGGCCTCGTCGCGGCGGCGACGGCGGCGGCCGGGCCCGTCCCGTTCGTGGCGCTCGCCGCGCCGCAGCTCGCCCGCCGGCTGACCCGCCGCCCCGGCGCGCAGTTGCTGCCCGCCGCGCTGACGGGCGCCGCGCTGCTCGCCTGCAGCGACCTCATCTCGCTGCACCTGCCGGTCGCGGTGCCGGTGGGCGTCGTCACCGGCGTCCTCGGCGGCGTGTACCTGGCCTGGCTGCTGTCCACCACCGGACGGAAGGGGACGACATGACCCGGCTGCGCGCGGAGGACCTCACGCTCGCCTACGAGAAGCGCGTCGTCGCCGAAGGGCTCGGCGTGGAGATCCCGGACGGGTCGTTCACCGTCATCGTCGGGCCGAACGCGTGCGGGAAGTCGACGCTGCTGCGCGCCCTCGCCCGGCTGCTGCGCCCCCGCGCCGGCACGGTCTACCTGGACGGCGAGCCGATCGCGGCGCTGCCGCCGAAGCGGCTCGCGCGGCGGCTCGGGCTGCTGCCGCAGTCGCCGCTCACCCCGGAGGGCATCACGGCCCGCGACCTCGTCGCCCGCGGCCGCTACCCGCACCAGAGCCTGCTGCGCCAGTGGTCGCGGGAGGACGAGGCGGTCGTCGCCGAGGTGATGGACGCGGTCGGCGTCACCGACCTCGCCGACCGGGTGGTGGACGAGCTGTCCGGCGGGCAGCGCCAGCGGGTGTGGCTCGCGCTCGTCCTGGCCCAGCAGACCGGCATCCTGCTGCTGGACGAGCCGACGACGTACCTGGACATCGCCCACCAGATCGAAGTCCTCGACCTGTGCGCGCGCCTCCACGAGGAGGGCCGCACGCTCGTCGCGGTGCTGCACGACCTCAACCACGCCTGCCGCTACGCCACCCACCTGATCGCGATGCGGGACGGCGAGGTGCTCGCCGAGGGGCCGCCCGCCGAGATCGTGACGGCCGGTCTGGTGGAGCGGGTGTTCGGGCTCCCGTGCCGCGTCATCCCGGACCCGGAGACCGAGACGCCGCTGATCGTCCCGGCCGGGCGGCGGCGGGCGTTGACGGCCGAAACCCCCTGAATTAGGTTAGCCTTACCTAATTTTGAGAGGGGTTCCGTGCTGACCTGGGAAGAGCTGCACACCGCGCTGACCGACGTGCTGGGCGAGGACGCGGGAGCCGACGACAACCTCATCGAGCTCGGGATGGACTCGATCCGGCTGATGCGGCTGACCGGCCGGCTGCGCCGCGGCGGCATCGAGGTCCGCTTCGCCGAACTGGCCGAGCGCCCCACGCTCGCCGAATGGTGGGAGCTGCTCGCCGCGAAGGGCCAGGTGGAGCCGGCGGCCGGGCCGCCCGCCGCCGGACCGCCCGTGGTGGAGCAGGCCGACATCGAGCCGGACGAGCCCTTCCCCCTCGCCCTCATGCAGCACGCGTACTGGATCGGCCGCGACTCCGGCCAGTCGCTCGGCTCCGTCGCCGCCCACCTGTACGTCGAGCTCGACGGCCGCGCCATCGACCCCGCCCGGTTCGAGGACGCCGTCCGCGGCCTGGCCGCGCGGCACCCGATGCTGCGCGTCGCCGTGTCCGACGACGGCACGCAGCGGATCCTGCCGGAGCGCCCCGGGCCCGCCGTGACCGTCCACGACCTGCGGTCGGCGGACGAGCCGGACGCCGAGCTCGCGCGGATCCGGGCCGAGATGTCGCGGCAGCGCCTCCCGATCGAGGACGGCCGCGTCTTCGACGCCCGCCTCAGCCTGCTCCCCGGCGGCACCGCCCGCCTCCACCTGGACGTCGACATGGTCGCCGCCGACGCGATGAGCTACCGCGTCATGCTCGCCGACCTCGCCGCGCTCTACGAGGGCGAGGCGCTCGCGCCGATCCGGTACGGCTACGCCCGCTACCTCGCCGACGACCCGCGCGCCGCCGCGCGCGAGCAGGACCGCACGTGGTGGGCCGAGCGCCTCGCCGACCTCCCCGGCCCGCCCGAGCTGCCCGTCGTCCCGGAGCCGGGCGACCGCGTCGAGCGCAGGCACCACTGGCTGGCGCCGGACGACAAGGCCCGCCTCATCGCGCGCGCCCACGCCGAGGGCGTCACCCCGGCGATGGCGCTGGCGGCCGTGTTCGCCGAGGTCATCGGGGCCTGGTCGGCGACGCCGCGCTTCCTGCTGAACCTGCCGCTGTTCCACCGCGAGCCCGTCCACCCGGACGTGGACGCGGTCGTCGGCGACTTCACCGGCTCCATCATGCTCGAAGCCGACCTCCGCGAGGACCTCCCGTTCGTCGAGCGGGCGCGCGGGCTCCAGGCGAACCTGCACACGGCGGGCGCGCACAGCGACTACTCGGGCCTCGAGGTGCTGCGCGACCTGTCGCGGCGGCGCGGCGAGCAGGTCCTCGCGCCGATCGTCTACACCAGCGCGCTGAACCTCGGGGAGCTGTTCGGCGAGCGCGTCCGCGAGCACTTCGGCGAGCCGGAGTGGATCATCTCGCAGGGCCCGCAGGTGCTGCTGGACGCGCAGGTCACCGAGGTGTCCGGCGGCCTGCTGCTGAACTGGGACGTGCGCGTCCCGGCGTTCCCGGACGGCGTCGCCGAGGCGATGTTCGCCGCCTACACCGACGCGATCGCCCGGCTGGGCGCGGCGGACGCCGACTGGTCGGCGCCGCTCGGCGTCGCGGCTCCCGCGTCCCAGCTCCGCGTGCGGCAGGCGCTGAACGCGACCCCCGCCCCGCCGCCGCGCACGCTCACCGAGGGCTTCTTCGAGCACGCCCGCCGCCGCCCGGACGCCCCGGCCCTGCACTGGGGCGACGACGGCACCCTTACCTACGGCGAACTGGCAGTCCGCGCACTGCGCATCGCGGCCGCGCTCGTCGCCGCCGGTGTGCGTCCGGGCGACCGCGTCTCGGTCGAGCTGCCGAAGAGCCCCGCGCAGGTCACCGCCGCCCTCGGCGTGCTCGCGGCCGGTGCCGCGTACGTCCCGATCGGCCCCGAGCAGCCGGCCGCCCGCCGCGCGAAGATCCGCGCGAGCGCCGCCGTCGCCGCGTCCCTGGTCCCCGCCGGCGAGTCCGAGGCCGGCGTCGGCGTCGGCGTCGGCGGCACGGTGCCCGCCGGCCGGCCCGCCGACGCCGAGCCGCTGCCGGAGCCGGTGGCCGTCCGTCCCGACCAGGTCGCCTACGTGCTGTTCACCTCGGGCTCGACCGGCGAGCCGAAGGGCGTCGAGGTGCCGCACGGCGCGGCCATGAACACCATCGGCGACCTGGTCGAGCGGTTCGCGATCGGGGAGGACGACGTCACCTTCGCGATCTCCGCGCTCGACTTCGACCTGTCGGTGTTCGACCTGTTCGCGGCCTGGTCGGCGGGCGGCGCGGTCGTCCTGCCCGACGAGGACGAGCGGCGCGACGCCGCCCGCTGGGCCGACCTGGTGCGCCGCTGGTCGGTGACCGTGCTGAACTGCGTCCCGTCCGTGCTGGAGATGCTGCTGCACGCGGGCCGCCCCGAGAGCCTGCGGCTCGTCCTGCTGGGCGGCGACTGGGTCGGTGCGCACCTGCCCGCGCTGCTGGCGGAGCGCGCGCCGCGCTGCCGGTTCGTCGCGCTCGGCGGGACGACGGAGACCGCGATCCACTCCACGGTGCAGGAGGTCGCGGGGGAGGTGCCGGCCGACTGGCACGCCGTCCCGTACGGGGTGCCGCTGCGCGGCGTCGCGTGCCGGGTCGTGGACGAGCTCGGCCGCGACCGCCCCGACTGGGTCGCGGGCGAGCTGTGGATCGGCGGCGCGGGCGTCGCGGACGGCTACACGGGCGACCCGGAGCGCACCGCCGACCGGTTCGTCGTCCACGAGGGCGCCCGCTGGTACCGGACGGGCGACCTGGCCCGCTACCGCCCGGACGGCGCCATCGAGTTCCTCGGCCGCCGCGACCACCAGGTCAAGGTGCGCGGCTTCCGCATCGAACTCGGCGAGGTCGAGGCCGCGCTGCAGGACCACCCCGCGGTCGGCCGCGCCGTCGCGCTCCTCGCCGGCGGGCGGCTGGCCGCCGCCGTCGTGGCGTCCGGCGACCTCGACGAGGTGCTGGAGCACGCCCGCGGCCTCCTCCCGCCGCACATGGTGCCGGAACGGCTCGTCCGCGTGGACGAGCTGCCGCTCACCGCGAACGGCAAGGTCGACCGCAAGGCCCTCACCGCGCTCGCCGCCGCCGAGAAGGGCGAGGCGCCCTACGCCGAGCCGGCGACGCCGCTGGAGAAGGTGCTGGCCCGGATCGTCGCCGAGGTGCTGGGGGAGGAGCGCGTCGGCGCGGACGCCGACTTCTTCGCGCTCGGCGGCGACTCCGTCCTCGCGACCACGGTGGTCGCGCGGCTGCGGGAGGCGCTCGACACGACCGCGCTGCCGGTCCGGGTGCTGTTCGCCGAGCGGACCGTCGCGCGCGTCTGCCGCCGCTTCACCGAGCTGGAGGACGAGCCGGGCCGCCTGGAGGCCGTCGCCGCGATCTGGCTGGAGGTCGAGGCGATGACCGAGGAGGAGCTCGCCGCGCGCCTCGGCTGATCAGCCGGGTTCGGGCTCCGGGCGCATCGTCGCCGTCCGGAGCCCGGTCAGGGTCAGCGCCAGCGCCAGCGCGAGGACGGCGCTGACCGTCCCGTACAGGACGATGGCGGCGCCCGGCGCGAGGTACCGGCCGAGGGCCCCGGCCCCCAGCGACCCGATCGCGCCGCCGCCGGTCTCCTGCGCCGCCCAGAGCGCGTTGACGCGTCCCAGATGCGAGTCGGGCGTGTGCGACTGGATCAGCCCGTACCGCAGGATCTCCTCGATCGACTGGACGAACCCGTACGCGAACAAGATCGCGACGGCGAGCGCCGGATGGCGGGCCAGGCCGAGGCACGCCAGCGCCGCGAACCCGGTCACGGACGCGACGAGCAGCGCCAGCCCCGGCGCCCGCGCCGACCCCGCCCAGCCGCTCGTCACCGACGCGAGCACGGCCCCGCACGCGGGCGCGGCGAACAGCAGCCCGACCGTGGTGGCGCCGCCGTCCAGGCTCCGCTCCGCGAACGCGGGCATCAGCACGGGGATGCCGCCCGCGACCATGAACAGCAGCCCGAGGAGCATCAGCGACCCCACGACCCGGTGGGACGCGACGAACCGGAACCCGTCCCCGACGGCCTTCAGCGGGTTGCCCGGCGGCTCCGCGGTCTCGGGCTTGAGCACCGGCAGCGTGGTGAGCAGCCCGAGCGTGCCGAGGGTGCCGGCCGCGGCCGCCGCGTAGTTCCAGCCGACGCCGAACGCCGACACGATGATGCCGCCGAGCGCGGGCGAGGCCATCGACCCGAGCCGGACGGTCAGCGCGTTCAGCGCGCCCGCCGCGACGAGCTTGTCCGCCGCCACCAGCGCGGGCGCCGCGGCGAGCAGCGCGGTGACGCTGATGCCGGTCATCAGGCCGTCCCACGCGGCCAGCACGTAGAGGGCGGCGAGCGACGGGGACGGCAGGAACGCGTTCAGCGCCAGCAGCACGAACCCGATCCCGGCGGCCGTCCGGGCGCGCAGCATGAGCCGCCGCCGGTCGTCCTTGTCGGCGAGCACGCCGCCCCACAGGAACCCGGCGAGCAGCGCGAACCCCTCCGCCGCCGACACCCCGCCGACGTGCACGGTCGAGCCCGTCAGGTCGTACACCTGGACGGGCAGGGCGACGGCCAGCATCCCGATCCCGAAGACCGAGACCGTGCGGGCGATGAACACGTTGCGGAACGGCCTGCTGTCGCGCAGCGGACTGATGTCCATGGCCAGTCGCCGGAGCATCCTCGGGGTTCTCCTCTGCCGGGGGAGTAGCTAAGGTAAGCCTAGCCTTAGTTGATCGTGGAGAAGAGGACGAACCGGTGCAGCGGACGCTGATGAACGGAAAGATCCACCGCGCGACCGTCACCCAGGCGGATCTGCACTACGTGGGCTCCCTGACGATCGACGCGGACCTCATGGCCGCGGCCGACATCGTCGAGGGCGAGCAGGTCCACGTCGTCGACATCACCAACGGCTCCCGTCTCGTCACCTACGCCATCACCGGCGAGGCGGGCAGCGGCGTCATCGGCGTCAACGGCGCCGCCGCACGCCAGGTCCAGCCCGGCGACATGGTCATCATCATCACCTACGCGTCCGTGGAGGAGTCGGCCCGGGACCGCCACGAGCCCCGCGTCGTCCACGTCGACGCCGCCAACCGCATCGTCGCCCTCGGCTCCGACCCGGCCGAGCCGGTCCCCGGCGCCCCCGCCCAGCTGGCCGGGCGGTGAGCATGGACGGCTTCACCCCCTGGCCCGCCGACCTCGAAGCCCGCTACACCGCCGACGGCCACTGGACGGACCGCCTCCTCGGCGACGTCCTGCGCGGCGAGCCGTCCCGGACGGCCCTCGTCGCCGGCGCCGACCGCCTCACCTACGCCGAACTGGACGCCCGCGCCGCCCGCGCCGCCGCCGGGTACCTGGCCCTCGGCATCGGCCGCGGCGACCGCGTCGTCGTCCAACTCCCGAACACGACCGCCTTCGTCGTCACCTTCCTCGCCCTCGTCCGCATCGGCGCGGCGCCCGTCCTGGCCCTGCCCGCCCACCGCGAGAGCGAGATCCGCTACCTGTGCGAGCTGTCGGAGGCCCGCGCCTACATCTGCGCCGACCGCGACGGCGACTTCGACTACCGCGCCATGGCCCGCACCCTCCCCGTGGACCACGTGATCGTGGACGGCGACGCGGCGGAGTTCACCCCGCTCGCGTCGGTGGACGCCGACCCCGTCGAGTCCACGCCGCCGTCCCCGTCCGACGTCGGCGTCTTCCTGCTCTCCGGCGGCACGACGGGCCTGCCGAAGCTGATCCCCCGGACGCACCGCGACTACGTCTACAACCTGGAGGCCAGCGCCGAAGTCTGCGGCTTCACCCCGGCCACCGTCTACCTGGTCGTCCTGCCCGCCGCGCACAACTTCGCCCTGGCCTGCCCCGGCATCCTCGGCGTCTTCGCCACCGGCGGCACGGTCGTCCTGTCCCCGTCCGGCTCGCCCGACGAGGCGTTCCCCCTCATCGAACGCGAGCGCGCCACGGTCTGCGCGGTCGTCCCCCCGATCGCGCTCCTCTGGCTGGACGCGGTGTCCTGGCAGGAGGAGGACATCTCGTCCCTCGAACTCCTCCAGGTCGGCGGCGCGAAGCTCGCCGCCGAACGCGCCGCCGACGTGCCGGGCACCCTCGGCTGCCAGGTCCAGCAGGTCTTCGGCATGGCCGAGGGCCTCCTCAACTACACGCGCCTGGACGACCCGGCCGACCTCGTCGAACGGACCCAGGGCCGCCCGCTCTCACCCGCCGACGAGATCCGGATCGTCGACGAGGACGGCAAGCAGGTGGCCCCCGGCGAGGTCGGCGAACTGCTGACCCGGGGCCCGTACACCCTGCGCGGCTATTACCGCGCCCCCGAGCACAACGCCCGCTCCTTCACCCCGGACGGCTACTACCGGACCGGCGACCTCGTCCGGCGGCTCCCGTCCGGCCACCTGATCGTCGAGGGCCGCGAGAAGGACCAGATCAACCGGGGCGGCGACAAGGTCTCCGCCGAGGAACTGGAGAACCACCTCCTCGCCCACCCCGCCGTCCACGACGCCGCCGTGGTGGGCATCCCCGACCCCATGATG
>NZ_VCKZ01000585.1 GCF_005889745.1 Actinomadura geliboluensis
TACATTCTTACTGCGGGAACATTCCCCCGCGCGAGTACGAGGAAGCGTTCAACCGGTCACGTGGCACAGCGACCTAGACCGGCTGAGAACCAACAATCTGAGCCTCCAACATCGCCGGGGCGGTCCATGGAGCTAATAATTAAGTACATCAACCAGAACTGCACGGATGCGCTCGGTGATCGAGCCGAGGTACAGCCGGTCAAAGCCATCGTCGGACATATACCGGCTGCTGCACGGGCCGGGGTCTGGGCTTCGAAAGCACCATGGACGGGCTTGGCCCCGGCAGATCGCCTTATGGGGAGTCCTCGTCAAAGGTCATAGGAGCTTGGCGTTTGTAGCGGTGGTATTGCCTGGTCAGGACGTCTGGCGGGAGCAGGGGCCAGCGGGTGACGGCACCAGTGGTCTTGTCGATGACCAGTGTTGTCTCGGTTTCAAGCGTAGGGACCGGTGGCGGTTCGGGAATCGCCACCAGGATTGGAATGGCCTGGTAAGCCTCCTCAAGTTCCCGCATGTGAAGAAGGACCAGGCCATCGTTCCGGCGGGGCAGGTAGAGGTGGGCACGGCGCCAGGCCTCCGCAATATCGATGGTGGGGGGGCGGTGTGGTGGTGCAAGCATGCCGATCAGCATTCGGGTGGTGATCAGCAGCAGGTCGTGGGCACGGCGGAGGAAGTCGAGAGTGTCGTCATCGATGTGGCTCGTGACAGATGGTTGGGTGAGTGAGCGCTCGATGGCGTGGGAGTCGGCCCGTTCGGCGACTGTGCGGATGTTCTTGATGGCCTGCAACAGTTCAACGTGGCGGTTGCCAGCGGAGTGCATGGAGTCTCGTCCTGTAAGAGGTGGCGGTGAGGACGAGGACGCGGCGAACGGGAGGTGGCGCCGCGTCCCCGAGTAAGAGGGCCGGGTTCCGGCCAAGGGCGATCGTCAGTTCCGTGAGGCCGGGGGGTGGGTCTCGTGGTGGCTGACGATGCGTTCGGCGGTTTCTTGAAGGTCGGTCAATGGCTCGCGGGTGTAGCCATGGCCGTCGTGCCAGGAGAACGCCTTGGGCTCGACCCAGACGTTCACCGTTCCTGCGATGAGGACGGAGAGACCGCTTTCCTCGCTACGGCGGGTGGTGGGGACGCCGCGGGATCGGAGCGCCGCGGCAAGTCGATCAGCCGCCGAAATCGGAGCGATGACGCTACGGAACGTTGGCCATGAGTTGGGAAGGGCGAGGGTGAACCAGACGCTCTTGCCAGGCGAGGCGGTCAGGCGTGAGCGGGTGAGGTGCGAGCCGGTGTCGGCTGCAAGGGCAGCGACGATGGACAGTCCTTTGCCATGCTCATCGAGCAGATCCGCACCGCCGGCGATCGGCCAGGCGCCGCAGTGGGCGTCAAAGACGGAGACGACGAGTTGCGGGGTGGGGCGGGTGCGCGCCCAGATCCACAGTTCGGGCCGCGTCGTTGAGGACGCATGAGTCAGGGCGTTGGTGGCCAGTTCGGAGACCGCGAGTCTGGCGTCTTCGATTGGGTCGGGGGCGAAGCTCAGTTGACGCATGGTCGCCGCGACGAGAGAGCGTGCGTTGGAGGCGGAGCTCCGGTCGCCCGGGAGTTGGAAGGCGCAGGCACCGCCGGCCGGGATGTCGGCGGGGACGCCGGTCAGCATCGGCCGCTCCTGCTCAGGGTCCTGGCCATGGAGCGACGGCTGCGACGCCTGTCCCGTCCATGCGAGGCTCTGTGAAGGGGCGCGTGCCGTACAGCCGCCACTGGGTCGGACGTCTTGGGCCTCGTGATGTCGTTGTGAGATGCGCTGAGGGAAGGCCGTCGCGGCAGGCGGAGATGGAATGAGTCAAGTTGACGGCTCAGGTCCGCAGGCGTGGTGGCCTCGATGAGTCGCGGTGCGTCGTCCTCGACCTGGAGGATGGCCCAGTAGCTCCCGGTGTACTCGCCGAACCAGGTGATGACCGACGGGTACCGGCCCCGGAGCTCGGTGATGGCCTGGTCGGGGTCTTCGGTGGAACTGGCCCACGGGCTGGACGGCGTTATGTGCGGCATTGAAGGACGGGCTAGTTCCCATTCGACAACGAGTGCGTACTTGGCGGCGGGTGCCATCGCCCGGACAGGCGGTGGATTCGTACGATCATGCATGGGTTGGACCTCCAGCGTCCGATCAAGGTCTCGGACCGGTGCTGCAACACCGGTCCGAGACCGCCCAACCTTTCGGTCAGGTGAGCCCTCCAAGACCCGACCGGTTCTCCCCCACGGGCTTTCCGCCTGAGCCGTTGCGCTTACGCACTGGCTCCGAGGCATCACCCAGGGAAGTGACCCATGGTCATCATGCCTTCGCAATGAGCACCTGTCCATGTACTTGTTCAGATTTCCGTGACACCTCTTCACTGTGATGCATGCCAAGAATCATGATCGCCGTGCGACACTGAGCGACATGCCGCACGCGCAGAGTCCGACCGTCAGACATCGCCGGCTTGCTCGCCAGCTCCGCCAACAGCGGGAGAAGGCAGGGCTGACGATGGAGGGCGCAGCCGCTGCGCTTGGGTGGAGTCGCCCGAAGCTGCTCCGCTTCGAAACGGCCAAGACACGTCCCAAGCCCTCCGACGTCGAGGAGATGCTCGACCTCTACGGTGGGGACGAGGCCGTCAAGCTTGCGCTCGTGCAGTTGGCGCGAGACATCCGCAAGCGCGGCTGGTGGTCGGCGTTCAACGATGTCCTGACCGGATCTTTCGCCGAACTTGAGGACGACGCCACCACGATCCGCAGCTGGCAGGTCCAGTTCATCCCGGGCCTCCTGCAAACCAGCGACTACGCTCTGGCGCTCATCCGAATCCTGAGCCCAGACGACTCTGAAGACATCCTGCTGCGGCGTCTCCAGGCGCGCATGGCACGCCGCGCGATCCTGGAGCGGGAGAACGCACCCTCGTTCACGGTAGTCCTGGACGAGTCCGTGCTCAGGCGCGCGGTGGGCGGCCCGCAGGTCATGGCTCGCCAGCTTGAAGCGCTCGTGGATGCCTCCGCCAGACCCAACATCAGCATCCGCGTCATGCCCATCTCGGTGGGTGAGCACGCAGGGATGGACGGCCCCTTCGTCGCCCTGAGCTTCGCCGGGGAACTCGACCAGGACGTCATCTACCTGGAGGGCATGGGCGGAGAAATCTATGTCGAAGACGTCGATCAAGTCGCGCGCGGTAACGTGAGATTTGACCGCATTTGCGAGCAGGCTCTTTCCGAGAAGGACTCGCTCGCCCTGATCGCCGACATCGCCAAGGAGCACCAGCAACCCCATGAGCCTCCACGATGACCTTTCCAAGGCTCGTTGGCGCAAGGCCAGCCGGAGCAGCGCCAGTGGCAGCGACTGTGTCGAACTCGCGCACGCCTCAGGGGTGGTCGCCGTCCGCGACTCCAAGGACCCCGGCGGCCCCAAGCTCCTCCTCGCTCGCACCACGTGGCAAGAGCTAATCAACCGCGTGAGCAGAGGGGATTTCGGTCACTGACGCGTCAGCCGCTTCCGTAGGCTCGGTGGCCGAGGCTGGACGGGCGAACGAAGATCGACTGCAGAGCGAGGGCGGCGGTTACCGTTGCCTGGTCGGGCAACTGCGTCGGGGTCGGGAGCGCATGGTGGCCGCGGAAGAGCGTGAATCGCCGATCGAGATCCGTGATGACATACCGGCGTCGGCCCGGGTGTACGGATGGGCGCTGGCAGTAAGGACAACTACCAGGCGACTTCGCGTTGAAGACCGCGCCCGCCTTTCCCGAGTCGATCGATATCAGCCGGCAGAACCGGCTGTTCCTGTACCGGGCGGTGCGGTACCTGGCGACCGAGGCCGGGATACGGCAATTCCTGGACCTGGGTTGCGGGCTGCCCACCGACAACAACGTCCACCAGGTCGCGCAGCGGCTCGCGCCCGACGCCCGCGTCGTCTACGTCGACATCGACCCGATCGTGCTGGCCTACGGCCGCGCGCTGCTGGCCGGGGACGGCTCCACCGTCGTCATCAACGCCGACTTCCGCGACCTGGACGCCGCCCTGAGCCACTCCGACGTCGAGCGGCTGATCGATTTCGACGAGCCGCTGGCGGTGCTCTTCCTGTCGGTCGGGCACCACCTGACCGACGCCGACGATCCGCACGGCATCCTGCACACCGTCATGGACCGCGCGGCGCCAGACAGCCACCTGGCGTTCTCCCAGGTCGTCTGCTCCGACCCCGGCCGCGCCGCCGAACTCGACGCACGCATGAACGCCGCCGGCATCCCCTGGCAGAACCGCACTCGCGAGGAAGTCGGCGCACTCCTGCTGGACGGGCTGGAGCCGGTCGAGCCAGGACTGGTCAACCTGCTGCACTGGCG
>NZ_VCKZ01000586.1 GCF_005889745.1 Actinomadura geliboluensis
CCCATGGCTCGACCCCCAGTATCGTGGTGGATCCCACCGCCGGCACCGGCGAGAGCGCGACCGACGTCGGACCGCGCAGCCCTCATGGGCTGCTCTGCACCGCGCTCCTCCGCGCGTCCCCCGGCGGCGTCCCACTCCGGCGCAGCCAGCTTCTTCTCGTCAGAGCCGCCCTTGTGTGCACGGCGCTGTCCATGCTGACCTACCTGGTCGGGCCGTGGCCCGGACCCGGCAATACGCGCACCCTGACTTTCTATTCGCCAGAGACGCTGATAATCCTGCCGCTGCCTTGGATCGTGGCGTTCATCCTCCTGTGCGTCATGTGGTTTCTGCCGCGCCGGCCGACGCTCGTCGCCGGCCTCGTCTTCGCGATCCTGAACGGCCTTCATCTGGAAGCCCTCGTCGTGTACAGCTACCAGAACAACAGGACCGCCGAGGCCATCGACCCCAACGACGCATTCGAGCTCTCCTGGATGCTGGGCGCGCTCGCATTGATGCTCGCCTTCACCGCGGTGAACCCATCGCTCACCGAAAAAGTGACGTCCCCGCCGACCCGCCACGCCCTGATCATCGCGGCCGTGCTCATCGAAGGCATGGTGGCCCTGCTCTGGCCCGGACCCGTCTACGAACTCGCAGGATCGGGCCTGGAGATCCTGGACGACTCCCTCGTGGACGACTCCCTTTTCCGCTCATTCCTGTTCCTCGCCGTCATCTGGATCGGCGTCCAGTCGTTCATCTGGTCCCACAGGGGCAGGGCGGCCCGACAGCACTGACGAATCAACCCGAAGGCACCAGGGCGGGTGTGTTGTCGAGTTGGAGGGTGGCCGTGGTGCCGAGGGCGGTCAGGGCGGCGCTGATCATGGACGCTGTCCAGCGTCGGCTGGGGAGAGTGTCGCCTGGTAAGCACGGCGCCCGCGCGAGGGGCGCACGCCGTCCCAGCCTGCCTGGAAGAGGTCGACCTCTTCGACACCGACCCTTCTCCGTCTGCTCGCTGGGACGCCAGATCGACGCCGCGCGGTGAGGTCAGGTCTTGCTAGAGCCCGGTAGGCGTTTGGGGACTTCTGCCGTGCTGGAGGGGGCTTTCCCAGGATGTGCCGGGGTGGATCTCGACGTCTTCGTCGCCGTAGCGGATGCGGATGGGGGACGTGGTGCCGGGGCGGAGCGCGACGCGGATCAGGTCCTGGCGGCAGGTCAGGTCGATGCCCCAGTGGCCGCGGTAGCGGAGGCCGAGGCGGAGTTCGCCGATCGCCGAGGGCAGGCGGGGGGCCACGTTCAGGGTGCCGCCGCGGGTGGTGATTCCGGCGTGGCAGCGCTGGACGAGGTCGACGGTGCCGGCCATCGCGCCGAGGTGGACGCCTTCGGGCGTCGTGCCTTGCTGGGCGTCGGTGATGTCGCTGAACAGCGACTCCAGGAAGATGCGCCAGGCCGTTTCGCCGTCGGTGTGGGCGAGGATCCAGGCGTGGACCAGGGAGCTGAGCGTGGAGCCGTCGCAGGTGCGCGGCAGGTAGTAGTCGATGGTTCTGGCGGCCAGGGCCGGGCCGTGCTCGTAGCCGAGTTCCCGGAGGATGTCGTCGAGTTCGCCGGGGGACAGGACGTAGAAGAGCATCAGCACGTCGGCCTGCTTGGAGGCCTTGTAGCGGTTGGTGGAGTCGCCCTCGGCTTCGAGGATGCGGTCCAGCCGGCGGATGTCGCCGTATCGTTCCCGGTAGCGGGCCCAGTCGAGTTCGGCCAGGTCGGCGTAGCCGTCGAACTGGCTGATCACGCCATCGTGGAACGGGACGTACATCTTGCGCGCGACGTCCTCGAAGCGGGTGATCTCCTCGCGGGTCAGGGCGAGCCGTTCCCGTAGTTCCGCGCGGCGGTCCTCGGGGAGGGCGGTGAGCGCGTCCAGTGCCCGGCGCAGGACCCAGACGGTGAGGACGTTGGTGTAGGCGTTGTCGTCCAGGCCCGGGGTGTCCCGTTCCGGGTAGGCGTCGTGGTATTCGTCGGGGCCCATGACGCCGTGGATTCCGTAGCGGTCGGTGGAGCGGTCGTAGGCGGCGAGATCGGCGAAGAAGCGGGCGATCTCCAGCATGATCTCGGTGCCGTACTCGGCGAGGAACCCGGTGTCGCCGGTCGCCTCGTAGTAGCGCCAGACGTTGTGGGCGATCGTCAGCCCGACATGGCGCTGCAGGTGCGAGTGGTCGGGCAGCCACCGGCCGGACCGCGGGTTGAGGTGGACGCGCTGGGTCTCCTCGCGGCCGTCGGCCGCGCTCTGCCACGGGTACATCGCGCCGCGGTGTCCGGCGCGGGACGCCGCGCGGCGCGCCTCGGGCAGGCGCCGCCACCGGTACATCAGCAGCGCGCGGGCGATCTCGGGGAACCGCATGGTCAGGAACGGCAGGATGAACAGTTCGTCCCAGAAGACGTGGCCGCGGTAGGCCTCCCCGTGCAGGCCGCGGGCGGGGACGCCGACGTCCAGGTCGACGCTGTGCTCGGAGACCGTCTGCAGCAGGTGGAAGATGTGGAGGTTGAGGACGCGCTGCACGTCGATGTGGTCGACGCTGAGCTGGCAGCGCCGCCAGAGCCGGGACCACGCCAGCGTGTGCCTTTCCAGCAGGGCGTCGAAGCCGCCGGCGCATGCGGCGGCCGCCAGCGCCGCCTGGGCGGGCTCTTCGATGGCGCGGTCGCGCGAGGTGAACACGGCGGCGATCTTCTCGATCGTGACCGGTTCTCCTTCGCGGATGTCCGTGGTCAGGTTCTGGCCCGTCCAGCCGGCCTCGGCGTGGTGGGTGCGCTCGGCGGGGAGGGAGACCCGGGTGCGGGCCGCCACCGCGACGCCGATGCGCGAGGACGTCGTCGTCGACCGCAGCAGAAGAAGCTCCGGGTCGCTCGGACGCAGGCTCTTCTCGTGATCCAGGTGTTTCTGGGGCAGGTTCCGGTACCGCTCGACGCCGGCGTTGACGACGCGTCCGTCCACCGCCGACAGGATCTCGATCGGGCCGCTCCAGTCCTCGGCCACGATGGTGGTCTCCAGCGCGGCCAGGTGGGGGTCGTCCATGGACACGATCCGGCGCTGCGCCACCCGCGACGTGCGGCCCCGTGTGTCGCGCACGCGGACCAGCCGGGTCAGGACGCCGCGCCGCAGGTCGAGTTCCTGCCGGTACGACAGCAGTCGGCCTTCGCGGTGGGCGCGGTCCGGGTCGAACCAGTCGCCGCCGGCCGGGCGGAAGGCCAGCGGCAGCCAGTTCGGCATGTTGACCAGATCGGCGTTGTCGGCCTGCAGCCCGTCCATCTCCACCGGCAGCCGGTCGTAGCAGCCCGCGATGTACGTCCCCGGATAGTGGACGCCGTCGGCGGACGACTCGGGGGCGGCTCCCCGGGTGGCGAAGTAGCCGTTGCCCAGCGTGCACAGGGCCTCGCGAAGCCCTTCGGCGTCGGGGTCGTAACCGTCGTAGGACAGGATCCACCGGTCCATGGTGTCTCCTCCCGCTGTCGTCCAGGCTCGTCCGCAGGGCATTCCCGGCCCTGACACGTTCTCACCGGCCGGCCGGGGCGGGCAGTGCCGGACGGCCGCCCCTTCCTGGGACCTTCGGCCCCTGCGAGGTGTTTGCGGTCCGCCGAACCTGAAATTGAGTCCCTAGCGGGCGAAGGGGGAGGACGGATGGTCGCACTGTCGCGGGCCCAGCGGCCGAACATCCTGTTCGGCTATGACGGGACCGAGGAGAACGAGTCGGCGCTGCGCTGGGCGGTCGAGGAGTCCCGGCTGCGGGAACTCGACCTGGTCATGTGCCACTGCTGGCATTGGCCCTATCCGCCGGGGCACGTGGACGCCGCCGTCGAGGCGATCGTCCAGCGGGCGGGCGAGAACCTGCTGCGCGAGGGCGCCCGCAAGGCCCGGGACCTGGGACCGGGCGGGAAGGTCTCCACGCTGCTCAGGCGCGAGCCCGTCACCGAGACGCTCGTCGACGAGTCCGACGACGCGGAGCTGATCGTCGTGGGCTCCCACGAGCGGTACCGGCTGCTCAACGCGTCCACGGCGGTGCAGCTGCCGGCGCGGACGCACCGGCCGGTGATCGCCGTCCGCGGCGGCGGAGCGCCGCGCGGCCTCATCGTGGCCGGCGTCGACGGGTCGGCGGGCGGGGACGCGGCGCTCGGCTTCGCGATCGAGGAGGCCGCCCTCCGCGACTCCGACCTTCGCGTGGTCTACGGGGCCTGGGAGCCCGGCGCCGTGCCCGACTTCGAGCTGCCCCTGTTCACCGACAAGGACAGGCTGTTCGAGGTGCGCACCGCGATGCTGGACGAGGCCGTCCGGCCGTGGAGGCGGCGTTATCCGGAGGTCGCCGTGCGGGTGTCG
>NZ_VCKZ01000587.1 GCF_005889745.1 Actinomadura geliboluensis
TCGCGGTGACCCTCGACACCCGGCCCGGCGAACGCGAGGAGCTGATCTTCGACGCCAAGACCTACCGCTTCCTCGGCTGGCGCGGCACGGCGACGGGCGACACCCTGCCCGCCGCAACCACGACCGCAGACGTCGCCGTGACCAAGACCGCAACCGTCGACGCTCTCCCGGCGGGGGTCTCCACCTCCGGACACACCTGCCCAGACACACCCCGCGACTGACCGGACCAAACCGATGCAGGGCCGTGTGAGCCTCCCAGCGCCCACACGGCCCTGCTGGGCAACTCAGGCACACCCAGGCAAAGCCGACCGAACCGGCCCCTCTGGACGAAGCAGAAGGGAGTGGCTCCTTCGAGGGGACCAAGGCGGTCACGCGGTGAGGCCGTACCGCTCCGTCCGCTCGGCGGACCGGAACAGCACTGAGCTCTTCGGCCGGAGACCGCAGCCGGTCGCGCTCCCGTCCAACGTGATCGTTTCCGGGCGGAAGGTGGTGCCTGCTACCAACTCGGCGCTGCCCGTCCCGGCCGAGGGTGAATCTGGGAGTTCCTATGCCCACCGACCTGTACGGTGCGCGTGCTCGGCACCTGTCACGGCCGTTACTTGACGGCTTAGCACCGTCGGAGGTCTTGCTCCGCCTTCCGGGCGGGCCATCAGATGTCGGCATTGATCGAGGACGCTGAGACACGATTTGACCTCAACCGCAGTTGAGGTTCAAGGATCGTCAGCCAGGGGCACTGCCCCGGCTGCTTGATCATCAGGAGGATGTTCGTGGGCACGGATGCCGGCTTTTACTCGATCATCGACTACACCGTCGATGGGTTCGACACCCAAAGGGAGCTCGTGGCGGCCTTCGCCGAGATTCAGGAGCGGTGGGTGCGCTTCTATCCCGGCTACAGGTCGGCCCGCTTCCACGTGAGCACTGACGGCACGCGTGTCTACAACATCGTGCACTGGGCCAACGAGGCCGACTACCGCAACTTCGTGGAGACCTCCGACACCGAAGGCCGGATGGCCGCTATCGGCAAGGCACTGGAGGCCCTGTCCGGCAAGGCGGAAGCGCGCATGAGCGGGATTCCCACCTACACCGTCGTCCGAGAGGTCGGGCCAGGGCCACAGCGCCTGGACTCTTGATCAAAGCGGAAACCCTCACTTGGCGCGCTCCTCGCCGAACCAGGCAGGGCGCGCCTGGGACAGGGGCGCACCCTCACCCCAAGCCGCCACTCAGATCGGAGGACCCATGAAAGTCGAGATTTATGCCGATGTGCTGTGCCCGTGGTGCTACATCGGCAAGAGACGCCTGGCTGCTGCACTGGAGAGCATCACCAACCGCGCCAGCGTGGAGATCGCCTGGCGCAGCTACGAACTGGCCCCCGAGGAAGGCCGGGACCCCGGCCCCACGGCCGCCGAGGCCATGGCGGGATGGTGGGGTGCTCAGGCGCCGGACCGGATCGCCCGGATCCAGGCTCTGGGCGCCGCCGAAGGGCTGGAGCTCAACCTGCATCTGGCCCGGCCGGTGAACACCTTCGACGCCCACCGACTCTGCCGGCTGGCCGCCGACCGAGGCTCGGCCGACCGGATGATGGAGCGCCTGCTTCGTGCCTATCACTCCGAAGGACTGAACGTGGCCGACCCGCAGGTCCTTCAGCGCTTGGGCGAGGAGGCGGGACTGGACGCCGCCCGAGTGCGCGCCGTTCTCATCGGTGACGAATACGCAGAACAGGTGCGAGCCGACCGGCGTCGCGCGGCCGAGTACGGTGTCACCAGCGTCCCCTCACTGGTGATCGACGGCGGGCCGCCGGTCCCAGGCGTCCAGCCCGCCAGCGAGCTGCGCCGACTGCTGGAGCGCAGCCTCACCGGCTGACGAGAACCTGTCGCCACCATTCACGACATCTCGTCGCATCTACTGACGACGGCTCCACGCTCAGCACCCACCGAAAATGCAGGATAGATCTGAACAAGATCGGGACCTTGTGCGGACCCACTTCTCGTCCCACAGGTCAGCGCATCAGGCCCGGCAAAGTTCGACCGGAACGGACGCTTGCTCCGCCCTCCGGGCGGACCATCGATATCTGATGGCCCATCATGCGCGCGACGGCGCCTACGGGCACCGCGACCCAGAGTGCTGCCCACGCCGCGGTTTTCTCCGGAGCTCCCGATGAGGTCCTGGACGACGTTCCTCCCAACCGGCTGGGCATGCTCACCGTACCCGGCGGGCGAGCCCTCGCATTTCCCCCTTTACCATGGCTATGCCCGCGAACAGCGATCGAACCCGTAGGCGGCGTGACCAAACGGCTATGCCACTTGTTCTTCGAGCCGGCGCGAGATGATCACGCAACACACGATCACCCCCAGGTCTACCGTGTAGCGGGGCCTGGCTTCGGCGCTGCGCAACTCAGCCAGGGCACGCGTCTGCTGAGCGAACTCGGGGGTTCCTCAGCAAGCATTTGGGCGCACGGCGCCGTGTCGGCGGCGGCCTGCCGGGCGACCTGATCCTACGTTCCAGTCACGATTCTGCCCTACTCAGAGCGGGCGCCGCTTCTGCCTGCAGTTCACCGCCGCCACCAGTCCGACCGGGCGGGCCAGGCCGGCGGCTAACGGTGCGGCGTTCCCCCGCGCTGATCGCGGTCGGCCGCGACGCGGCCTTCCTCACACCCGGCCCAATCGGCCCCGGCCCCTCCGCTCGGCATTGACCGGCTCGACTCAAGAATCGACGCGTCCAGCGTGCTCGCCTTATTCAGCGCTCCTGTCGAGCGGCGCCGGTCCTGTCCCATGGTCGACCCCTGCGACATTCTTTCCGTGCCGATCGGCGATGACCGTGGCGAGGACGAGGAGAACGACAACACCCGCAAACCCCACAGCAGGAAGAAACCAAATTGAGGAATGAATGGAATCCGTGGCGATCGTGACGAGGGCCCCCACAGCCGTCGCGGCACCCATGAGGTATCCAAGACCCGCACAGGCCGACAGCCAGGGCCCCGCGGCCTTATGGCCCGCCACCCATGCGACATCCGACGACTGGGTGGCTTTGGTCCTCAATCCGATAGCAGAGTTTCTGTCGAGGGTTCCGCTCGCAATGGAACTTCTGATGAAATGACTCAGGCCAGACAATGCAAGAAGACCCAACGCGGCAAAGAAGAGAGCGCCTCGCTCTTCCATTTTTTCAACCTTTCATTCGTTGGTCAAAATAGGCGGCGAAGCCTTATATCATTGTCCTGCCGTCAGGATAACAGACAGGTGCACAGAAGACGCCAAGGGCCATATTCGCGGTGATTTCGGGGTGCCTCGATGTTGCGACATCAGGTGACGGTGGGCCGAGCGGGTCGTGCCAGGCCATGACCGGGTTCTCGCTGCCGCCGCTGCCTTGTGCATGGCGCCGCGCTCGGGTCGCCGGTGCGCATGCTGCTGTCCGGCGGAATCTGGGTGGGAGCGAACGCGCGTCGCCCAAGGCGTGGCTATCAGTTCGCGCCTGAGATGGCCGCGCTGATCGCGGCGCTCAGGAGCAGGATTGCGCCCATGATGGGGCCCGCCGATCGGCTGGTCGGTGCGGTGGTGCGGCGCAGGAGCGGCACCACCGAACCGAGCGCGACCAGTTGGACGATGCCGACGACCGCCACTCCGGCGTCTTCCAGCAGCAGCGGCAGTGGCAGGAAGTGCGCCGCGACGACGACCGCCACCCACCACGCCATCCACCGCGACGCCGCACGCCCGGCCAGGCGCAGGCAGCCGGCACCCGCAGCGATGACCTCGGCGGCGACCAGAGCGCCGAACCACGGGTACCGGCCCTCCAGCGCGGTCGGCTCATCCCAGTTCGCGGCCGTCAGCACTCCGAACACCACGGCGAGCCCGATGCCCGCCACCGCCCCCGCGCCGAGCCAGATCCGCCATGGCCGGGGCGGGTTCTCCTGCGACCATCCAAACCACGCGAAGGCCATCAGGCCGAACCAGGCCGTCGTGAAGTACTGGTCTCGCAAGAAATCGGTCAGCAACGCAACTCGCATCAGTCAGCCGGGAAAAGTGATCACTTTACCTTCCGGTGGGGCAGCCGGGACGTGCAGGTACTCATCCGGCGGCCGACCCGCTGAAGGACGAGCAAGTCGCGGCGTCGGCGGATCGGTCGGCACGGATAAAGCCCAGCCCGGCCGGAAACGGCAGTGGCCGAGTCGGCGGTCGGCCGGGGGGCGACCATGCCTTCGACCGCGGCTGCCGGACGGCACGATCATGCGGGTCGCGCACCCCGGCCACCGTCCGGTGGGGCGGCACGGCGGGGCAAAGCTCGGCCGGTGTCCCCGCCCGGTCGAAGATCACCCCCTGCC
>NZ_VCKZ01000094.1 GCF_005889745.1 Actinomadura geliboluensis
TCTCGTGGGCTCGGAGATGGGTATAAGAGACAGCACCTACCCCGCGCAGGCGGCCCCTCCGCCGCAGCGGCGGCGGAGCCGGGCCGGGCTGATCGCGCTCATCGCCGCCGTCCCGGTGGTCACCGCGATCGCCGCGCTCATCGGGACCGCCTTCGTCGTCCTTCCCGGCCTCCTCGACGCGGCCGGCGAGTCGGCGTCCCTCGGCGAGGGCCGTCCCAACACGTCCCCGACCGACAGCCTCGCCGAGACCGGCAGCGGCCCGAAGGAGCCCGCGACCCTGCTCACCCCGGCCGCCGTCCGGGACGTGATCAAGAAGTTCGCGGCGGCCTCCGGCAGCAAGGAGTTCGCCGAGCTCACCGTGTACCCCGAGCACGCCGACGCCGACGCCCCGGTGGCCGGGCGGCGCGGCGCCTTCGACAACTACACCTACGAGAAGGGCGCGGACGCGGCGGTGCGCCGCCGGCCCAGCATCGCCATCACGACCGGCGACGCCAAGGTGAACCCCGCGACCTTCGACTGGAACGCGCTGCCCGCGCTGATGCGCCGCGCGGAGCGCACGCTCAAGGTGCCCAAGCCGACCAACCGGTACGTCATCGTGAAGGCCGCCTGGACGTTCAACGGCGACCAGCCGACGATGATGGTCTACCTCACCGACGACTACGGCGGCGGCTACCTCGCCGTCAACCGGAAGGGCAAGGTCATCAAGACCGTCCCGTCCAGCTCGTAGGCCCCCGGCGCCGGGGGTCAGGTCACCAGGCCGCGGCGGTAGGCGTAGACGACCGCCTGGACGCGGTCGCGCAGGTCGAGCTTGGTGAGGATCCGCGACACGTACGTCTTGACGGTCTCCTGGCTGATCACCAGCGTCCCGGCGATCTCGCTGTTGGACAGGCCGTCGGCGATGAGGCGCAGGACCTCCAGCTCGCGCGGGGTCAGCGCGGTCTCGGGCGGGGTGTCCTCGGTGGGCCGGATCCGGGCCGCGAACCGGCCGACGAGCTGCCGCGTCACCTCGGGCGCGAGCAGCGCCGCCCCCGAGGCGACGGTGCGGATGCCGTGCAGCAGCTGAGCGGGCGGGGCGTCCTTCAGCAGGAACCCGCTCGCCCCCGCGCGCAGCGCCTCGTACACGTACTCGTCGAGGTTGAACGTCGTCACCACGAGCACCTTCACGGGGTCGGCGACCCCGGCGCCCGCGAGCAGCCGGGTCGCCTCGATGCCGTCGAGGACGGGCATCCGGACGTCCATCACCACCAGGTCGGGCTTCAGCCTGCCGACGAGGTCGACGGCGGTGCGGCCGTCGCCGCACTCGCCCACCACCTCCAGGTCGGGCTGCGCGTCGATGATCGTCGCGAAGCCGGTGCGGATCAGCGCCTGGTCGTCGCAGACCAGCACCCGGACCGGATCGGTCACGAGCCGCTCCCCGCGGGGATGCGGGCCCGCACGGTGAAGCCGCCGTCCGGCCGGCCGTCCGCGCTGAACTCGCCGCCGAGGGTGCCGACCCGCTCGCGCAGCCCGGTGAGCCCGCGCCCGCCGCCGCCGGGAGACGCGGACCGCGACCCGGACCCGTCGTTCCCGACCTCCACGGTGATCTCCTTCTCGGCGTAGCGGACGCGCACCTCGGTACGGCTGCCGTGAGCGTACTTGAGCGCGTTCGTGAGGGCCTCCTGAACCACCCGGTAGGTGGTGAATTCGGCGTTACCGGTCGAGGTGGCCGGTGTGCCCTCCTCGGTGAACTCCACGGGCTGCCCGGCCCGCCGCGTCTGCTCGACGAGCGTCCCGAGGTCGTCGATCGACGGCATCCTCGGCTCGGCGCCGTGGTCGGGGTTCAGCACGTCGAGCAGCTGCCGCAGGTCGCTGATGGCGCGCCGGCCCGTGTCGGTGACGGCGGTGAGGGTGTCGTCCAGCCGGTCGGGCGCGGCGGTCAGGTAGCGCGCCGCCTCCGCCTGGACGACCATCGCCGTCACGTGGTGGGTCACGACGTCGTGGAGTTCGCGGGCGATGCGGCTGCGCTCGGCGGCGCGGGTCGCCTCGGCGAGGCGGAGGCGGCGCTCGGCCTCGGCGGCGCGAGTGGAGCGCAGCCACGCCCCCACGCCCCATACGACGCCCAGTGCCAGGTAGAACGTCACGTACTCGTCCGGCCGGTCACCGCCGCCGGCCCGGTCGAGGGCGACCGCCAGCACCGCGTACGCCGCGGTGACGACGACGAGGACGGTGCGGCGGAACCGCTCCTGGTGCGCGCCCATGCTCAGCACCGCGATGGCCAGCCCGGTGCCCGCGAACGTGTGGTAGCCGCGGAGCTGGTCGATCGCGAAGCCGGCCGCGACGACGGCGAGGCACACGTCCGGCCAGCGGCGGCGCACCACGAGGGGGAGGCCCTGCAGGACGACCGCCACGATCGCCAGCGCGTCGTAGGGCCGGTTCGCGACGTCGCCGACGTGGGTTCCGTAGCCGTGCAGGGCCGGGATGAGCGACCCGACCACCAGCACCAGCGCGAGGGGCAGATCCCGGACCATGACGTCCCATCGGCGCCACCTGTCCGGGATCGTCCGGAGATCGATCACTGGGCGAGGCTAGCGGTCGCGGCGGCGCGGTCGCGGCGCCTCCGGGGAACCAGGTTGCCGCGCCGGTGGGCCAGCCGCATGAAGAAGACCGTCAGCAGGGCGCCGAACACGACCGAGTACAGGCTCGCCTCCGGGCCGAACTCCCCGCCGCTGATCAGGGTCGGGCCCGAGGTCACGCCGTCCAGCAGCCCCTCGGGGGCGTCCTTGCCGGAGACCGCGGTGCCGAAGATGCCGGCGCCGGCGAAGTTCCAGGCGAAGTGCAGGCCGATCGGCAGCCAGAGGCTCCGGGTCGCGGCGTAGGCGGCGCCGAGCATGCCGCCCGCCTCGATGGCGATGGCGATGGCGCCCCAGAAGGTGGCGTTCTCGTTGCCCAGGTGCATCAGGCCGAACACCAGGCCGGTGAGCGCCAGCGACCACCAGGTGCCGATGCGCTTCTCGATGATGCGGAACAGGACGCCGCGGAAGAGCAGCTCCTCCGTCACCGCGGCGGCGGCCATGAAGCCGACCAGCGCGATCGGGCCCGTCCACGAGCCGATGCCGTCGACCTCGTAGTCACCGAGGAAGGCGAGGTTGACGATGACGGCGCCGAACATCGCCAGGCCGATCAGCGCGCCCCGGCCGAGGGCGGGCAGCGCGCCCTCGCGGGCCAGCTCGTCCACCGGGCGGCGCTCCGTCCGGCCGACCACGAAGGCGTACACGAACAGCGCCAGCACGGCGGACGCGAGGCCGAGGCCGAGCGTGGGGAGCGTGCTCCACGTGACCGCCTGGGTGGCGGCGCCGCCGATGGCGGCGACCGCCCCGACCGCCAGGAGCTGGATCAGCAGCTTCATGGTGACTCCTTCGCGAGATCCCCGCGGCATGGGCGCCGCGGCCAGGAGAAACGCTATGGATCACGCGATTCGGAATCTTCACCGTGCGGTGGACACTCTCCGGTAGCTCGCTCGGGGGACAAGCAGCCCGTCCCGGCCCGGACGTACCGGGCCGGGACGGGGGACGGACGGGTCGGCGGACGGGTCGGCGGACGGATGGATCAGCGGTGCTCCTGGACGCGGAGCATGTTCCCGGCGGGGTCGCGGAACGCGCAGTCGCGGATCCCGTACGGCTGGTCGGTCGGCTCCTGGACGATCTCGACGTCGTGGGACTGCACCTTCTCGAAGGTCTCGTCGAGGTTCGGGGTGGCCAGCAGGATCCAGCCGTAGGTGCCCTTCGCCATCATCTCCGCGATGGTGCGGCGCTCGTCCTCGGTGATGCCGGGGTCGGTGGCGGGCGGCGCCAGCAGGATCGAGGTGTCGGGCTGGCCGGCGGGGCCGACCGTGATCCAGCGCATCTTGCCCTGCCCGACGTCGTTGCGGACCTCGAAGCCCAGGACGTCGCGGTAGAAGGCCAGGGACTCCTCCGGGTCGTCGTGCGGCAGGAAGCTCGTGTGAATGGTGATGTCCATGGACACCACGCTAGGCACGGGCTCCTGACCTGCGCTTCTCGATTCCTGACCGATTCGGTCCGGACTCGGCCGCGGCGACGATCGCCGCCGCGTCCTCCGGCAGGAGGTAGCGCGCGTCCACGGACTGCTGCGCGGCGGCCCGCACCTTGGCCACGTAGTCGGCGTGCGTCGGGTAGAGCCTGCTCAGCACCGGTTCGGCGGTGCGGGGGAACGACGGGTCGGACGGGTCGCCGCCGTCGTGCCGGTCCCAGGGGTCGGCGTCGCCGTTCCACGGGTCGCTGGCGCCGTACAGCCCGCAGAAGATGCCGCTGCCGCTGGTGTCGCGCTCGCCGCTGAGGGTCCGGGTGGGGACCGCGACGTCGGGCAGCCGGATGCCGCCGGTGGCGAGGCCCGTGCGCGGGTCGCGCAGGACCGTGTTCAGCTCCGGCCCGCTCGGCGGCGCCGCTCCGCCTCGCGCCCAGCCCGCCAGCAGGCGCAGCGCGGCGTTCATCGAGTAGTGGCCGGGGCCGTCGTTGAACGGCGCCGACCCGGCGGCGCAGTCGGGCTTGGGCGCGGCGTCGCCGGCCGACTTCCTGATCGTGGGTCCGCCCAGGTCGAACGCCCACTGGTCGCCGTGCGCGGTCCCGGCCAGCTCCCAGTGGACGACGCCGCCGGTGTCGGGCTGCCGGGCCGCGAACGCGCCCGGGACGTCGGTCTCGGTGAGCACGACGAACGTCGGGACGGTCAGGTCCGTCCTGATCCGGGACGGGTTCGGCATCCACAGGATGTCGGCCAGCTCGCCGCTGATCGGGGACGCGACGGCGCTGTTGCTGTGGATCATGAAGCCGTCGTAGACGCGCGCGACGGGCTGGACGGCGTTGGCGTAGGTCGTCATGAAGCCGGCGGACTGCGACTCGCCGTCCGCGAGCAGCGTCGTGACCTTCAGCCCGCCGAGCGGGTCGGGGCCGTCCGGGCTGCGCAGCGCCCGCCCGGCCTGGGAGAAGATGTCGTACGCGTAGGCGTCGCCGGGGTGGACGAGGGTGCCGTAGCGGGCCGGGTCCCAGCCCTTGAGGCCCTTGATCTCGCCGAGCCCGCCGTTGACGCCGACCGACTGCGCGGAGACGCCGACCCAGGCGTACCCCTTGCGGAGCAGCTCGTCCCGCGTGAACCAGTAGTCGGGGGAGAGTTCGAGCTGGCCGCTGACGTTGAGCCATTCGACCACGACGGTGCCGTTGAACTTCGCCGGATCGGCGGGGCGGCGCACCAGGAGCCGGCTCTTGAACGCGGCGCGGCCGGACTCGCGCACGTCCCAGCGGCCGTCCGACCGCCAGAGGCCGGCCTTGGCGTAGGACGCGGCCGTGCCGGAGAAGAAGTACTCGCTTTCGGTGTAGCCGAACGAGCCGAGGTCCTCGGCCGCGGCCAGGAACGGGAAGCCGTGCTCACCGGCGGGCGGGACACTGGTCACCGGATCGGTGGCCGCATGGGCGGCGGGGACGGCGGCCGGGGCGCTGAGCAGTGCCGCGGACAGCACCGCCCCGAGGGTCGCGGCGGCCGCCCGCCGCTTGGGGAGCCGTAAGGCCGGGCGCATGGTTGCCTCCGTGGAAGCGGGTTGGGGGAAGCACAGTGTCCGCCGCCCCCGGCGCCTGAGGCATCGCGCGAATCACCGGCCTTCTCCTCCGCCGCAGGCCGCCGAACGCCGGTCGCGACCGACACGGCGCGCTCGGCGGCCGGCGATCAGGCGCGGCGGGGGCGGCGGAGCACGTAGGGCCTCACGCGGCCGAGGCCCTGGAGCGGGCGGGGGCGGAGGCCGGACGTGTGGAACGTGCCGGACGGGAGGGCTGCCGCCAGGTCGGGCCCGGCCAGGACCGTCCCCGGGTAGGCGGTGGACGTCAGGCGGGCGGCCATGTTGACCGGCGTGCCGAACACGTCGCCCAAGCGCTGGATGACCTCGCCGTACGCGAGCCCCACGCGGACCTGCGGGAAGTCGGGGGCCTCGTTGAAGTGCTCCGCGATGCGCAGGCCGATCTCGGCGGCGGCGGACGGGGACGGCGCGACGAACAGGACCTCGTCCCCCAGGGTCTTCACGACGCGGCCGCCCGCCTCGGCGACGATCTCGGCGGTCGCCGACTCGAAGCGCTCGACGAAGGCGGCGAGGCCGTCGCCGTCGAGGCGGCGGCTCAGGCGGGTGAAGGACACGACGTCGGCGAAGCCGACGCCGAGGTGGGCGAGTCCCGCCGCCGGGTCGGACTGGGCGGCGGCCGTGGTCGCGGCGGCGCGCATGCCGGCGGCGGTGAGCTGGCGGCGCCAGCCCTGCAGCAGCAGCCGCTCGAACGCCGGGCGCAGCTCCTCGGTGGCGGCGAGCGCGGCGGTGACCAGCTCCGCCGTGACGGGCTCGTCGGACGGCAGCGCGGCGAGCCGCTGCAGCCACACGTCGCCGAGCCAGCTCGCGAGCCGGCCCATCGTCTGGCCGACGGCGCGGGCGAGCTGGAGCACCATCTCCTCGTCCACCATCGCGTGGGAGAGCAGGTCCTTGATCTCGCGGAGCGCGGCGACGTCGCCGTCGGTGAACGCGACCTCGTCGTCGGGCGGGGCCGGGAAGCCGAGCGCCTGCCAGATCCGGCGCGCGTAGTCGTCCGTGACGCCGGAGAGGGCCTCGACCTCCTTGCGCGTGTAGCGCAGGGGGCCGCCGAGGAGGGTCTCCTCGATGTCGTCCGCCATGCCCGGCAGCCTATGTGCCATCGGACGATGTAACAATGGTGCGCGGGTAAGATCACGGGGGACATCGAACGAGCCGGCGGACGGGGCATGGCCGAGTACCGAATCGACGAGCTGGCGCGGCTGGCCGGAAGCACCGTGCGCAACATCCGCGCCTACCAGGACCGGGGGCTGCTGCCGCCGCCACGCCTGGAGGGCCGCGTCGGGCTCTACGACGACTCGCACCTCGCGCGGCTCCGGCTGATCGGCAACCTGCTCGGCCGCGGCTACACCTTCGCGATCATCAAGGACCTGCTGTCGGCGTGGGAGACGGGCAAGGACGTCGGCGAGGTCCTCGGGCTGGAGAAGGTCCTCACCGACCCCTGGTCGGACGAGATCCCCGGCACCACCACCTACGAGGAACTGGTCGAGATCTTCGGCGCCGGCCTCGACGAGGACGAGGTGGCCCGCGTCCGGGAGCGCACGATCGAACTCGGGCTGATCGAGCCGGACGGCGACACGTTCCGGGTGCCGAGCCCGCGCCTGCTGCACGTCGGCGCCGAACTGGTCGCCGCCGGCATCCCGCTCGACTCCGTCCTCGACATCGCCGCCGAGATCCGCGCCGACTGCGACGTGATCGCCGGGCGGTTCGTCAACCTCGTCCAGGAGAACGTCTTCGACCGGCTGGAGCGGCAGCCGTCCCCGGACGGCGCCGAGGTCGCGGAGATCGCCGCCGTGGTCCGCCGGATGCGGCCGCTGGTGAAGATGGTCGTCGACCCGTTCATCGCGCGGGCGATGGAGGCCCGCGTCCAGGAGGCGCTCGGCGAGCGGCTCGAGACGCTCCGCGACGCGCTGGAGCGGCAGCCCGCCGACGGCTGAGCCGTCACAGCAGGGTGGCGCCCCAGACGACCTTCACCTGGTGGCTCGCGCCCTCGGAGTCGGTGAACGTGAGCGTGCCCTGACCGGGCAGCCCGATGAGCGCCGTGCGGAGGGTGAGCGTCAGCTCGGTCGTGCCGCCCGCCGACATGCCGCCCTGCATCTCCGAGAGGATCAGCTGGTTCGACGACGTCATCGCCGTCCACGACACCGGCCCGCTCTCGGCGGCGAGGCTGACGTGGGCGGTCTTGGTGCCGTACATCTCGACCTTGGCGGGGTTCACCACGAGGACGCCGGTCTTGGCGGGCGGCTGCGTCGGCTGCGCCGGCGGCGTCGGCGAGGACGGGTCCGTGGGGTGCACGGTCGTCTTCTCGTCCGGCCGCAGCCCGGGGGACGGCTGGACGGGCCGCGCCTGCGGCCCCCCGCTCGGGCCCCCGGGCGACGGGTGCCCGCCGCCGCCGGAGCCGCGCTCCTGCGGCGACTCGTGGGTGATCGACGGCTGCGGGCCCGTGCGGAACGGCGGCCAGGACAGCGTGCCGCTGCCGATGCCGGGCCCCATCACGAACGCCGCGACCAGCGCGGCGACGAGCGCGCCCGCCATGCCGCCGACGGTGAACAGCCAGCGGCGGGTGAACGGCGACGGCACGTCCGGCTGGCTCGGCAGGCCGGACGGAGTGAGCGGGCCGCCGCGCGCGGCGATGTCGGCCCGGTAGCCGGCCAGCTCCGGGTCGGTGGCGGTGTGCATGACGCGGTGCCGCAGCGCGGCCGGCAGCACCGGCGCGGGCGCCCGGCGCAGCAGCGCGGCGGGGGACACCCGGCCGCGGCGCAGGCAGGCGAGGCAGTCGGCGACGTGCCGCTCGGTCTCGGGGTCGGCGGGGGAGTCGTCGCCCCCGCCGCGCAGCATCCGCAGCACCCGTCCGGCCGGGCCGGGACGGGCGGCGGGCGCGGGCGGCGCCGCCTCCTCGGCCTCCTCCGCCGGGGCGCGGGCGGCCAGGACGGCGATCCCGGCGTCCCCCGCGGCTTCGGGGGCCTCCTCCACCGGGCCCGCCGCGCAGGCGCGCTCGGCGGCGCGCACCGCGTCCCGGAGCGCGTCCTCCAGCTCGGCGCGGGCCTTGCGCACCCGCATCGCCGCCCGCCGCGGCGACAGCCCGAGCGCGGCGCCGAGCCGGGCGGGCCGCAGCCCGTGCCGGAACGCCAGGAGCATCACCTCCTGGTCGACCGGCTCCAGCCGGGCGAGGGCGGCGCGCAGCAGGCGGTGCATGTCGCCGGACGGCGGCCAGTCGAGGCCGAGGCCGTCGCCGTCGGCACGGTCCGGGAACGGCGGGTCGGCGAACTCGGCCTCCCGGTCGAAGAACAGCGCCTTCGCGCGCCCCCGCCGGACGCAGCGCCGCCGCGCCGCCCCGTACAGCCAGGAACTCAGGTACAGATGGTCGCGCATCCGGGGGGCCCGGCGGCAGGCGTCGATGAACGCGTCATGGACGATGTCGGCCGCGACCTTCGCATCGCCCGACATTGACAGTGCGTAGTCATAAAGGCGCTCGGCGTACTCGTCATAGAGTGCGGCGAGCGCCGCCTCGTCGCCTTCGTTCAGCCCCTTGACCAGCTTGTGGTCGGCCGAGCGTGCGGAGGTGGACAACCTGGGCATTCACGCTCCCGGCAGCGGCATGAGGGGTCCGCCCCCACGGGGGTCATCCGGACAATCAGCCCACCTTGCATACACCCGCGGACCCCATTCGCACCACATCATCTCCCGAAATCACCATTAAGGTAACACCCGGGCGCGTTATCGCCTCTCTCCGTGCCCACGTGGCGCATGACTCGTCGTCAGAATCGAGTCAGCCGCCCGGCCGGCTCAGTCCGCGCGGCGAACCTCCAGGTCACCGTCGGCGTACCGGCGCCGCAGCACCTTCTTGTCGAACTTGCCCACGGACGTCTTCGGCACCTCGGCGATGAACGACCACCGCTCGGGCAGCTGCCACTTCGGGATTCGGTCGGACAGGAACTCCCGCAGCGCCGCCGGGGTGACCTCCGCGCCCTCGCGCAGCACCACCGAGGCCAGCGGCCGCTCCTGCCACCGCTCGTCGGGCACGCCGACCACGGCCGCCTCGACGACGTCCGGATGCGCCATCAGATGGTTCTCCAGCTCCACCGACGAGATCCACTCGCCGCCGGACTTGATGACGTCCTTCGCCCGGTCGGTGAGGACGAGGAAGCCGTCCGCCGACAGCGTCCCCACGTCCCCGGTGCGCAGCCAGCCGTCGTGGAACTTCGCCGGGTCCGCGTCGAGGTGGTAGGCGCCGGTGATCCACGGGCCGCGGATCTCGACCTCCCCCACCGCCTCGCCGTCGTTCGGCAGCACCCGGTCGCCGTCCCCGACGATCCGCATCTCCAGGCCCGCGAGGACGCGGCCCTGGCTGATCCGGGCCCGCCACGCGTCGTCCGGCGCGGCCTTCGCCGGCGGGTGCGCGACCGACGCGACCGGCGAGGTCTCGGTCATCCCCCACGCCTGCACGATGCGGACGCCGATCTCGTCGAACCCGCGCATCAGCGCCTCCGGCACCGCCGACCCGCCGCACGGCACGAGCCGCAGCGAGCTGAGGTCGGACCCGTGCTCCCGCGTGTACCGCAGGACGTCCGACCAGATCGTCGGCACCGCCCCGGCGACCGTCGGGCGCTCGGTCTCGATCAGCCGGACGAGCGGCTCGGCCTGCAGGAACCGGTCCGGCATCGCCAGCGAGGCGCCCGCCATCACCGCCGCGTAGGGCATCCCCCAGGCGTTCGCGTGGAACATCGGGACCACCGGCAGCACGACGTCGGACGCGCTCAGCCCGATCGCGTTGCCCGTGCACGTCGCCATCGAGTGCAGGTACGCCGACCGGTGCGAGTAGACGACGCCCTTCGGGTTCCCGGTCGTACCGCTCGTGTAGCACATCGCCGCCGCGGACCGCTCGTCGATCTCCGGCCACGCGAACTCCGCCGGCGCCGCGTCCAGCAGCTCCTCGTACCCGTGCAGCTCCTTGCCCGCGCCCTCCAGCGGCGCCCGGTCGCCGTCCCCCACCACGACCACGTGCCGGACGGTCTTCAGCTGCGGCAGCACCGGCGCCAGCAGCGGGATCAGCGACCCGTCGACGATGACGACCCGGTCCTCGGCGTGGTTGGCGATGTAGACGAGCTGGTCGGGGAACAGCCGCAGGTTGAGCGTGTGCAGGACGGCGCCCATCGACGGCACCGCCAGGTACGCCTCCAGATGCTCGGCGTTGTTCCACATGAACGTGGCGACGCGCTGGTCACCGTCCACCCCGAGGCCGCGCAGCGCCCCGGCCAGCCGGCCGGCGCGCTCCCCGACCTCCGCGTAGCTCCGGCGCCGCGCGCCGTCCCCCGTCCAGGTGGAGACCTCGGCGGAACCGAAGATCTCCGCGCCGTAGCGCATGATCGTCGTAATCGTCAGCGGGAAATCCTGCATGGTGCTCCACATGAGCGACCTCCAGCTCGCGGCGGATTCCAGAACCGGATTCTTGCAGTGTTGGCCCAGGGGGGCGACCCCCTGGAATCCCTGTTTGCGTAGGGGGAGTCGCTCCCTGGGCCAAGCCTGCGGCTAGTACAGCTCCCTTAGGCGGGCCATTGCTCGGGAGACGGTGGATTTCACCGTGCCCACGCTGACGCCGAGCACTTCGGCGATCTCCCTTTCCGACATGTCCTCGTAATAGCGGAGCATGACGGCGAGGCGCTGCCGTTCGGGGAGGCGGTCGAGGGCGCGGCCGAGGGCGTCGCGCATCTCGCTGCGGTCGGTGTGGTCGTCGACGGGGCGGTCCGGGAGCCGGTCGGTGGGGTAGACCTCCAGTTTGCGGCGCCGCCACCAGGAGATCTGCGTGTTGACCATGGCGCGCCGGACGTAGCCGTCCACGGCGGCGCGGTCCTCGATACGGTCCCAGGCGAGGTAGGTCTTGGCGAGGGCGGCCTGGAGGAGGTCCTCGGCCTCGGCCCGGTCGGAGGTGAGCCGGGTCGCGGCGCGCAGCAGCACGGGCCCGCGTTCCGCCACGTACGCGCGGAACTCCTCGTGCCGCGTCGCGTTCACTTCACCACCGGACCAAGGGGTTGCGGAGCCGCCGTCGGCGACTCCCGGGTATGGTCGACCCTCGCATGAAGATCGTAATTCCGGGCCTACAAAAACTACATATCCGGGTCAACCAGTTCATAATCTTCATCCCAGGTAGATCAGACATCCCCCGGCGGTCGACTTATCGCGACAAATCCGTCGACAGGCCGAGTCACGGGACGTGACCCTTGACGCACCGTCGTCCCGTCGGTCGCCCAGAGTGATCAATCCTGCCGGAGTCTCCGTGATGCCGCCCTCCCCGCGCACCGACGCACGCCTCGAAACGCGCGCACGCCTCGCCACGGCCGCGCGGCGCCGGCGGCGGGAGGCCGTCTTCGGGGCGGCCGCGCCCCCGTCGCAGGACGCCGAGCCGCCGCTGCGCGCGCTGGCCGGGACCGTCCTCGACGCCAGCCCGCACCTGCTGGTGGTGGATGCGGGCGGCACGGAGGTCCGGCTCGCGATGAGCGACGCCACGCGGATCTGGCACGGCGGGCGCGGGGGCCTCGCCGCGCTCCGCCCGGGCCGCCCCGTGGTCGTCCGGCAACGCGGGGGGACGGCCGGCGCCGGGGCGCCGGGGGTGGCCGCCGCCGACCGGGTGTGGGTCGGGATCGGACGCGTCGCCGGCACGATCTCGGCGTGCGGGAGGGACACCGTGGAGGTGGACATGGGGGCGCACCGCGGGCGCGCCCATGTGGTGATCCCCCCGCACGCCCTGCAGCGGATCCTGGTCCGGCACCCGCGGCTGGAGCCCGGATACCTCCTCGACGTGATCTGCGTCGGGACCCCCGACGGGCCGCACGCGGTGCGGCCCGGCACGTCCCAGCCCGGATACCGCGCGGACGACCTCGCCGCGCCCGACGCGACGGCACCCGTGCCCGAGGTGCTGCACGGCACGGCGACCTGGTTCGGGGACGCCGGCGGCGCGGCGCCGGACGGGGCGGCCTATCCGGCGGTCGACTCCGAGGGGACCTCCGGCGGGTGCGCGGACGCCCCGTCCGGTTGCGTCCCGTTCCCGTACCTGTCGCTGGGCGGGGAGCTGACCGTCCGCAACGAGTGCGGCGGGCGGGCCGCGACCGTCCCGGTGATCGAGTGCGGCTGCACCGCGGCCCGCTTCTGCGACCGGTGCGTGGAGTGCGACGCGTCCCCGCGCGGCCGGATCGTCGAGCTGACGCCCGTCGCGTTCGCCGGGCTCGGCGGCGACCTGGAGGCGGGGTGCTTCAACGCCTCCGTCCGCCCGCACCTGCCGCCCGCCGAGGAGGGGCCATGGTGACCGCGTTCCAGAACACGCAGGTGCTCCTGCTGGCGGCGGTGCTGCTGGCCGCGGGCGCGGCGAAGCTGATCGTCCGGGAGCGGACGGCGGGCGCGCCGCCCGACCACGTGCACGGCGTCCCGGTGCCGGCCGGGCTCGCGCGGCTCACCGCGCTGCGCGGCAGCCGCGGCATGGCGGTCGGCCTCGGCTTCGGCGAAAGCGTCCTCGGGCTCGCGCTGCTGGTCACCTCGCACCTGTCGGTGCGGCTCGCGACGACGGTCGCGTTCGCCGCCGCGACCTGGGTGGTCGGGGAGCTGCGGGTCCGCAGGCCCGACGCCGGATGCGGCTGCTTCGGCGGCCTCAGCGGCAAGCGGGTCGGGCGGCGCAGCGTGCTGCGGGCCGTGCTGTTCACCGGCGCGGCGGTGGCCTCACTCGGCGCGCCGCTCGCGGGCGTGGACGTGCTGCGCGACGTGCAGGTCCAGGTGGGGCTCGTCTTCGCGGTCGAGGTGGCGCTGTTCGCGGCGCTCTCCCCCGAGCTGGCCGAACTGGCGGAGCGGCGCCGGCGGCCCGCCGGCCTGCCGGCCGAGCGGCGGCGCAGCCCGCTGGCGGAGACGTACGCGGCGCTCTACGCGAGCGCGGCGTGGGCCGAGCACGAGAACGCGATCGCCAGCGCCGTCCCGCTGGACGTGTGGCGCGAGGGCGGCTGGCGGTTCGTCGCGTTCGCGGGCCGGGCGGACGACCGCGACGTGGAGATCGTCTTCGCCGTGTCCACGGCCGAACGGGACCGCACCGTCCGCTCGGCGGTCGCCGTCCCCGACCTCTCTGCGCCCGTCTAGCCCCATATTGGACAGGCCCAATAGCCCTTTAGAGACCTCTCGACCGGGCTAACCGGGGGTGGCCGTTGGGGGCCGCGGCCCCGGCAGGGGTGCGGCCCCTTGCTCACGCGGCGAGATCACCAAGTGGCGTCGTCGCTCCCCGACTCGTCCTCGAAGCTGCCGAAGTCGTCGTCATGGCGGGACGGCCCGCGCACCCCGCCGGGCGAGGACTCGTCCTGCCACCGGTAGCGCCCCGGGTCGTGCTGCGCCGCCGACTCGTCCTGGACGTCGTCGTCCTGATTGAACTGGTGGTCCGGATCCTGACCGCGGAACCGGTCGTCGTCTGCCATGTTTCCCCCCGACATGCACGTCCTGCCCGTCACATGGCCATACGTCGCCTATCTACCCATTCACCGAGGCCCTCACGTGCGTCCCGCGGTCAGTGAGGCGGCATGGTGATCGAGGAACAGCCGGGCGATCAGATCACCGCGCGACCCGGCGCCCGACTTGGCGAAGATCGATTTTAGGTGGTCCTGCACCGTGTACGACGACACGTGCAGCCGTCCGGCGATCTGCCTGGTGGACAGGCCCCGCGCCACCAGCTCGGTGACCCGGCGCTCGCTGTCGGTGAAGCCGTAGGCCGCGACCATCAGGGGCGCCATCTCGGCGGGGCGGGCGGCTTCTAGCATCACCGCGACCTGCGGTTCGGAACCGTCGGCCAGCAGCGAGCCGCGGACGATCAGCCACCGCCCGGCCCGGGTGCGCGCCCGGGCCCTGGCCGGCGAGGGTGCGGCACCCGCCGACGGGTCGCGGAGGTCGCGGGTGCGGCGGGCGACGGCGGAGACCACCAGCGGAAGCCGGGCGCCCGCTCTCTCACCGATGCCCAGCTCGTCCAGCCAGAGCTCCGCCGCCTCGTTGGACATGCGCACGCCGTCCTCGGTGTCGAGCACGAGCAGACCGACGTCGTCGTCCCCGGCCCGTGCGGCATCGAGTAACAGGCCGCGCCGCAGTCCATCGGTGATCAGGGGGGCCACCGACGAGGCGAACTCGACCTCGTCCGGGGAGAAGTGCGGGCGCTCGGCCTCCCTGAACACGGTCAGCTGCCCCCACGTGCCCGTGCCGCCGGCGAGCACCACCCGCAGCTCGTCGGAGAAACCGCCGGGGCGCCGGATCTCGCGCTGGCGCGGGCTCCGGTCGAGATCGCCGGCGGTGGCCTCGCTCAGGCTGCCCGCCGGCCGTCCGGCACGGGCGAGCTGCGCCCACGTGTTGAAGTCCGGCTCGCGCACCTCGATCTCCACCAGCCGGAGCAGCTCCGCCGCGGGCAGGCCGTTCTCCACGAACTCGGCGGTCGGGAGCATGGTCGCCGGGTCGGTCGTCATCAGGCAGGTGCCCTCGGCGGGCACGGCCCGGCCCAGGGCGTCGCCGACGGCCCGGGAGAACTCCGCCACGGACAGCCCTCGGTGAGCCAGCCTGACGATCTCGTCGCGGACGCGCGCCCGCGCCGCAACCGCGTTGACCACGACCGAGATCCTAGGACGATCGGCGGCGTCTTCCCAGAAATCTGGGATATCACCCGGCGCCGCGCTCTCACATGCTGGGCACGTACCAGGTCTCACCCGGACGGCGTCACCCCGCCGGACGTACCGAAAGGACCCGAATGTGAGTCAGAGCGTGCTGTACATGTCGATGTCGGTGGACGGGTTCATCGCCGGGCCCAATGCGGTACCGGGCAACGGGCTCGGCGACGAGGGGCATCGGCTCCACGAGTGGTTCCTGCCGGACGCCGACGCCGGGCACAGGAGGGACCTCGACCGCCTGGCGGGCGTGAACCGCGAGGTCATGGACGAGGCCATGGCCAGCGGGGCGGTCGTCGCCGGACGGCGGACGTTCGAACTCGCCGGCGGCTGGGGCGGCGACCACCACGACGGCGTGCCGATCTTCGTCCTGACCCGCCGGCGGGCCCCGGAGCCGCACTGGCCCGGGGTCACCTATGTGGACGACGTGACGGCCGCGATGAACGCGGCCAAAGACGCGGCCGGCGACAAGGACGTCCTGGTCCACGGAGCCCGCACCGCGCGGCTGGCACTCGGCGCGGGCGTCCTCGACGAGCTGCAGATCCACCTGGTCCCGGTCCTGCTCGGCCAGGGCGAACCGCTCTTCGCCGACATGCCGCCCGACCACATCGAGCTCGAACTGCTCCGCACCGCGGACGGGGCGGGCGTGACCCACCTGCGCTACCGCGTGCGGACGGAGGGCTGAGGCGATGGCGACCATCCGCCTGTACATGACCATGTCCCTGGACGGTTACGTCGCCGGGCCGCAGGACGGCCCGGACGCGCCCATGGGCATCGGCGGCTTCCGGCTCTTCAACTGGCTCGACCGCCGCAACGACCCGGGACCCAGCGGACAGGTGTACCGGGAGGTACTGGCCACCCGCGCCGTCATCTCCGGCCGCCGCACCTACGAGCACGCCGGCCGCTGGCAGGGCGACCATCACGACGGCGTTCCCGTCTTCGTCCTGACCCACGACGTCCCGGACGACCCGCCGCCGGGCAGCGTCCGCTACGTCACGGACGCCGCCGAGTGCGCCGCCCGGGCCCGCGCGGCGGCCGGCGACGCCGACGTGATGGTGCACGGCGCCGGAGCGGCCCGGGCACTGCTGCGGGCAGGCCAGCTCGACGAACTGGAACTGCACGTCGTCCCCGTCCTCCTCGGCCAGGGCCGCCGCCTGTTCGGCGACCTCCCACCCGAACACATCGAACTGGACCCGATCCGCCGCCTGGCCACCCCGCAGGCCGAGGACCCCGCAAAACAGGTCCTGCACCTGCGCTACCGCGTCCAGCCCCAGAACCACACACGCGTTTCTGTGAGTGTCTAGTCCTTTCTACGAGAGATGTTAGAGAGCTTTAGATTTGCCCAGAGGCGTGGCGAGAGAAATATACGGCTCTCTATGGCTGGAGCTAGAGAGGCGTATATCCGGCTGACTGTGCGGTGGCGATGCGGATTTCTACGGTTCTCTAGCTTTTTTGCTAGAGAACTTGATAGAGCCCAAGCGGGCGTCAGGCGGGTTGGGAGCGGAGGAACTTGCCGAAGTGCGGGACCGTGAAGGCGACCATGCCGCGTTCGGCGCTGTAGATGAGGCCCTTCTTGATGAGTCCGTCGCGGGCGGGCGACAGGCTGGACGGTTTGCGGCCCAGCTCGTCGGCGACCGAGGCCGTGGGCACCGGGTCGTCGCCGAGCATGGCCATCGCGCGCATGTAGTCGCGCTCGGCGGGGGTGGCGCGCTCGTAGCGGCTGCCGAAGAAGCCGACCGCGAGTTCGCTCTCCGCCTCGGGGGCGGCGACCTTGATGTCGTCCGCCGTGATCGGGGTGTCGGGGGCGACGTCCCAGACGACCTTCGCGTACGCCTGGACGAAGTAGGGGTAGCCGTCGGCCGCGCCGTACAGGGCGTCGAGGGCGTCCTCGGTGAAGGTGACGTCCTCGCGCTCGGCGGGGGCCATCAGGGCGTGGTCGGCGGACTCCCGGTCGAGCCGGTCGATCCGCGCGTACCGGAACAGCCGCTCGGAGTAGGACTTGCTGGCGGACAGGACGGCCGGCAGGTGCGGCAGGCCCGCGCCCACCACGATCAGCGGCCCGCCGACCTGCGACAGCTCGTGGCACGCGGCGCACAGCGCGGAGACGTCGTCGGCGGGGATGTCCTGCATCTCGTCGACGAACAGGGCGATCCCGACGCCGACGTCGGTCGCGACGGACGCGGCGTCCACGAACAGCTCGGTGAGGTCGATCTCCAGGTCGCCGGAGTCGGCGCGGCCGCGCGCGGCGGGCACGTCGATGCCGGGCTGCCAGCGGTGCGCGCGCGCCTTGGCCTTGCCGGACGGCTCGGGGCCCGACTGGGCGAACGCCTTCAGCACGCCGAGGAACTCCTCGATGCGGTCGGGCGCGCGGTGCCGGGGCGCGAGTTCGCGGACGGCCCGGTGCAGCGCGGAGGCGACCGGGCGCCGGATCGACTGGTCGGGCCGGGCCTCGATCTTGCCCGTCCCCCACAGCCGCTGGATGGCCATCGACCGGAACGCGTTGAGCAGCACGGTCTTGCCCACGCCGCGCAGCCCGATGACGATCATGCTGCGCTCGGGGCGGCCGCGGGCCACGCGTTCGAGCACCACCTCGAACTGCTTGAGCTCGCGGTCGCGGCCGGCCAGCTCGGGAGGGCGCTGCCCGGCGCCCGGGGCATAGGGGTTGCGCACGGGGTCCACGCTGTCGGACTCTATGAGGCGATATAGCTGCGGCCGTAGATTTGCGTAGAAAACGCTGCGGCGTGTCGCCTGCCGCCGCCCGCAGCGCGCCGGGGCCTCATGCCCTCGCGTGGCCGTCGCCACCATGTCGCCTCCCGAGGCGAGCGCGTTCCGAACAAGTCGAACTGCTGTTCGACTGTTCGAACACAGTAGCGCATGCGCCGGGTCGCGTCACGCGAACCGCGACATCGACCCGGCCGCCGTCGAAAAGGCCCGGGGCGGGCCTGTCCGGAGCGGGGTACCGGACAGGACCGCCCGCGGGGGTCAGGCGAGGGACTCGTCGGCGTCGGACCGGTGCGGCACCTTCTCCGCGGGGACGGTGCCCATCCGTCCGGCCTGGAAGTCCTCGAAGGCCTGGATGATCTCGTCACGGGTGTTCATCACGAACGGCCCGTACCGGGCGACCGGCTCGCGGATCGGCAGCCCGCCGAGGATCAGGATCTCCCACCCGTTCGCGCTGGCCGACGGCTGGGCGTCGGCCGCGCGGACGACCAGCCCGTCACCGGTGCCCTTGTTGTGGGTGCCGGCGAACACGGCGAGCTGGCCCTCGTCCAGGCCCACTTCCTCCACGCCGACCGTACCGCGCCCGGAGAGCACGTACACGAGCGCGTTGAACTCCCGCGGCCACGGCAGCGCGAGCCTGGCGCCCGGTGCGACCGTCGCGTGCAGGTAGTTGATCGGCGTGTAGGTGACGCCTGGGCCGTCGTACCCGGCGACCGATCCGGCGATGACGCGCACGAGGGACGAGCCGTCGTCGGCGGCCAGCAGCTTGACGTCGCGGGCCTCGATGTCCTGGTAGCGCGGCGCGACCCACTTCTGGGCGCGCGGCAGGTTCACCCACAGCTGGACGCCGTGGAACAGCCCGCCCTTGTCGACCAGCTCGGGCGGCGGCTGCTCGATGTGCTGGATCCCGGACGCGGCCGTCATCCACTGCGTGGCGCCGTCCGAGATGAGGCCGCCCCCGCCGGTGGTGTCCTGGTGCTGGAACGCGCCGTCGATGATGTAGGTGACCGTCTCGAACCCGCGGTGCGGATGCCACGGGGTGCCCTTCGCCTCGCCGGGCGCGTACTCGACGGCGCCCATGTGGTCGAGGAGCAGGAACGGGTCGGCCAGGGACAGGTCGATGCCCGGGAAGGGGCGCCGGACCTGGAACCCCTCGCCTTCGAGGTGGCGCTGGGCGGTCACGACCTTGGCGACGCGGCGCCAGTCGGTGTCCGCCTGCGGCAGCAGCGGGAGGCGGGGCAGGGTCAGCGGGTCGGCCATCACGGCAGGCATGGGGTTCTCCCTCGTTCGGGTGCCCGTCCCGGCCGGGCGGTGCACTGCTCCCCGGAACGTAGTTGAATCATCAACTATTCCGCCGTACGGGTCCGGCGGCGGGTACTGCTACCGTGAAGATAGCGCGCACTAGTTGAATCTTCAACATATGTTCTATACTTCCCGGTATGAGCGAACCTCGCTGGCTCGACGCCGCCCAGCAGCGCGATTGGCGGGCATACGTGGACGGCAGCGTCCGGCTCACCGAGATGATGGACCGGGACCTCAAGACCAAGCACGGCCTGTCGGTCTCGGAGTACGAGATCCTCGTCCGGCTGTCGGAGGCTCCCGAGCGGCGGCTGCGGATGGCCGAACTCGCCGAGAACGCCAGCCAGTCCCGCAGCCGGCTGTCGCACACCTGCTCCCGCCTCGAGGGCAAGGGCCTGGTCAAGCGCGACAGCTGCCCCAACGACAAGCGCGGCGTCTTCGCCCACCTCACCGACGACGGGTACGCGGCGCTCGAACGCGCCGCCCGCGACCACGTCGAGACCGTCCGGACGTTCTTCATCGACGTCGTCGACCCGGCCGACCTTGAGGCCGTCGGGCGCGCGTTCAGCCTCGTCCTGAAGCGCCTCGGCCCCGCCTGACCGAGCGCGGGCAAGGCAGAGGGCGGGTCAGAGGGGGAACGTCACCCCGGTCAGGAAGCCGACGGACACCAGCGTCAGGAACACCCAGGCGAGCATCATGCCGATGCCGAACGTCCGCCACCGCCCCCCGACCTTCCACACGAGCAGCCCGCCGAGCCCGTACGCCAGCAGCAGCAGCGTGACGAACTGCGGCAGCAGGCTCGGACGGCGGCTCATCATCAGCGGCGCCCACATCATCACGATGTCGACGAACAGGAACACGCAGAAGCCCGCCGTCAGCGCCTTCACGTCCCGCCCGAGGAACACGCGCGCGCGCTCCACCAGGACCTGCGCCCTGTCCGCGGGCAGCCGCGGCTGCACGGCTCCCTGCTCCACCTCCACACTGTGCGCCACGGCGAAGATCTCGTCTTCGAGGCTGGGGAGGTCGCTCTCCTGAGCTTCCGTCATGCCGGCTCCCTGCGACCGGACGTCACCGGGCGACATGCCCGGCGGTTGAGTCAGCGTCCACGGCCCGTCCGTCCCGGCCCCTATCCGGCGGGCGCGCGTTCAAACGCACGGTAGCGAACCAGTGGCGTCGCACGTACCGCTCCTGACCTGCGTATGCTGCAAAGATGCCAGGTAGAGGGCCGATTTCCAGCGCGTCCATCCTCGCCGCACTGCTCGGGGTGGCGCTCGTGGCGACCGGATGTGGCCGCGGCGACGAGTCCGGTGAGTCGCCGCCCGCCACCCCGCCCACCGCGTCCGGCACGCCGTCGCCGTCGGCGGCCCCGACGAACCAGAGCTTCCAGGCCGCGGTCAAGAAGGTGACCGCCGGCGACCTGAGTGCGTCCTGGCGCAAGGGCTGCCCCGTGGCGCCGTCCGGGCTGCGGATGATCGAGATGACCTACTGGGGGATGGACGACCGGCCGCACACCGGCGGCCGCCTCGTCGTCAACGCCAAGGCGGCCGACGACCTCGTCTCCGTCTTCAAGAAGCTGTACGCCATGCGCTACCCGATCGAGCGCATGGAGCCCGTCGACAAGTACGGCGGCAGCGACTTCGACTCGATCGAGGCCAACAACACCTCCGCGTTCAACTGCCGCAACGCGACCGGGTCCGACTCCTTCTCCCAGCACGCCTACGGCCTCGCCGTCGACATCAACCCCTGCCAGAACCCCTACGTCTACGCGAACGGGCGCATCGCCCACAAGGACTGCACGAAGTACAAGAACCGCAAGCTGGACGCGCCGGGCATGATCCACTCCGGCGACAAGGTGGTGAAGGCGTTCGCCTCGATCGGCTGGGGCTGGGGCGGCGAATGGAACGGCGCCAAGGACTACCAGCATTTCAGCAGCTCGGGCCGGTGACCCCGGCGCCGGCTAGCCGAGCATCATGATCGCGCCGACGAGGACCACGACGACCGCGACCACCGCGACGACGCCGACGATCAGACCGACGTTCGGGCCGGACTTCTGCGGCTGCGCCTGGCTGGCGAAGTTCTGGAACTGGTGCGTCGTGCCGGCCGGATCATTCGGTGTCTGCGACATGCCGAAGAGGGTAACGGATGCCTTCCGCACGAGTCGGCCCCTTTGTAACGTTCGGCGAGTCCCACGGCGAACGTCCCGCATGAGCGGGGTGCACCCTTCCGAGCGGAGAGTGTGGGATTCGAACCCACGAGGACTGTCCCCAGCCCTGGGCGCTTTCAAGGCGCCTGCACTAGTCCACTATGCGAACTCTCCCGGCGGCCGTTCATGCGGCCACCGACCACGATAGCGGTCACCGCGACCTGCCATCGACCGCATATGCGGAGTTCACCCGACCCTGACATCGGCGTGCGCGCGGTCGCAGCCGCACGGCTTGCGTCCGGCGGTGAACGCCATCGTCGCAGTCCCCTGCACCACACCGGTCTTGCCGCGCCTAGACGTGGTCACCCGCACGGGCAGCCCTGCCAAGGGACGCGCCTCACCACTGAGGGTCACTTGCAGGGCGTCCGGCCCAGCCCAATTGCAGGGAACCTGCCCGCACGAGGGCGTCGCCTTCCGTCCGGGGACGGGCAGGGCCGTGCACGGCAGTTCCCCGACGCAGACACGGACGCGCCAGCCGTCGCCCACCAACTGCCCCAGGCCCGACACGGTGACGGTCACCGGCGGCCCGCACGGCGAGCACACCACCTGGCCGGACGAAGAACCCGAGCAGCCCGCGCACAGCGCCAGGACCGCCGCGGCCGGCGCCGACCGCACTCTGCCGATCATGGCCGCTGGGACGCGCCCCGGCCGCCTACGGTTCCTCAGAGGCTCCGTCGGGGACGCGGTAGCCGGGAATGGACGGCCACCGGACCGTCATGACGACCGACTCCTCCTCGGCCTCCCACGAGTGGTCGACGCCGCGGCCCCACACCACGTAGTCGCCCTGCTCGGCGAGGACCACGTTCCGGCCGGGGAACTCCAGCCGGAACCGGCCGCTGATCAGGACGAGCAGCGCGGTGCGCTTCTCGCCGTCCGTCCACTGGGCGCGCCGCTCCCCCTTCGGGTGGACGCCCCACTTGATCTCGACCTCGTCGCTGTGCCGCAGGTCGCCGGGCGCCTTGAAGTGCCCGAGCAGCCACCCCCGGTCCCCGGCCGCGTCCGGCCCCGCCTTCCCCACGTACAAGCCATCGACGTCCGTCACGGAACGTGACCCTACCCGGCCGGTCAGGGCTGGGGCGGGCGTTGGAAGGCGAAGCCGTCCCCGACGACGGCGGCGAGGGTGAGGTACGCCTCGCGCGTCGCGGGGGCGAGCTGCTCCAGCTCGACCTCGGCGCCCTCCTCCAGGTGGTCGTCGTAGGGGATGCGGACGACCGCGCGGCAGCGGCTCTCGAAGTGCGCCTGGAGCTTGTCGAGGTCGACCTGGCTGCGGGTCCGGTTGCGGACCATCGACAGGACGACGACGCCGTTGCGGACGAGGTGCCCGTGGTCGTGCGCCTCCAGCCAGTCGAGGGTCGCGCTCGCGGAGCGGGCGCCGTCCACCGACGGGGAGCTGACCAGGACGAGCTGGTCGGCGAGGCTCAGCACGCCCGCCATCGCCGAGTGCAGCAGGCCGGTGCCGCAGTCGGTGATGCAGACCGAGTAGTACTGCTCCAGGACGACGGCGACGGCCGCGTAGTCCTCGGCGGAGAACGCCTCGCTGACCGCCGGGTCGCGGTCGGAGGCGAGGATCTCCAGCCGCGCCTCGTTCTGCGAGGTGAACGCGCGCACGTCCGCGTACCGGTGGATGTTGTCGCGGTTGTTGAGCAGGTCGCGGACGGTCGCCGCGGTCTCCAGCCGCACCTTGTCGGAGAGCGTCCCGCGGTCGGGGTTGGCGTCCACCGCGATGACCCGGTCGCCGCGGAAGGAGCCGAGCATGGAGCCGAGGCCGGTGGTGGTGGTCGTCTTGCCGACGCCGCCCTTCAGCGACATGACCGCGACCCGGTGGTGCCCGCCGGCGACGGGGGTGCGGGCCCGCGCGATGAGGTCCTTGCGGCGCAGCTCGCCCTGCGACTCGCCGGGGTGGATGCCGCCCGCGGTCGCCTTGTAGACGGCGCGCCGCCACCCGGAGGACGGCGCGATGCGGCGCTCGCCCAGGAGGTTCTCGGAGCTGAGGCTGTCGGTGTTCTGCGGCTCCTGCTGCGGCGGGGCGGTGTGCCCCGGCGGCATCATCTGGCCCTGCTGCGGGCCCGGGGGCGGGCCGTAGC
>NZ_VCKZ01000588.1 GCF_005889745.1 Actinomadura geliboluensis
GACCGCCCCCGACCAGCCCCGGTACGTGCTGTTCACCTCGGGCTCGACCGGCCGCCCGAAGGGCGCGGTCGTCGAGCACCAGGGCATGCTCAACCACCTCTGGGCGAAGATCATCGACCTGGAGCTGACCGGCGCGGACACCGTCGCGTTCACCGCCCCGCTCGGCTTCGACATCTCGATCTGGCAGATGCTCTGCCCGCTCCTGATCGGCGGCCGGATCGACGTGATCGGCGACGAGGTCGGGCACGACCCGGCCGCGTTCGCCCGCGCCGTGGACGACCGCGGCATCACGGTCGTCGAGCTCGTCCCCACCATGGTCAGGCACCTGCTGGACGACCTCGCCCCCGGCTCGCTGACCGGCCTGCGCTGGATGATCGCCACCGGCGAGGAACTGCCCGCCGAACTGTCCCGCCGCTGGCTGGAGGCGATGCCGCACGCCCGGCTCCTCAACGCCTACGGCCCCACCGAGTGCTCCGACGACGTCACCCACCACACCGTGACGGCCGGCGACCTGGAGCTCCTGCGGCTCCCGATCGGCACGCCCATCGTCAACGCGCGCCTGTACGTGCTGCGCGAGGACGAGGGGGCCTGGTCCGCCTGCGACGTCGGCGAGACCGGCGAGCTGTTCGTCGGCGGCGTCGTCGTCGGGCGCGGCTACCTCGGCAACGACGAGCGGACCCGCGAGGCGTTCTACCGCGACCCGTTCGACCCGGCGTCCCCGACGGGCCGCCTGTACCGGACGGGCGACGCGGTGAAGCTGCTCCCTGCGGGCGCGGGCGGCGAGGACCGGCCCACCCTGCAGTACCTCGGCCGCGTCGACCGGCAGGTCAAGATCGCCGGGGTGCGGATGGAGCTGGGCGAGATCGAGGCGGTGCTGCAGCGGCACCCCGGGGTGCGCGCCGCCGCGGTGGTCGTGCACGAGTACCCCGCCCGCTGACGATCACACTGCGTGACCGGTGTGGGCCGATCCGGTTGTCAACCTTTGTCATCCGATGAGCGTCGCGGCGGCGGTGACCCGCGGCGCGGGCCCGCCGTTTTGTCACTCCCGTTAGCAATGCGACCGGCCAACTTCTACTTATGAGGGGATTGCGAGGCATGTGACAGGCTGGTTGACTGTGACCTCGCTACTCCTGAGTAGAACACGGGTCGAGGGCGGTTCCGGTCGAGCGCGGAAAGCGGCGGCGCTCTGTATTGGCGGGAACACAGGGCGTTGACTCCGGGAAAGTGCGGGCCGATCGCGTTCCCGGCGCAGGCTCGGGGTGAAAGGGGACGGGGCAAGCCCGATCAGTTCTGTGGTCATGCTTTTTGAATTTCTGCCCGCCGGTGCCCTGCCGGTTCCGATGCCGGGCGTAAAGGAAATCCCCTTCGACCGGGAAAGTGCTGCTTGATGCCCACCGAGTACGTTCCCCTTTCGGCCGCTCAGCAGAGCGTCTGGTACGCGCAGCAGCTGGCGCCGGAAACGCCGATTCACATCGCGCAGTACATCGAGATCGAGGGACCGCTCGACCACGCGCTGTTCGACCGCGTCGCGCGGCTCGGCGCGCACGAGGTGCTCGCGATGAACGCGCGGCTCGTGGAGGCGGACGGGGCCGTCCGCCAGGTCCTCGACCCGGACGCCTCCGTGTCGATCCCGCTCGTGGACCTGTCCGGCGAGCCCGACCCGGACGCCGCCGCGCGCGCGTGGATGCGCGCGCGGCTGGCCGAGCCGCTGCCGCTGGACGGCGGGCGGCTGTTCAGCACGGCGCTGCTGCGGCTCGCGCCGGACCTGCACCGCTGGTTCATCCGCGCGCACCACATCATCCAGGACGGCTTCAGCGGCCCGATGATCAGCCGCCGCGCCGCCGAGGTCTACACCTCGCTGTCCGCCGGCGGCGCGTACGTCCCGGCCGAGCTCGGCGACTACCGGGCGCTGCTCGCCGAGGAGGAGGCGTACCGGGCGTCGGAGAAGTTCGAGCGGGACCGCGCCTACTGGACCGAGCGGTTCGCCGACCGCCCGGCGGCGGTGTCGCTGGCCGACGGGACCGCCGAGCCCACCGCCGACTACCGGAGCATGATCAGCGTCGTCCCGCCCGCGGAGAGCGCCGCGCTCGCGGCCGGGGCCCGCCGGCTGCGCACCGCGACGCCGGGCCTCGCGATCGCCGCGACCGCCGCGTACGTGGCGCGGATGACCGGCGCCGAGGACGTGATCCTCGGGCTCGCCGTCACCGGCCGCACCACCCGGCTGGCGATGGAGACGCCGGCGATGATGTCGACGATCCTGCCGCTGCGGGTCCGCGTCGGCCCGGACATGACGGTCGACGACCTGGTGCGCGCCGCGACCCGGGCGACCGCGCGGGCGCTGCGGCACCAGCGCTACCGCCGCGACGACCTGGTCCGCGACCTGAAGCTGCTGGGCGAGCGGCACCGGCTGTACGGGCCGGTCATCAACATCATGGCGTTCGACTACCGGCTGGACTTCGCGGGCCTGCCGGCGCGCATGCACGCCGTCACGACCGGGCCGGTCGACGACCTGTCCATCAACGTCTACGACAACTTCGACGGCGCCGGGCTGCGCGTCGACTTCGAGGCGCACCCGGACCTCTACACCGAGGACGAGGTCGCCGCGCACCTGCACCGCTACGTCCGGTTCATGCGCACCCTCGGGGACGTGGACCCGGCGACGCCGCTCCGCGACGTGGAGCTGCTGGACGACGCCGAGCGGTCCCGCGTCCTGCACGAGTGGAACGACACGGCGCTGCCGGTCGCGCCCGCCGTCGTCCCGGAGCTGTTCGAGGCGCAGGCCGCCCGCACCCCGGACGCGCCCGCCGTCACGCACGCCGGCACGACCCTCACCTACCGGGAGCTGGACGAGCGCGCCGGCCGCCTCGCCCGCCGGCTGATCGCCCGCGGCGCCGGCCCCGGCGACTTCGTCGCGCTCGCCCTGCCGCGCGACGAGAACCTGGTCGTCGCGGCGCTCGCCGTGCTGAAGTCGGGCGCGGCCTACCAGCCGATCGACCTCGCCTACCCGGCGGACCGCATCGCGTTCATGCTGGACGACGCGTCCCCGGCCTGTGTCGTCACGGCCCCGGGCACCGACCTGCCCGGCGCGACGCCGCGCCTGGAGCTCGACCCGTCCTCCCTTGACACCCCGCCCGGCGGAGACACCGCCGCCGCGGCCGTGACCGACGCGGACCGGGTCCGGCCGCTCCACCCGGCCGACGCCGCCTACGTCATCTACACCTCCGGCTCCACGGGACGTCCGAAGGGCGTCGTCGTCTCCCACGCCGGCGCCGCCGACCTGTGCGCGTGGGCGGAGAAGGACTTCGGCCCGGAGCGGCTCGCCCGCGTGCTGTTCTCCACGTCGCTGAACTTCGACGTGTCGGTGTTCGAGTGGCTGACGCCGCTCACGATGGGCGGCCACATCGAGGTCGTCCGGGACCTGCTGGAGGTCGGCGAGCGCGGCGGCTGGTCCGGGACGCTGGTCAGCGGCGTGCCGTCGGCGATGTCGGCGCTGCTCGCGGCGGGCGCCCCGGCGCTGGAGGCGGGCGACGTCGTCCTCGCCGGCGAGGCGCTGCCCGCGAAGCTCGTCCACGACCTGCGGGCCCTCCTGCCGGACGCCCGCATCGCCAACATCTACGGCCCCACCGAGGCGACCGTCTACGCGACGGCCTGGTTCGACGACGGCAACGCCGCCGGCCGCGCCCCGATCGGCGGCCCGATCGCCAACACCCGCGCCTACGTGCTGGACGCCTCGCTCCGGCCCGTCCCCGCCGGCGTGCCCGGTGAGCTGTATCTCGCTGGCGCGGGCCTGGCCCGCGGCTACCTGGACCGGTCCGCGCTGACCGCCGAGCGGTTCGTCGCCTGCCCGTTCGGGGAACCCGGTGAGCGGATGTACCGCACCGGCGACCTCGCCCGCTGGAACGCCGCCGGGCAGATCGAGTACCTGGGCCGCCTCGACCACCAGGTCAAGATCCGCGGCTTCCGCATCGAGCTGGGCGAGATCGAGGCCGCGCTCAGCCGACACCCCGCGGTGGGCCAGGCGGTCGTGGTGCCCCGGGAGGACCAGCCGGGCACTCCCCGGCTGATCGCGTACGTCGTTCCGGCCGGACCCGTCGACTCCGACGAGCTGCGCCGGTTCGCCGCCGAGACGCTGCCCGCGTACATGGTCCCGGCGGCGGTGGTGCCGTTGGACGCGCTGCCGCTGAACCCGAGCGGCAAGCTCGACCGGGCGGCGCTGCCCGCCCCCGACTTCGCGGCGCGGGCGTCGGGCCGCGCGCCGCGCACCCCCGCCGAGACGCTGCTGGCG
>NZ_VCKZ01000589.1 GCF_005889745.1 Actinomadura geliboluensis
GGAACGATCGACAGGGGTCGGGGTTACGGGGGGATATTTCTTGAAATGCACGTGCATCAGCCCTTGCACCTGCACGCCATCCCTAGCAGGATGATCCCGGACCCCCGCACGTGAACTCCCCGGAGATCGCGATGAACGCACACTTGAGCGACAGTGACCGACAGGCGCTGCGGCTGGCCCAGGATCTCCGCGAGGAGATGCGGGCCGCGCTTCCGCAGCTGCCGGCCGCCCCCTCGGTCTCCCCGTTCGTCGACCAGTCCGGGATGCCGAGCGTCCTGCTGAGGATGGACGCGGAGACCGCCCACGCGCTCATGGCCCTGCTGGCCGAGCGCCGTGCGGGGCAGCAGGGCCTCCCAGGGCCCGAGCCGCGCCGCGCCGACGGCTCCCATGTACCGCCACCTCCGGCCCAGGCCGTGCCGGCGGCGCAGGGACCCATCGTGGCCGCGGCCGACCCCTACGGCGAATCCGCCTACCAGGGCGCCCCCTACACGGGCACCGCGTACCCGCAGCCCGGGTACCCCGAGCCCGCATACCCGGAGCCCGCGTACCCCGAGCCGGTCTACACGGAGGGGCCGTTCGTCCCGCCGCAGCCGGGGGCTCCGCTCTTCACCGGTGGCACCGGGCCGACGCCGCTCGTGCCGACGGTCTACCCGACGCACTGATCCAGCTGGACACTTCGACGCCGCGGGCTCGCCCCGCGGCGTTTGTCATGCGCCGAGCCAGGGCTTGACCGGGCCGCTGTCGTCGCCCCCTGAGGGCCTCCAGGGAGCCGTGTATGCGCGCGGAGGCCCGGCCCTGTAGGCCCTCCGGGCTGCCCAAACCCAGGCTTTACCTGCTCTGGGGGGATGGTTGGAATGCCCGTTGTAGTGGGTGTGTTCTTTAGGGTGTCGCGGTGATGCTGTGGCAGTCCGCTACAGCGTTCTCCTCGGCCCTCTGCCCGGCTTCTGAGGCGGTACGGCGCGCTCGCGCCGCCCGTGATCGGGGACCATAAAGATCGTTCTTTGCGGGGCGGACGACCCGGAAGCCCGATGCCAAAGGGGCTCCGGTCCAGTCCCCGGGAAAACGATCTACCTGGGCAAAGGTAAAGAAAACGGCGGTTTGGCGAAAGTACGGTAATGCCGTATATAGTCAACCGCAGGTCGGGTCAAAGAACCCTTGACCTGGCCAATCGCATAGCCGTCGCCTCCCGCCCGCCAGGCGGGAATCATCGCGCCGAACCGCGGTCGTCCCATGCACCGGCCGCGCGTATCCGGGATGCGCCCATGAGCCCCCGGCCCGGCGTTCCTTCCGTTTGAACCAAGCCCGTGTTCACGCATGCCCGAGAACGGTCGTGCGCACCTGAGTGCGGGCGCGGTCCACCATGCCCGTGGATCGTTCCAAGCGGGTCCTTCACCGCGGCGGCACCTCCCGAGTCCCGAGTCTCGGAGCCGCTTCCCCCTGCCCGGAATCCGGCGCGACGCCACCCGGCGGAGCGCCCCGGCGCGGAGCGGCAGCCCTGTACCCCGAACGAAGGAAATCAATGCAGCAGCGAGCGATCAATGTCGTCCTGACCGGCGTGACCGGCACCGCCCTCGCGGGCATGCTGGTGGCCGGCGTCGCAGCGGCCAGCGATGACTCCGCTCCGGACAAGCAGTTCCTGTCGCAGCAGGCCGTGGCCTCGCAGGAGCACAAGACCGCCCCCAAGAAGACCTTCGACGCCGCTGAGAAGGGCGAGGCCAAGGCCACCCCCGATGCCGGTTCCAAGACCGGTTCCAAGGCCGCGGCCAAGCCGGACGCCAAGCGCGAGAAGACCGGCTCCAAGTCGCTGCTGAGCGGCAAGACCACCGCGTCCTACTTCTGGGACGACGGGTCGGGCGTCAACGGCGACACCGGCGCCCCGGCCGGCGGCAAGCCGATGCAGAAGGGCCTGTTCGCCAGCCCGAGCTGGCCCCTCCACACCAAGGTCAAGGTCAGCTACAAGGGCCGCAGCGTCACCGGCTTCGTCGGCGACCGCGGGCCGGGCAAGCCCTCGCACCGGGGCGTCATGCTCGACCTCGACACCTACACCTTCCGCTACCTGCTGGACGGCGGGAAGCCGAAGAGCAAGTACAACTCCGGCACGGGTGAGGGCCACCTGAAGGGCGTCAAGTGGGAGGTCCTGTCCTGGGGCCACGGCGCCGGGAAGAAGGGCGCTCCGCGTCCCTTCGGCTCCTGACCCGAAGGAACTGAGGCCACATCACCGGAGCCCCGGTGAAGCGGCTGACACAAGAAGAAGGCCCGTGACGGCGATGTGAGCCCGCTCACTTCCGTCCGTCCGGCCTCACATAGACCCGGCACAGGGCTGCCGGTGCATGGAAGACGGGGATTCCCCGGTATCGCGAGATCACCGGGGAGTCCCCGTTTTCAGCTCTCCGGGGCCCTCCCGCGCCAGCTCCCTCGACAGCGCCCGCGCCGCCGTGCGGACGGCCGGCGCGAGCCGGTCCAGGTCCAGCCGGCGCACGTGCCCGGTGATGGAGATCGCGGCGATGGCGCGGCGCCGCCGGTCGAGGATCGGCGCGGCCACCGCGGACACCCCGGCCTCCGACTCCTCGCGGTTGACCGCGTAGCCGCGGTCGGCGGTCCGCGCCAGCTCCCGCCGCAGCAGGCCCGGCATGACGATCGTGTGCGGCGTGTGGCGGGCGAGGCCGGCCGCGAGGACGTCCTCCAGCCGATCGGGCCGCCCGAGCGCGAGGAACAGCTTCCCGGTGGCCGTGCAGTAGGCGGGCAGGCGCCCGCCCACCCGCGACACGATCGGCATCGACCGCCGCCCGCTGACCTTCTCCAGGAACAGCGTGTCCGTCCCGTCCAGGACGGCCAGGTGGATGTTCTCGTGCGTCGCCTCGTACAGGTCCTCCAGGTAGGGGAGCGCCGCCTCGCGCAGGCCCCGGGGCCGGGGCGCGCGCTGGCCCAGCACGAACAGCCGCATGCTCAGCCGGTAGCCGGCGTCCGTCCGCTCGACGCCGCCCCAGCGCACCAGCTCGCCGAGGAGTCGGTGCGCGGTCGGCTTCGGCAACCCGGTGCGGGCGGCGAGCTCGGTGAGGGTCAGCTCGGTGTCGGCGGAGCCGAAGGCGTCCAGCAGGCTGAGCCCGCGGGCCATCACCGACCTCGGCGGCTCCGCGCCCGCGGCAAGAGCGTCCATCTCCCGATCGTGTCCGGACTCGCGCCGACCGGCAAGGGCCGGCAGCGGGATCACGGCCCCCGTCACCGGCCCGTCCCGCGATCGGCCCGGCGACCCGCGGCGTGCCCGGTGATCGGGGCCTCGATGAGCAGGGGAGCGGCCAGGTCCTTGACGCCGGCGACTGCGTCCCGCAGCTCGTCCGCCGAGCCCGCGCGGACCGCGTCGACGCCGAAGGCCCCGGCCGCGCTCCGCCAGTCGATCGACGGGGGACCGAGGTCCATGCCGACGTAGCGGCCGTGCCTCGCGGACGGGCCGCCGCCTTCGTCCAGGGTGTCCTTGAGCGTCCGGTACTCGCCGTTGTTCATCACCACGAACGCGACCGGGACCGCGTACCGGGCCGCGCTCCACAGGCCCTGGACGCCGAACACGGCGCACCCGTCACCGAGGACCGCGACCACCGGGCGGTCCGGGTCCGCCATCCGGGTGCCGATCGCCGCGCCGATGCCCCAGCCGAGCCCGCCGCCGACCGTGTGGACGTACGAGCCGGGCAGGTCCTGCCGCAGCGCCGCCCGCAGCAGCAGGCCGGCGGTGATCGCCTCCTCGACCACCACCGCCCCGTCCGGCAGGCCCGCCGCGACGGCGTGCGCGGCGGCCCGCGGATCCAGCGGGGCGGGCCCGTAGGCGGCCCGCGCGGCGGCGTCGGCCGCCTCGCGGGCGCGCGCGTGCGCGGCCCCGAGCCGCTCGGTGCGCTCCCGCGCCGCCGGGACGCGCCCGTCCAGGTGCTCGGCCAGCGCCCGCAGCGTCCCGGCCAGGTCGCCGGTCAGCCCGTGCCGGACGGCGAAGTTGCGTCCGATCTCGGCGGGATCCTCGTCCACCTGCACGATCGCCAGGCCGTCCGGGACGGCGGGGCCGGGCGTGTAGTGGTGCGGCATGAACGCGTGGCAGCCCGCGATGATCGCCGCGTCGTGCCGGCCGAGCACCTCCCGGACGGCCGCGTTGCGCGGCGCGAGCATCCCCGCGTACAGCGGATGCCCGGTGGGGAAGTCGATCCCGTCGTTCATCGGCTGGTGGTGGACGGCCGCGCCGAGCCGCTCGGCCACCGCCACCAGCTCGGCGACCGCGCCCGCCCGCCCCACGC
>NZ_VCKZ01000095.1 GCF_005889745.1 Actinomadura geliboluensis
TCGGCCTACTCCGCCGCGCTGGCCGCGCCGATGCTGCTGGCCGTCGGCCTCGCCGTGGACGGGGCGGCCGTGCTCCGCACCCCCACGGCCGGTGAGCTGGCGGGCTTCGCCTACCTGTCGGTGGTCGTCACCACGATCGCGTTCCTGCTCTGGTACGGCGCCATCGGCCGGCTCGGCGCCGACCGGGCCGGGCTGTTCGCGGGCCTGATCCCGGTCAGCGCGGTGATCACGACGGTGGCGCTCGGCATCGACCGGCCGGGCGCGGCCGACCTGGCGGGCGCCGCGCTGGTCGCGGCGGGCGTCGTCGTCGGCCTGCGCGCCCGCGTCGCCCCCCGCGAGGCCGTCGCCCCCCGCGAGGCCGCGGTTCCCGAGGTCGTAACCTGTGAGTCCGTAGACACCGCCCCCATCGGAACCGCGCGAGGATCTGCCTGACATGCCTGAGTTCGCCTACACCGACCTGCTGCCGCTCGGCCCGGACGAGACCGACTACCGTCTCCTGACCTCCGACGGGGTCTCGACCTTCGAGGCCGGCGGGCGGACGTTCCTGCAGGTCGAGCCGGAGGCTCTGCGGCTGCTCACCGAGACCGCGATGCGCGACATCTCGCACCTGCTGCGCCCCGCGCACCTGGCCCAGCTCCGCCGGATCCTGGACGACCCGGAGGCGTCCCCCAACGACCGGTTCGTCGCGCTGGACCTGCTGAAGAACGCGGGGATCTCGTCCGGGGGCGTCCTGCCCATGTGCCAGGACACCGGGACCGCGATCGTGATGGGCAAGCGCGGCCAGCACGTCCTGACCGACGGGAACGACGAGGAGCACATCTCGCGCGGCGTCTACGACGCGTACACGAAGCTGAACCTGCGCTACTCGCAGATGGCACCGGTGACGATGTGGGACGAGAAGAACACCGGCAGCAACCTGCCCGCGCAGATCGAGCTGTACGCCTCCCCCGGCGAGGCGTACAAGTTCCTGTTCATGGCCAAGGGCGGCGGCAGCGCGAACAAGTCGTTCCTGTACCAGGAGACGAAGGCCGTCCTGAACCCGAAGCGGATGATGACCTTCCTGGAGGAGAAGATCCGCTCGCTCGGGACGGCCGCGTGCCCGCCGTACCACCTGGCGATCGTGGTCGGGGGCACGTCCGCCGAGTACGCGCTGAAGACCGCGAAGTACGCGTCCGCCCATTACCTGGACACGATGCCCTCCGAGGGCTCGCCGCTCGGGCACGGGTTCCGCGACCTGGAGCTGGAGCTCCAGGTGTTCGAGCTGACGCAGAAGCTCGGCATCGGCGCGCAGTTCGGCGGCAAGTACTTCTGCCACGACGTCCGCGTGATCCGGCTGCCGCGGCACGGCGCGTCCTGCCCGGTGGCGATCGCGGTGTCGTGCAGCGCCGACCGGCAGGCGCTCGCGAAGATCACCGCGGAGGGCGTGTTCCTGGAGCGGCTGGAGACCGACCCGGCGCAGTACCTGCCGGAGACGACCGACGAGCACCTCGACGACGAGGTCGTGCAGATCGACCTGAACCGTCCGATGGCGGAGATCAGGGCCGAGCTGACCAAGTACCCGGTGAAGACGCGGCTGTCGCTGACCGGCCCGCTCGTCGTCGCCCGCGACATCGCGCACGCCAAGATCAAGGAGCGGCTGGACGCGGGCGAGCCCATGCCGCAGTACATGCGCGACCACGCCGTCTACTACGCGGGCCCTGCCAAGACGCCGGAGGGCTACGCGTCCGGCTCGTTCGGCCCCACCACGGCCGGGCGCATGGACTCCTACGTCGAGCAGTTCCAGGCCGCCGGCGGCTCGCTCGTCATGCTGGCGAAGGGCAACCGGTCCAAGCAGGTCACCGACGCCTGCAAGGAGCACGGCGGCTTCTACCTCGGCTCCATCGGCGGCCCCGCCGCCCGCCTCGCCCAGGACTGCATCAAGAAGGTGGACGTCCTGGAGTACCCCGAGCTCGGCATGGAGGCCGTCTGGAAGATCGAGGTCGAGGACTTCCCCGCGTTCATCGTCGTGGACGACAAGGGCGAGGACTTCTTCGCCGACACCACGGGCCCCGTCCTGACCATCGGCAGGCGCTGACGAACGGCAGCCCCTGCCGCCGTTTCTTGGTGATTCTTGCCTTTAGGTCATAATGACAACCCGAAAATGCCGTTGGTGCCGAGGTCTCTCCGCTGAGCGCCTGGCCACTCCGGTATCTTTTCCGCCATGTCACGGTCAGAGCGCCTCGTTCTCGCGGCGCGCTACCGGTTGGTCTCGGAAATAGGTCAGGGCGCCAACGGCACCGTATGGAGAGGGCATGACGAACTCCTCGATCGCGCCGTGGCGATCAAGGAGCTCCGGCTCCCCGATGACCTCAAAGAGGACGACAGGGTCGTCTTCTACCGCCGCACCCTCCGGGAGGCGCGCGCGCCCGCACAGCTGCGCACGCATTCCATCGTCGAGGTGTACGACGTCGTCATCGAGCAGGGCCGCCCCTGGATCGTGATGGAGATGATCGAGGCGCCCAGCCTCGAACAGCTCATCGAGCGCTCGGGCCCGCTGCCGCCCGAGCGGGTCGCGTACATCGGCCGCGCGCTGCTGGACGCCCTCAGCACCGCGCACAAGGCCGGGATCGTGCACCGCGACCTCAAGCCCAGCAACGTGCTGCTGGACGGCGACCGCGTCGTCCTCACCGACTTCGGGCTCGCGTTCTCGTCCGGGTCGGCCAGCCTGACCAAGACCGGCCACTTCATGGGGTCGCCCGCGTACGTGGCGCCCGAGGTGGCCCGCGGGGAGAGGGCGACGCCCCGCTCGGACCTGTGGTCGCTCGGCGCGACGCTGTACGCCGCGCTGGAGGGCCACCCGCCGTTCGAGCGCGAGAACGTCATGGCGACGCTGAGCGCGCTCGCCACCGAGTCGACGCCCGCCCCGCAGAACGCGGGCGAGCTCACCCCGGTGATCACCGGGCTGCTGGAGAAGAACCCGACCCGCCGGCTCAGCCACGCCCGCGCGGTCGACCGGCTCGAACGCGTCCTCACCGGGCCCCGCTCGAAACGCCGCGGCCGGACGCCCCGCCACCGGATGATGGTCGTGATCGGGCTCGTCGGCGCGACCATCGCGTCCTGCGGGATCGGCGCCACCGCGCTCGTCGTCGGGATGACGCGGGAGAACCCCGGAGCGTCCCCGACCGGGGCGCCGACCAGCCCGGCGGGCGGCGGCGCGCAGGGCGTGCCGTCCGGCGTCACGACCAGCACGCTGGTCGTCCGCGCCCGCAACGCCGTCTGCAAGATCTTCGTGTCGGAACCGGCCGGGGCCGTGCTCAGCGACGAGACGCTGCGGGAGGGCGAGGCCCGCCAGTACGGCCAGCCGCGCCTCAACGCCGTCATCTACGACGCGTCCGCCTGCGACGTCTGGGTCAACGGCCTGCGCAAGCCCCTGGGATCCCCCGGCGAGCGGAAGACCTACTCGCTCACCAGGGAGGAGTGACAAGCCCCACCCCGGGGAATGCGGGAGCCACCTGACAGGCTGCCATGAAGGACGGCAGAAGGTTCGAAGGGGAGGCTTCCATGTCCGAGCAGGAGTTCCGGGTCGAGCACGACTCCATGGGCGAGGTGCGGGTACCGGCGGCGGCCCGGTGGCGGGCGCAGACCCAGCGCGCGGTGGAGAACTTCCCGATCTCCGGGCGGACGCTGGAGCCGTCGCACATCGCCGCGCTCGGCCACATCAAGGCCGCGGCGGCCACGGTCAACGCCGAGCTGGGCGTGCTCGACGCGGACGTCGCCGCCGCGATCACCGAGGCGGCCCGGGAGGTCGCGGACGGCCGCTGGAACGACCAGTTCCCCGTCGACGTGTTCCAGACCGGGTCAGGGACGTCGTCCAACATGAACGCCAACGAGGTCGTCGCGACGCTGGCGCAGGAGCGGCTCGGCCGCCCCGTCCATCCGAACGACCACGTGAACGCCTCCCAGTCGTCCAACGACGTGTTCCCCTCCTCGATCCACATCGCGGCGACCGGGGCCGTCCTGACCGAGCTGATCCCCGCGCTGCGGCACCTGGAGGCCGCGCTCTCGCGCAAGGCCGGCGAGTTCCGGACCGTGGTGAAGTCGGGCCGCACCCACCTGATGGACGCCACGCCCGTGACGCTCGGCCAGGAGTTCGGCGGGTACGCGTCGCAGATGCGGCACGGCGTGGAGCGGCTCGAGGCCGTCCTGCCGCGGCTCGCGGAACTGCCGCTCGGCGGGACGGCGGTCGGCACCGGCATCAACACCCCGGAGGGCTTCGCCGCGCGCGTCATCGCGGAGATCGCGCGGGTCACCGGGCTGCCGCTGACCGAGGCCCGCGACCACTTCGAGGCGCAGGGCGCGCGGGACGGGCTGGTCGAGGCGAGCGGCGCGCTGCGCACCGTCGCGGTCGGCCTCACCAAGATCGCCAACGATCTGCGCTGGATGGGGTCCGGGCCGCGCGCCGGGCTCGCCGAGATCCGGCTGCCGGACCTGCAGCCCGGGTCGTCGATCATGCCGGGGAAGGTCAACCCGGTGATCCCGGAGGCGGTGGCGCAGGTCGCCGCGCAGGTCATCGGCAACGACGCGGCGGTCGCGTTCGGGGGCGCGTCCGGCAACTTCGAGCTGAACGTGATGCTGCCGATGCTGGCCCGCAACGTGCTGGAGTCGATCACGCTGCTGGCCAACGCGTCGCGGCTGCTCGCGGACCGCTGCGTGGACGGCATCGAGGCCGACGCCGACCGGATGCGCGAGTACGCCGAGTCGTCGCCGTCGATCGTGACGCCGCTGAACCGCTACATCGGGTACGAGGAGGCGGCGAAGGTCGCCAAGCAGGCGCTCAGGGAGCGCCGGACGATCCGCGAGGTCGTGCTGGAACGCGGCTACGTCGACGACGGGAAGCTGACCGTCGAGCAGCTCGACGCGGCGCTCGACGTGCTCGGCATGACCGGCACGCCGGGCGGCTGGCGCCCCCGCTCCCGCGGCTGAGGCCGCCGACAGAGGGCCGCGCGCGTCCCAGCGGCCCGTACGGGCGCCGGGACGCGCCGAGCCGGGATCAGTACCAGCCGACCGACTGGAAGTGCGACCAGCCGCCGCAGGGCGTCTTGTAGCGGTCCTTGATGTAGCCGAGGCCCCACTTGATCTGGGTGGTGGCGTTGTTCTGCCAGTCGGGGCCGGCGCTCCCCATCTTGGAGCCGGGCAGCGCCTGCGGGATGCCGTACGCGCCCGACGACGGGTTGGCCGCGTGGGTGTTCCAGCCGCTCTCGCGCTCCCACAGGTTCACCAGGCAGCCGAACTGGCCGTCGCCGGTGAACCCGAAGCTCGGCATGAGCTTCTTGGCGATCTCCTGCGCCTCGCCCTTCGGCACCGGGTCGCCGACCGGGCCACCACCGCCGCCGCCGGCGCCGTCCTTCTTCTTCTCCGGCGTCTTGGTCGGGATCGGGGCGCCCTTGGGCCGCAGGGCCGGGCCCTTGCCGTCGTCCTCGCGCGTCTTGCGGGACGCGCGCTCCAGGGCCAGCTCGCGCCGCTGCTGCTCCAGCACCTTCGGGTCGACCTTGGGCACGGCGGCGTCCGCCAGCTGCCGGGTCGGCTGGACGGTCGCGGCGCCGTCGCCGGAGTCGCCGGAGCCGCCGGTGAACGCGAGCGCGGCGACCGCGCCGCCGCCGATCACCACGGCGGCGCCCGCCGCGACGGCGGCGATCCGCAGGCCGGTGCGCCCGCCGGAGCCGCCGCCGTGCCCGGCGGAGCGCCCGGCGCGGGCGCGGCCCGCGGGGCTCAGCGGCTCGGCGGAGTCGAAGCCGAGAGTGTCGCCGCCGGGAGCGGCGGCGCGGGCGGAGCCGGCGACGCGCACGTCGTCCTCGTGCGGCGCGGACGCCCGCGGGGCCTGCCCCTCGAAGGACGGCTGCCCGAAGGCGGGCTGCTCGAAGGGGGGCTGCGCGGGGGACGGCTGCCCGGCGGCGGGAGACGGCGCCTCGAAGGCGGCCATCGCGTCCGCGACGGGGGCCGGGAGGTCGAAGTTCTGTCGATCGTCTCGCCTAGGGGACCCGGGACGGTCTCCGTACAAGGCGGTCCTTCCGACGGTCGCACGCGCATGGACACGCGCACGAGCTGTTTCCACCCCGGCCCGGCGGACCGCCGGGGGTGCGCGGCTCCGGGCCCGGCCGGCGCCTCGTCCGGGGCGCGTCTTTCGGGGGGCCGCGCACCGGCCTGGCACCGCTCGGGGTGCTTACGAGGAGACACAATGCCGGAGGCCGCGGGCGGCTTCGCAACCGAAACGAGACCGATGCCGCCGACGGCGCCGTTGTCAACTCCCCCGGTGCGGCCCCGAAACGCCCGGCCCGCCTGCGCGTCTCCGCTATTGGCGGTGTGACTGTGACCTTAATCACAACTCTACGGTATGAGGTTTGATGATCACGTTCCGTAGGGAAGGGATACGCGTGTTCTGAGACGACGAGACCCCGGCGGCCCGCAGCGGGCCCACCGGGGTCTCCTCATGCGCGCGGCGCCCGGATCAGACGCCCACGTCGCCCAGCATGTCGGTCACCAGCTCGGCGATCGGCGACCGCTCCGACCTGGTCAGCGTCACGTGCGCGAAGAGCGGGTGGCCCTTCAAACGTTCCACCACGGCCGCGACCCCGTCGTGCCGCCCCACCCGCAGGTTGTCGCGCTGCGCCACGTCATGGGTCAGCACGACCCGCGACCCGGCGCCGATCCGCGACAGGACGGTCAGCAGCACGCCGCGCTCCAGCGACTGCGCCTCGTCCACGATCACGAACGCGTCGTGCAGCGAGCGGCCCCGGATGTGGGTGAGCGGCAGGACCTCCAGCATCCCCCGGTCGAGGACCTCGTCGATGACCTCCGGCGTCGTCACCGCCGACAGCGTGTCGTAGACGGCCTGCGCCCACGGCGACATCTTCTCGTTCTCCGAGCCCGGCAGGTAGCCGAGATCCTGGCCGCCGACCGCGTACAGCGGGCGGAACACCACGACCTTGCGGTGCCGGCGCCGCTCCATGACGGCCTCCAGGCCGGCGCACAGCGCGAGGGCCGACTTCCCGGTGCCGGCCCGCCCGCCGAGCGAGACGATGCCGACGTCCTCGTCCATCAGCAGGTCGAGCGCGATCCGCTGCTCCGCGGACCGGCCGCGCAGCCCGAACACCTCGCGGTCGCCGCGCACCAGCTTCACCGACTTGTCCGGCAGCGTCCGGCCGAGCGCGGAGCCGCGCTCCGACAGCAGCCGCAGCCCCGTGTGGCAGGGCAGGTCCCGCGCCTCCTCCAGGTCGGCGGTTCCCGAGTCGTACAGCTCCTCGACGGCGCCGGCGGTCACCTCCAGCTCGCGCATGCCGGTCCAGCCGGACTCCACGACCGCGAGCTCGGCCCGGTACTCCTCGGCGGCGAGCCCGACCGCGGACGCCTTCACCCGCATCGGCAGGTCCTTGGAGACGAGCACGACGTCCCGTCCCTCGTGCGCGAGCCACCCGGCCACCGACAGGATCCGGGTGTCGTTGTCGCCGAGCCGGAACCCGTCCGGCAGGACGCTCGGGTCGGAGTGGTTCAGCTCGACCCGGAGCGTGCCGCCCTGGTCGCCGAGCGGCCCCTCGACGGACACGGCCTCGTCCAGCCGCCCGTGCCGCAGCCGCAGGTCGTCCAGCGTGCGCAGCGCCTGCCGGGCGAAGTACCCGAGCTCGGGGTGGTGGCGCTTGGCCTCCAACTCGGAGATCACGACGATGGGGAGTACGACCTCGTGCTCGGCGAACCGGGTCAGCGCCCCGGGGTCGGCGAGCAGGACGCTGGTGTCGAGGACGTACGTGCGCCGCTCCCGGTCCTGGTGGGGGGACGACCCCCCACTCCCCCCGGAAAGGCCCGGGACCTTGGTTCCGGAGGAGTTCCCGGACGTGCCGGGACGGCGCGCGGAGGATGTGGCCACTCGATCTCCCTGGGAATGGGGAACCTACGGGTGGCGCCCAGGTCCGCCCAGGGGGCGGTGGTCCGCTGGGGACGGTCAGGTACCGTAGCGCCGGTGCCGCGCGGCGTAGGAGCGCATCGCCCGGAGGAAGTCGACCTTGCGGAAGTCCGGCCAGTGGACCTCGCAGAAGTAGAACTCCGAGTGGGCGCTCTGCCAGAGCATGAAGCCGGAGAGCCGCTGCTCGCCCGAGGTGCGGATGACCAGGTCCGGGTCCGGCTGGCCGCGCGTGTAGAGATGCTCCGCGATGTGCTCCACGTCGAGGGACTCGGCGAGTTCCTCGATGCTGGTGCCCCGGCTCGCCTGCTCGATGAGCAGTGAGCGCACCGCATCAGCGATCTCACGCCTACCTCCATACCCAACGGCGACGTTCACAATCAGGCCGGGAGCGCCGGATGTGGTCTCGGCCGCGTCTTTCAGGACACGTGCCGTCTTGTCGGGCAGGAGGTCGAGGGCGCCGACGGGCTTGACGTGCCAGCCGTCGGCGGCGAGCTTGCGGACGGTGTTCTCGATGATCTCCAGCAGCGGGTCGAGCTGGTCCGCGGGGCGGTTCAGGTTGTCGGTGGACAGCAGCCACAGCGTGACGACCTCGACCCCGGCCTCGGCGCTCCACTGCAGCAGCTCGGAGATCTTCTGGGCGCCGCGCTGGTGCCCGGTGTTGACGTCGGCCAGCCCCATCGACCTGGCCCAACGCCGGTTCCCGTCCAGTATCACGCCGACGTGGCGGGGGATGACGTCGGTCGGCAGGTCGGCCTCGACGCGGCGCTCGTACAGCCGGTAGACGACGTCGCGGACGGCCCCGTACGGGCCGCTGCGGCGGATCGCGGAGACGAGCCGCCCGCCCTCGGCGGGACGGCGGCGCGCGCCCTCGCTGCGCCCGCCGCGCGGCTGCCCGCTCCGCGGATTTCCCGTACGCCGAACCCCCATCTGGGCTTCCCTCCGAGCGACCCGTCCCTGCCGGGAAGAACGCTCAATTATGGCCCGGCGGGGACAGTTCTCCCGCCGATACGGGAAACCCGGGGTGCCGCGCGGCACGTCCGGTACGGGCCGTGGCCGGTTCCGGCGCGGCCCGGCGGGGCCGCGCCGGTCGGGCGGTCTCAGGCCTTCGGGCCGGCGGCGCGGGCGCGCTCGACGTGCTGCAGCGCGGTGCGCAGTTCGGCGAGCCACGCGTCGGTGTTCTTGCCGACGAGCCGGACGCACCAGGCGAGCGCGTCGCTGCGGCTGCGCGCGACGCCCGCGTCCACGAGCGTGTCCAGGACGCGCCGCTCGGGCTGCCGGAGCCGGGTCATGACCGGCACCGACAGGTGGGTGAACATCTCGCGCTCGCCGTCGCACTCGACGCCCCAGGAGACCTTGTAGCCGAAGCGCTGCTCGGCCTCCCGCGCGATGCCGATGCGGCGCTCGCGGGTCTCCTCGCGGAAGCGCTGGACGTGCCCGGCGACCACGCCGGACCGCTCCGCGCCCGACACCGCGGCGGCGGCGGCCGGCAGCGGCAGCCGGCCGATGACGCTGGCCTCCTCGCGGTCGAGGACGACCTCGGGCGCGCCTTCGAACCACCCGTCCGGAAGCCGCCCGGAGAACCAGCCGCGGAGTTCTTCCACCGCTTCACTCGTACTCATGTAATCAAAATTACAGCGCATACCCGGACGGGCGCCAGCCTTCCCCTCGATTGACACGCGACCTCTTTTGAGAGTTACTCTCATTTCATAGTTCGACTCATTTGGAGGTTGCTCTCATGTCCGTGGGGTACGCCCGGCGCTGGATCGGGCTGTCGGCCCTGGCGCTGAGCATGCTGGCGCTCGGCTTCGACCTGACGATCCTCAACGTGGCGCTGACGACGCTGTCGGAGGAGCTGGACGCGAGCACCAGCGAGCTGCAGTGGATCGTCGACTCCTACCTGCTCGTCTTCGCGGCCGTGCTGCTCCCCGCGGGGCTGCTCGGCGACCGGCTCGGCCGCAAGCGGCTGCTGCTGGCCGGCCTCGCCGTCTTCGGCGCCGCCTCGCTCGCCGGGGCGTTCGCGGGCGGCACCGGCGGCGTCATCGCCGCCCGCGCGTTCATGGGGCTCGGCGCGGCGGTCGTCCTGCCGCTGTCCATGTCGATGCTCCCGGCGATCTTCCCGCCGGAGGAGCGCACCCGGGCCGTCGCGATCTGGGCGGCCGCGAACGCGGTCGGGCTGCCGCTCGGCCCGCTGCTCGGCGGCTGGCTGCTGGAGCACTACTGGTGGGGCTCGATCTTCCTGATCAACGTCCCGGTGGTGGCGGCCGGCGGCCTCGCGGTCGCCTTCCTGCTGCCCGAGACCCGGGACCCGGCGGCGCCGCGCGTCGACCTTCCCGGCGCGCTGCTGTCGATGGGCGGGCTCGTGGCGCTGGTGTACGGCGTCATCGAGGCGCCCGTCCGCGGCTGGGGCGACCCGGTGTCGGTCGCCGCGTTCGCCCTCGCCGCCCTCCTGCTCACCGGCTTCGTGGCCTGGGAGCGGCGCGCCGCGCAGCCGATGCTGAACCTGCGGCTGTTCCGCGACCGCGCGTTCGTGTGGGCGATGGTCGCCGCCGTCACCGCGAACCTGCTGCTCGGCGGGCTCCTGTTCGTCCTGCCGCAGTACCTGGAGGCCGTCCAGGGCAGCGACGTCTTCGAGACCGGGCTGAAGATCGTCCCGATGCTGGCGGGGCTGCTGGCCGGCGCGGTCGCCACCGACCGCGCGGCGGCCCGCACCGGACACAAGCCGATCATGGTCGCGGGCCTGCTGGTGCTGGCCGCCGGGCTCGGCTGGGCCGCGTTCACCGAGGCCGGCGACGGCTACGGCACCACCGTCCCGTGGCTCGTCGTCATCGGGCTCGGCTCCGGCCTCACCCTCATCCCGGCGATGGACGCGGTACTCGCCGCCCTCCCCGCCGAGGAGGCCGGACGCGGCTCCGGGCTCGTCCAGACGCTCCGCCAGACCGGCGGGACGCTCGGCGTCGCCGGCCTCGGCAGCCTGCTGGCCGCCGTCTACCGCGACCATGTCGGCACCGGCCACCTGCCCGCCGACGCGGCCGCCGCCGCCCGCGACTCCATCGGCGGCGCCGTCCGCGTCGCGGGCCGCCTCGACGACGGGGCGCTGCTCGCGTCCGCGCGCGACGCCTACGTCCAGGGCATGGACGCCGTGTTCGCTGCGTGCGGCGCCGGCTCCCTCGCCGCGGCCGTCCTGCTGTGGCTGTTCATGCCGCGCCGCGGACGGGAGGATGCGGCCCCCGCCGCCGATGCCCGACAATCGGACCATGAGCCCGTCGTCCCCTGAGCACGCGATCGACCGCATGGAGGACCGGCTGGCCCGGCTGCCGCTGCGGGAGCGCAAGAAGCTGCGGACCCGGAGGGCGATCCAGGACCACGCCCTCCGGATGTTCGCCGAGCAGGGGTACGACGAGACGACGGTCGAGCAGATCGCGGCGGCGGCGGAGATCTCCCCGAGCACGTTCTTCCGCTACTTCCCCACCAAGGAAGACGTCGTGGTCACCGACGTGTACGACCCGATCATGGCGGAGGTCCTGCGCGACCAGCCGCCCGAGATGCCGCCGGTCGAGGCGCTGCGCGCCATGCTCCGGGAGATCCTGCCGCAGCTGTACGAGAGCGACCTGGAAGCCCTGAAGACCCGGCTGCGGCTCACCGCCGACGTCCCCTCCCTCCGCGGCCGCACGTTCGAGTCGATGCGGGCCACGTTCGAGATCCTCAGCGAAGTCTTCGCCGAACGGACCGGCCGCGCCGCCGACGACCCGGAGGTGGAGGCGTTCGGCTGGGCGGTCCTCGGCGTCCTCCAAGCCGCCCTGTACCGCCTGATCGACGGCAAGACCACCTACGAGGAACTCCCGGCCCAGATAGACCACAACCTCGAGTTCCTAGCCCAAGGCTGCCCGTTGTAATTCAGAGGCCCCCAAGAAGCCAGGAGCCCGGCCCCCGGCCACGGGCAGGCACGCGGAGCGAGCTCTGCGAGCGCAGCGGGCCTGCCCGCCGGTCGGCGGGCTGTTTCACGAGACGCGCCAGCGGATCGGGAAACGGCCCGCCGACCGTGACGGGGGTTCCAGGGGGTCGCCCCCCTGGACAAACACAGCCGCCCCCTGGACAAACACAGCCGCCCCCTGGGCCAACTCAGCCGCCTATCGCTCCGGCCACCTTGGCTGCGGTTTGGGGGTTCACTCGGACCGCGCCGCGCATGTTGCGGGTGTAGACGTTCTGGACCTGGACGACGGTGCCGCGGCGCGGGGCGGCGATCATCTTGCCGTTGCCCAGGTAGAGGGCGATGTGCGAGATGTAGCCGGGGGCCGTCGGGTCGTTCGCCCAGATGAGCATGTCGCCGGGCTGCGCCTTGCTGTAGGGGATCACCCAGCCGGCGCGGGCCTGGTCGGCGGCGACGCGCGGGAGGCGGATGCCCGCCTTGGCGAAGGCGTACTGCATCAGGCCGGAGCAGTCGTAGCCGCCCTCGGCCTCGGACTCGCCGCCCCACACGTACGGCCAGCCGAGCCGGGTGTAGGCGGCCTTGATCACCGTCTGGACCTGCTGGGCGGTCATGACGCGGCCGTTGGCGGTGGGGACGTCGCCGGCCTTCGGGAAGTCGATCTCCGGGTTGACGGCGACGGCCTTGGCCTGCTTCGGCAGGTGCTTGCGCAGCTTCTTGATGAACGTCTTCGGCTGGCTCTTCGGGACGCTGATCAGCATCGCGTTGCCGCTCGGCATGCCGAGGGCCTGCGCGGTGGTGTGCGAGATGACCGCGTCGACGTCGCTGATGCCCATGGTGGCGTAGGCGCCGACGCGCAGCTGCGACTGGCTGCGGGTGCCGCCGACCGGGACCTGGCTGCCGAGCTTGACGCCGCCGTCGCTGCCCATCGTGAAGGAGATCGCGACGTCGCCGGACGCCAGGTTGCGCCAGAGGGCGTCCGACTTCGCGGTCGGCTTCGGCGTGTAGTTGCGGAACGTGGACGGGTTCACGCCCATCAGCCCGACCCGCTTGCCCGCGACCATGCCCTGCACGGCGTCCACGACCTCGACGCCCTGCACGCCCTTGGCGCCGCGGACCTTGCGGACGAAGTCGTCCGGCAGGGTCGTCGGGGCCGCGACGAGCACGTGCGGGGTGAGCCGCTTGCCGAGCGGCGCGACCGCCGTGGGCGACAGGGTGGTGCTGCCGGACGCGGCCACGTAGCGGGCGCGCTTCTCCTCGGTCCGGCTTGCCTGCGCCGGGGGCCCGTCGTCGTGCGCGACGAGGACGGCCACGTTCGCGGCGAGGGTCGTCAGCACCGAAACGCCGATGATCGTCGGTAGGACCCGGCGGTTCGGCTTGCGCACTGCCACACTCCTCGAGGTCGCCCTGCCGGCTCCGCCGGCCCCGGGACACGACTATGGATCAGCCTGTCGGCCACCGTCCAGATACCCGGCCCGCCGCCTCGGCATCCTCGCCCGTCATGCCGCATCGGGTCAGTTCCGTCCCGGCTACTCAGTGGTAACACCAAGCGGGCACGAGATCAAGGTCACAGTGCCACAAAGTGGACCATCAGTCCAATTGCCCGCGGAGTTCGCGGGTCAGGTCGGCGCGCGTCGTCACGGGCAGGCGGCACACGAAACCGCGGCACACGTACGCCGACGGAACCCCGTCCACCAGGCCGCGTCCCTCCAGGAGCGGGACGCCCTCCGCGTCCGGCGGGCCGACGCTGACCACCGCGCCGGGCGCGACCGCCATCAGGGCCGTGCGGTGCAGTTCCCTAGTGCGCTCGTCGGCCGGGTCGCCGATCACCGCGATCTCCACCGGGCCGGTCGCGCGCGCCTCGGCCACGGCGAGGCCCCAGCCCGCGAACCGCGCGTGCTCGGCGGCGAGCGTCGTGGCGGGGGCCAGCGCGGCCTCGGCGGCCTGCCGGTGCCAGTCCGACCCGGTGAGCGCGGCGAAGGACAGCAGTGCGCCCGCCGCCGCGAACTGGCCGGACGGCGTCGCGTTGTCGGTCGGGTCCTGCGGGCGGCGGAACAGCCGCTCCGCGTCGTCGGCCGTGTCGTAGAAGCCGCCGGAGCCGTCCGCGAACCGTTCGAGGACGGTGTTCAGCAGCTCGCCCGCCATCCGCACGTGGTGCGGGTCGCCGGTGACGCCGTGCAGCGCGATCAGGCCCTCCGCCACGTCGGCGTAGTCCTCCAGGACGCCGGAGTTGGCGCCCGCGACCCCGTCCTTGGACGTGCGTGTCAGGCGTCCGTCGCGCTCGTGGACGTCCATCAGGAGGCGCGCCACCTCTTCGGCCGCCCGGACGAGGTCGGGACGGTCGAACAGCGCGCCGCACTCGGCCAGCGCGGCGATGGCGAGCCCGTTCCAGGCGGCCACGACCTTGTCGTCCCGCGCGGGAGGGATCCTGTGCGCGCGCGCCGCCAGCAGGGTCGTTCGGATGCGCTCGTAACGGTCGGCGTCTTCCGGGTCGGTCAGGAGTTGGAGCACCGACGTGCCGTGCTCGAACGTGCCCGTGACGTTGAAGAGGCGCTCGGCGAACGCGCCGTCCTCGTCGCCCAGCACCTCGTGGAGCTGCGCCGGCGTCCAGACGTAGTACTTGCCCTCGACGCCCTCGCTGTCGGCGTCGAGGGCGGAGGCGAGACCGCCTTCGGTGGTCCGCAGGTCGCGGAGCATCCAGTCGCACGTCTCCAGCGCGACGCGCCGCGCGAACGGCGTCCCGGTGAGCCGCCACCAGTGGGCGTAGACGCGCGCCAGGAGCGCGTTGTCGTAGAGCATTTTCTCGAAGTGCGGGACGACCCAGCCCGCGTCCACCGAGTACCGCGCGAACCCGCCGCCGAGCTGGTCGTACATGCCGCCCCTGGCCATCGCCTCCAGGGTGTGCGACGCCATCTCGAGCGCCCGCTCGCCGCCCGTGCGGGCGTGGTGGCGCAGCAGGAACTCCAGGGCCATCGACGGCGGGAACTTCGGCGCGCCGCCGAACCCGCCGCGCTCGGGGTCGTAGGCGGTGTCGAGCGCCGCGACCGCCCGGGCGAGCGCCTCCTCGCCGGGCGCCTCGTCCCCGGCCAGGCCCGACCCGCGCGAGGTGAGCGCCGCGACGACCTGCTGCCCCTGCCCGGCCACCTCGTCCCGCTGCTCCGTCCACGCCTTGTGGACGGCCTGCAGCAGCGCCCGGAACTGCGCGCGCGGGAAGTAGGTGCCGCAGTAGAACGGATGCCCCTCCGGGGTCATGAACACCGTCATCGGCCACCCGCCCTGGCCGGTCATGGCCTGGGTCGCCTCCATGTAGACGGCGTCGATGTCCGGCCGCTCCTCGCGGTCCACCTTGATGTTCACGAACAGCTCGTTCATGACCCGGGCGACCTCGTCGTCCTCGAAGGACTGATGAGCCATGACGTGGCACCAGTGGCACGCGGCGTACCCGACGGACAGCAGGACGGGGACGTCGCGGCGGCGCGCCTCGGCGAACGCCTCGTCGGTCCACTCCCACCAGTCCACCGGGTTCCCGGCGTGCTGGAGCAGGTACGGGCTTGTCGCGTCCTTGAGCCGGTTCATGCCCCCGATCCTGCCCGATCCGGCCTGCGCCTCACCCCCCGCCTACGCGGACAGATCGGCCAGGGCGGACTCGATGGCGCGGTGGAAGGTGGGGTAGGCGTAGATCATGTCGCGCAGGACGGCCGTGGGCGTCTCGGTGTGCACGGCGACGGCGAGGAAGCCGAGAACCTCGCCGCCGGCCGGGCCCGCGGCGGTGGCGCCGACCAGGGTGCCCCACTCGGGGTTCTCGACGAGCTTGACGAAGCCGTCGTTGCCGGCCTTCTGGATCCACCCGCGCGTCGAGTCGGGGATCCGCGCCGTGCCGGTGCGGACGGGCAGGTTCTGGTCGCGGGCCTGGGCCTCGGTGAGGCCGACCGAGCCGATCTCGGGGTCGGTGAAGGTGACGCGGGGCACGGCGCGGTAGGCGGCGGGCGGGCCCTCCTCGCCGAGGATGTCGCGGACGGCGATCGCGCCCTGGTACATGGAGACGTGCGTGAACGCGCCCATGCCGGTGATGTCGCCGATCGCCCACACGCCGTCGGCGGCGCGCATGTGGCCGTCCACGGAGAGCCGGCGGGCGTCCTCGTCCAGGCCGACGTGCGCGAGGCCGAGGCCCTTCAGGTTGGGGCGGCGGCCGGTCGCGACGAGGAGGCGTTCGGCGGGCAGGGCCTCGTCGCCGAGGCGCATCGTGAACTCGGTGCCGTCGTGGCCGACGCCGGTGACGTCCACGCCGGTGCGGACGCCGATGCCCTCGCGCTCGAAGACGTCCCGGATCAGGGCGCTCGACTCCGGTTCCTCGTTGAGCAGGAGGCGGTCGGCCGCCTCCACGACGGTGACGCGGGTGCCGAACCGGGAGAAGACCTGCGCCATCTCGGCGCCGACGACACCGCCGCCGAGGACGATCAGCGACGCGGGGGCCTCGGTCGCCTGGACGGCCTCCCGGTTCGTCCAGAACGGCGTGTCCGCGAGGCCGTCGATGGGCGGGGCGGCCGGGGCCGTGCCGGTGTTGAGCAGGATGCCCCGGCGCGCGCGGAACACCTGGTCGTTCACCGTGACCTCGCCCGGCGCGGTGATGCGGCCCTCACCGCGCACCAACCGCACGCCCATGCCGGTGAGGCGGTCGGCGGCGGCCTTGTCGTCCCACGAGTCGGTCGCCTCGTCGCGGATGCGGGCGGCCACCGGACCCCAGTCGGGAGTGACGGTCGCCTCCCCCGCCATCCCGGGGACGCGGCGGGCCTCTTCGAGCAGCCCGGCGGCGCGCACCATCATCTTGGTCGGGACGCAGGCGTAGTACGGGCATTCGCCGCCGACCAGGCGGGACTCCACGGCGGCGACGGACAGGCCCGCCTCCGCCAGCCGCCCGGCCGCGTCCTCTCCCCCGGGGCCCAGCCCGATCACCACGACATCGACTTCGTCAGCCATGCCGTGGTTACTGCCCCTGATCCCGTCCTGTTAGGCGGCGCGGCGGCAGCGGGATCCGGTCCAGGTCGTGGACCAGGGTGATGTCGCCGCCGAAGTGGGCGGACGCCTCGTCGGTGAAGCGGTGCTCGTCCTCGGCGCGGTACCGCTCGGAGAAGTGGGTGAGGACGAGGTGCCGGACGCCCGCCTCCGCTGCGACCGCTCCCGCCTGCGCCGACGTCAGGTGCCCGTACTCGGCCGCCAGCGCGGCGTCCTCGTGCAGGAACGTCGATTCGATGACGAGCATGTCCGCGCCGTCCGCCAGTTCCCGGACGCCGTCGCAGAGCCGGGTGTCCATGACGAACGCGACCTTCTGCCCGGGACGGGGCACGCTGCACTCGTCGAGGGTCACCGTGCGGCCGTCCGGCGCGGTGACGCGGCCGTCCTCCTGGAGCCGCCGGATCAGCGGCCCCCGGACGCCCCGCGCCGCCAGCTCGCCGGGCAGCATGGTGCGGCCGTCCGGCTCCTCCAGCCGGTACCCGTACGCCTCGACCGGGTGCGACAGCCGCCGCGCGGTCAGGGTGAACGGGGCGTCGCCGGTGTCGAGCCGCATCCGCTCGCCGGAGACGGGCCGCTCGCGGACGACGTCGGTGTCGCGGAAGACGGCGGCGTGCCGCAGCCGCTCCCAGTACGGGGCGCCGCTCGCCGGGAACGCCGCGTCCACCGGGTGCTCGACGCCGTCGCGGGCGATGCGCTGGACGACGCCGGGCACGCCGAGGCAGTGGTCGCCGTGGAAGTGCGTCACGCAGATCCAGGTCACGTCGTTCGCGGCGACCCCGGCGCGCGACATCTGCCGCTGCGTCCCCTCGCCGGGGTCGAACAGCACGCCGTGGCCGTCCCAGCGCAGCAGGTACCCGTTGTGGTTGCGGTTCTTGGTGGGCACCGCGCTGGCGGACCCGAGGACGATCAACTCGCGCACCGACATGCCCCCATGGTGCCGGGTGCGGGAGCCGTGCAAGCGCTTGGTTATTCTGTGCGCGATACACGCGACCCAGGGAGGGCCCGTTGGCCGGCAAGCGCGACAAGATCAAGATGACGCCGGAGGAGGTGGCGTCCTACCTCGCGGACAACTTCAAGGTCCAGGTCGCCACCGTGGGCAAGGACGGCGAGCCGCACCTCGTCACGATGTTCTACACGCTGCTCGACGGCAAGATCGCCTTCACCACGTACAAGGCGTCGCAGAAGGTGCTGAACCTGCGCCGCGACCCGACCATGACGTGCCTGGTCGAGGACGGCGTCGAGTACAACGAGCTGCGCGGCGTCGCGCTCTACGGGCGCGGCCTCGTCATCGAGGACCCCGGGCCGCGCAGCAAGGTCGGCATGGTCGTCGGCTCGCGGATGGCGGGGCTGCCCGTCCCGGAGATCGGCGAGCCCGTCGACCCGGTGATCGCCGAGGGCATCGAGCAGGCGCTGGCCAAGCGCGTCCTGATCGTCATGGAGCCCGACCGCGTCGTCAGCTGGGACCACCGCAAGGTGTAGCCGCGGGCCCCGGGAGGCACCGGAAGGCCCTAGGGGGCGCCGTCCTCCAGGGCCAGCACGGCGGCGCGGCCGAGCGCGGCGCCCTCGGCCGCGTGGTCGCCGCGCTCGCGGGCGGCGTCGGCGAGGTGCACGAACATGCCGGCCTGCTCGCCGACCTCGCCCCGCCGCCGCACGATGTCCAGCGCCTGGCCGAAGAAGTTGATCGCCGCGACGGGCCGGTGCGCGCGCAGGTAGGCGTCGCCGAGCGCGGCGAGCACGCGCGCGCGTTCGGCCTCGTCCTCGGCCTCGGTCAGCCGCTCCCCCAGCACCTCGGCGGCCTCCGACCAGCGCTCGCGGTCGAGCAGGGCCGCGCCGAGGCCGCCGGGCTCCGCCGCGCCGCCCGCCTGGACGAGGGAGTGGTCGAGGAGGCGGCGCAGCGCGGCGTTGCGGCCGTCCTCGGTCTCCTCGTGCTCGGCCCGCTCCCGCGCGAAGCCGAGGACGGGGCCGGGCAGCCGGAACCGGTCACCGGACGCGGCGACGAGGCCGTGCGCGGCCAGCGTCTCCAGCAGCCCGCGCGCCTGGCTCTCCGGCATGTCGGCGAGGGCGGCGGCCGCCGCCGGGCCGATGTCGTCGCCGGGCGGCAGGCTCAGCAGCCTGAGCAGCCGGGCCGCCGCCGGAGCGAGTTCCCGGTAGGCGTCCTCGAAGTTCGCGCGCACGTCGAGGGTCCTCCCCGGCCGCGACCGGATCGAACCGGGGAGGCGGCGCCGCGCTCGGGCGCGGCGCCCGCCGCCCGCTCAGGCGTCGTCGTCGCGGGCGGACTTCGCCGCCGGCGCGCTGTCGGCCGCCTGCGCGCGTTCCCACGCCTGCTGCTTCAGGTCGGCCTCGCTGGGCGCCTGGATCTTCTTCATCTGCCTGCCCATCGAGCGGATCAGGAAGACCGTCGCGGCCACCAGGGCGAGGAACACCACGAAGCCGAGGACGCCGGGACTGACCGTGTCATCGTTCAGCGGCATGGCGTAGAGGGGAGGCATTACAGACACACCTTCTCCCGGATGCCGGCGAACAGGTCGTCCTCCGGCACCTCGGTGTCGACGAGGGACCTGGCCAAATGGTAGTCCTCGGTCGGCCATGCCTCGCGCTGGACGTCCATCGGGACGACGAACCAGAACCCGTTGGGGTCGATCTGGGTGGCGTGGGCGAGCAGGGCGCGGTCCCGCGTCTCGAAGTAGTCGGCGCACTCGACGCGCGTGGTCACCTCCCACGTGGCGCGGGTGTCGTCGCCGTCCTCGAAGCGCTTCATCCAGTCGCCGTAGGGCGACTCCAGCCCGGCGTCCTCCATCGCCGTGTGCAGGGCGAGGATGCGCTCCTTGCTGAAGGTCATGTGGTAGTAGAGCTTGAGCGGCTGCCAGGGCTCGCCCGCGCCGGGGTAGCGCTCCGGGTCGCCGGCGGCCTCGAACGCCTCCACCGACACCTCGTGGCACTTCACGTGGTCGGGGTGGGGGTAGCCGCCCTTCTCGTCGTAGGTGAGGATCACGTGCGGGCGGAAGTCGCGGACGGCGCGCACCAGCGGCTCGGCGGCGGTCTCCAGCGGCTCCAGCGCGAAGCAGCCTTCCGGGAGCGGCGGCAGCGGGTCGCCCTCCGGGAAGCCGGAGTCGACGAAGCCGAGCCAGCGCTGCTCCACCCCGAGGATCTCGCGGGCCCGCGCCATCTCCGCCTCGCGGACCTTGCCGATGTCGGCCTTGACCTCCGGCCGGTCCATCGCCGGGTTCAGGATGTCGCCGCGCTCACCGCCCGTGCAGGTGACGACCAGCACCTCGACGCCCTCGGCGACGTACCGCGCCATCGTGGCCGCGCCCTTGCTGGACTCGTCGTCGGGGTGGGCGTGCACCGCCATGAGGCGCAGCGGCTCGTCGCCGCCGCAGGGCCGGTCGAGCGTCGTACCGTCGATGACCTCGGACACGTGGGGATCTCCCTCTCCGGACTCTTGGCGGCCCCCGGTTCGAGGCATGCGCCAGCACAGACGAGAATTGTCCCTGACAACGTCCGCACACCGCACGGAGATTCCCCGCCATGACGACGAGCGTGTCGAAACCCGCGGCCCCGGCCGAGCCCCGGCGCGGCCGCGCCGGAATGGTGGTCGCCGGGCTCCTGGCGGCGCTGATGGCGGTGGGCATCGGGGTTCTCGCGATGCACTCGGGGCAGACTCCGGGGATCGTCCCGCAGACCGTCTCCTACGACATCACCGACACCTCGGTGAAGATCAACTACACGGTGGCCAAGGGGAAGGGCGACGCGGTCCGCTGCACGGTCGACGCCTACGACACCGACTTCGCGATCCTGGCGGAGACGACGGTCTCCGCTCCGGCCGGGAAGTCCGGCGTCTCGGGGACGGAGACGCTGACGACGCCGCGGCGGGCCACCGGCGCCCGGATCCACGACTGCGTCAAGGAATGACCCGGCCGGGCCCGGCGGACGCCCGGCCGGCCGCCCGGCGCGCCGGGTGAGCGGCGAACCGCGATTGGCGGATTGCGGACGCCGAGTTCAGGGAACCTTTACCCGCACACACCGGATAGGCTAGAGGTTTCACCCGGCCGCACTTCATGTAGATGTGACACCCACCCGCTGTGGGCGGGTGAGGATCGCAACATGTGGATGAGGAGTACCCGTGACCGAGACCCGCGCTGACAACGTCACCTGGCTCACCCAGGAGGCGTACGACCGGCTCAAGAACGAGCTGGACCACCTGTCGGGCCCGGGCCGCATCGAGATCGCTCAGAAGATCGAGGCGGCGCGGGAGGAGGGGGACCTGCGCGAGAACGGCGGCTACCACGCGGCCAAGGAGGAACAGGGCAAGATCGAGGGCCGTATCCTCCAGCTCCAGAGCATCCTGGAGAACGCGCGCGTCGGCGAGGCCCCGCGCACGGAGGGCGTCGTCGGTCCCGGCATGACCGTCACGATCTCCTTCGAGGGGGACGACGAGGAGGTCACGTTCCTGCTCGCCTCCCGCGAGGAGGTCGGCGCCCCGATCGACGTCTACTCGCCCAAGTCGCCCCTCGGCGCCGCCATCGACGGCAAGAAGGTCGGCGAGAAGGCCAGCTACACCCTGCCGAACGGGCGCTCCATGAGCGTCGAGATCCTCGACGCGACGCCGTACGGGGGCGCGTAGCCCCCCGGCCGGGCCACTGCGGAGGTGAGAGCCGCCGGACGGAGCGATCCGCCCGGCGGTTTTTCGTTGCGCTAGCCCCGCTGCGCGGCGGCCGCCTTGACCAGCGGGAGGGTCCGGTACGGGATCTGGGTGGCCAGGGAGATGACCGAGGAGGCGCGCTCCACGCCCGCGACGTCCACGATGACGTCGATGACGCGCTGCAGGTCGGTGTTGCTGCGGGCGACGATGCGGCACAGCATGTCGCCGGGGCCGGTGATGGTGTGCGCCTCGATCACCTCGGGGACCTGCGCGAGCCGGGCGGCCACCGGGTCGTGCCCGCCCGCCTGCCGCAGCTGCAGGGTGACGAACGCGGTCACCCCGTAGCCGAGCGCCGCCGGGTCGATCTCCGGGCCGAACCCCGCCACGACGCCGTCCCGGGCCAGCCGGTCCAGCCGCGCCTGGACGGTGCCGCGCGCGACGCCGAGCCGGCGGGAGGCCTCCAGGACGCCGACGCGCGGCTCGGCGGTGAACATCTCGATCAGGCGGGCGTCCAGCTCGTCGATCGCCACCGCGCCTCCCGTCGTCCGTGACCGTGGTCACCCTGCACAGAATTACCGGCCAGTTCGGGGGGTCACTATACAGATTGTCCAGTGATTCGCACCACTCTTGCGCACCTTGTAGTCGTATGCCGAGATTAGTGGGCATGGATGAGTTTCCGGTCAAGGGTATGGACGCCGTCGTCTTCGCCGTCGGCAACGCCAAACAGGCCGCCCACTACTACTCGACCGCGTTCGGGATGCGCCGGGTCGCCTACCGCGGCCCGGAGAACGGCAGCCCCGACGAGGCGGTGCACGTGCTGGAGTCCGGCAGCGCCCGGTTCGTGTTCCGCGGCCCGGTGAAGGCGGGCACGGAGATCGGCCGGCACATCGCCGCGCACGGCGACGGGATCGTCGACCTCGCGATCGAGGTCCCCGACGTCGAGCACGCCTACCGGCACGCGCTCGCCAAGGGCGCCACCGGGCTGGAGGAGCCGCACGTCCTCGCGGACGAGCACGGCAAGGTGACGATCGCCGCGATCGCCACGTACGGCGAGACCCGGCACTCGCTGGTCGACCGCTCCAACTACACCGGCCCCTACCTGCCCGGGTTCGCCGCCGCCGACCCGATCGTCGCGCCGCCGGAGAAGCGCTTCTTCCAGGCCGTCGACCACTGCGTCGGCAACGTCGAGCGCATGGACGAGTGGGCCGACTACTACCACCGCGTCATGGGCTTCACCGACATGGCCGAGTTCGTCGGCGACGACATCGCGACCGAGTACTCGGCGCTGATGTCCAAGGTCGTCGCGGACGGCAGCCGCAAGGTGAAGTTCCCGCTGAACGAGCCGGCGGAGAGCAAGCGCAAGTCGCAGATCGACGAGTACCTGGAGTTCTACGGCGGGCCGGGCGTCCAGCACATCGCGCTCGCCACCAACGACATCCTCGCGTCGGTCGACCGGATGCGCGCCGCCGGCGTGGAGTTCCTGGAGAGCCCGGACTCCTACTACGAGGACCCCGCGCTGCGCGAGCGGATCGGCGAGGTGCGGGTGCCGATCGAGGAGCTGCAGAAGCGCCGCATCCTGGTGGACCGGGACGAGGACGGCTACCTGCTGCAGATCTTCACCAAGCCCGTCCAGGACCGTCCGACCGTCTTCTTCGAGCTGATCGAGCGGCACGGCTCGCTCGGGTTCGGCAAGGGCAACTTCAAGGCCCTGTTCGAGGCGATCGAGCGGGAGCAGGAGCGCCGCGGCAACCTGTGAGGCCCGCTCCGGACTCTGGGGGTCCGGGCCGGTTCCGCCCGCTCCGGGAGAGCGGACGGGGCCGGCCCGGGCTTTCCGGTGTCCTGGACGTGACCACCAGCAGGCACACTGTGGGGCCATGAGCGAACCACCACAGACCCCCCGGCCCCCGGACGAGGAGACACCCGCGCAGGGCGCACCGGACGCGCAGGCTCCGGAGGCGCCCCCGTCCCCCGAGCGTCCGCCGCCCTACCAGGGCACGTACGGCACCCAGC
>NZ_VCKZ01000590.1 GCF_005889745.1 Actinomadura geliboluensis
AGATGTGTATAAGAGTCAGAGACGCCGGCGCCGCCCTTGCACTGCGCCCGGCTCAGCCCGGCGATCGCGATCGAGTTGCCGCAGATGTCGAGCGGAAGGGTGATCGGGGCGAAGACCTGGTTCCCCCCGCCGATCGAGAGGATGCCCGAGGTCTGCATGTCACCGCCCCCGCCGTACCGGGCTCCGGCGGCGCGCTCCGCCGGGGCCTGCGACGCGGCGGCCGGGCCGCCGCCCGGCGTGGTCGTGCCGGCGATGGCCGCGCCGGAGCCGAAGGCGGCCCCGATCGCGACGGCGCCCGCGGCCACCAGGGCCGCGCGGCTCGTGTTCCTTGCGCGCATGCGCATGCTGTTGCTCCTGTCTGTTGCATCGGTGGTGATCGCTGCGCGGCCCGCGGGGGCGGCGCAGCCCGGCGGCGGCCGTGCGCGGCCGTCGCTCATCGAGGAAAGATCGGTGGAGACCGGCTCAGCGGCCGGTTCGGGCCCGCGGGCCGGGTCCGGGAGCGCTCGTCAGGGGAGCGTCGGTCCGGGACCGCCCGTGCGGAGGCGCCCGTGCGGAGGCGCCCGTGCGGAGGCGCCGGTGCGGAGGCGCCGGTGCGGGAGTGCTAGTCGGGGACGACGGACGGGCCGCCGGGCGCGGCCACGTCGGTCAGCGCCGTGCGGTGGAACGTGCTCGCGTCCACGGCCGGCGGTGCCGCGGGAGTGCGGCGGTTCGGCAGGTCGGCGACCGGGATGAGCGGGTGCCCGCTCGTCGAGCCGCCGCCCGAGGGGGCGTCGGGCGCGGGCGCCACGGGCGCGTGCGCGGGAGCCTCCTGGTCGGTGCGGCAGCCCATGCAGCCGTCCGCCGCCCGGTACGAGGACGCGCCCGGGGCGGCGGTGTACCCGGCCGTGCGGGGCGCCGCCTTGCGGGCCGCAGCGTGCGGGGAGGCGGTGCGCCCGTCCGGCTGCGCGACCGACCGCACCGGCTCGTCGGCGGCCGGCCGCGGGGCGGGCCGCCGGTCGGTGACCCGGTGCACGAACTCCTTGACGGGCCGCCGCTGCCGCATGTCCGGGACGCGGAGGCGCGGCACCCCGGCCTCGTCGGCGAGCTCGCGCACCTGCCGGACGACCTTGTCCTTGTCGTCGAACAGGTCGTGCCGCCGCGCCCCGACGTACCGCATCGGGTGGTCGCCGGCCTCGCGCACGTCCTCGGCCATCGCGCGCCAGCCGGGCCGGGACGTGACGTGCCGGACCGTGGCGTACCCCGCGTCGTCCGCCCGCACGGCGGCCTGCCGCGCCGGCGGCTCGGCCGCCTCGGCGGCGCCGGACAGCGCGGAGAGCGCGATCCAGCCGGCGAACGCGAGGCCGGCGATGGCGGCGAGGCGCAGGAGAGCGGGCAGCAGGGCATGCCGCGGCCGACCCTGCGGGCGAATCGCCCCGCACTGGATCGGTACGGAATGCATTGCCGGTTCCCCTTGTCGCCGGATCGAGGTTCGCCTGAAAGTAACACCGGAGCCGATGGCCGTGCGGAGCCGCCGCCATTTTCCACGGCGTGTCCCGGGATCATTTACCGAGCCATGAATTCGCCTTTTACCGGACCCGGCTTTCCGGCCGATCGACGCCCGCTTTGCCGGTTTTTGCCGGGCTCGCCTTTACCGCGGCTCTCCGCCCACCACGTCCGGGAGAAGCATGGCGCCCGGTATCGGGTGCGCTACAGTCGGTGAACGGTCGGTTACGAGATCGCTCCCCGAGGAGTTCCCATGTTCGACCCCTCGCCCACGATCGGCCGCCTCGGCCCGCTGCTGCGGCGCCGCCAGCCGCGCCGCCGGGCGCACCGCTTCGTCACCCGCGCCGACTTCGACCGCATCGCGCTCGCCGCCGTCCCCGCCGCTCAGAGCCCCGGCGCCCACCGCGTGCGTTCGCTCGCCTGGACGCTCTACTGGCGCTGCCAATGGGCGATCACCACCGCCAGAGCCGACCGCGCCCGCCGCCGCGCCCGCCCGGCGGGCCACTGACGGCACGGCCCGCGAACCGGGCGAAGAAAGGCACCACCACCGGTGGAAGATCCTCCACCCGGGCACGTCCCCGCGCTCCGAGGCCGGAGGCGTAGAAACGCCCGCCTCCAGGAGGGTGGTGGTGCTCCTGGAGGCGGGCGGGTCCTCGGGGGTCAGCGGTGGGACGTGTCCGATTCGAGGACGTCCGGCCGGCGGCCCGCGGGCGGGAGCACGCGCGGGGCCCGGCGGACGATGTGCCGCGAGATGCGGCCGGCGGTGAAGGCGGCGCCGTGCACGAAGCGCATGACCGGGCCGAACGTCGGGGCCGCGGCCAGGCCCGCGAAGTAGAGGCCCGGCAGGGACGCCTCGAAGTCGCGGCTGAGGACGGGGGCGCCGAAGCGGGTGGCGACGGCGCCGCGCAGCGCCGGGGCGAGCATGCCGAGGCGTCCGACGTCGGGGACGAACCCGGTGGCGGCGATGACGTGCTCGACCTCGGTGACCACCCGGCGGCCGGTGCGGTCGAGGGTGGTGAGCGCGATGCCGTCCTCCTGCTCCACCGCCTTCGCGAGGCGGTGGCCCGTCGAGACGCGGACCCGCTCGTCCAGCCGGTCGCGCAGCCACCAGGAGCCGGCCGGCGGGAGCGTCTCGCGGACGATCCGCCGCCGCGTCCCCTCCGGCAGGTAGCGGACGAGGCCGGGGCGCTCGGCCCACAGCCAGGTGCGGTAGCCGGTGCCGAGACCGGAGCGGGGCCCGCCGAACAGCCGGTCGCGCGGCGACCGGTGCTCCTCGGGGACGGTGTTCCAGTCGAGCCGGGGCCGCCGGGCGATGACGTGCGGGTGCGCGCCCGCGTCGGCGAGCAGCACCGCCGTCTCCAGGGCCGACTGCCCGGCGCCGAGGACGGCGACCTCCTTGCCCGCGAACAGGGCGAGGTCGCGGTGGGCGCTGCTGTGCGAGACGAGCCAGGACGGCATGCCCGCCAGCTCGTCCGGCAGGTGCGCGAACGGGCCGACGCCGACCGCGAGCACCACGGCCCGCGCCGCGATCGTCTCGCCGGTGGACAGCGTGACGGCGTAGCCGGCCGCCCCGCCCCGCTCGACGTTCACGACCTGCGCGTCCCGGTCGTCGGGGCGCTGCGGGACGGCCGCCGCGGCGAACCAGCGCCCGTACTCGATGAAGGTGTCCAGCGGGATCGGCTGGCCGAGCCGCCAGTCCGGATGGCGGTCGGTGAACCGCAGGCCCGGTTGCGGCGCCCCCAGATTGGACGCGAACGGCTCCGATTTCAGGAACATGCCCTCGGGCATGCCCGCCTCCCAGAACCGCATCGGCTCGCCGATGATCCGGACGTCCAGTCCGAGGTTCTGCAGGTGCGCGGCGGTCGACAGGCCGTAGGGCCCGGAGCCGGCGATCACGACGTCGCTGGCCGAGTCGCTCATGTCTCTTTCCCCCGTGTGTTCGTTGTGTTACCTGGCGCGGAACCGCTCGACCGCCCGCAGCGCGCCGCGCCTGCCCAGTGCGAGGAAGGGCGGCAGGTCGTCGCGGGCGTACCAGGCGAACTCGTCGGCCGCGCGCAGCGGGCGGAGGGTCCCGGCGCGCAGCAGCGCCCGTCCGGCGGACTGCTGGAGGTAGTGGTTCTCCACCAGCAGGGTGCGGCCGAACGCCGGGCGCGCGTCCGGGACGCGGCGGCCGGACTGGTCGAGATGCAGGACGCGGGCCAGGTCGAGCCCGTTGCGGTCGGTGAACAGGCGGAACTGCGCCCCGATCCGGGGGTTGAAGTCGAGCAGGTGGTAGCCGCCGCTGCCCGCGTCGAGGCGGAAGTCGAGGTCGACGAGGCCGCGGCAGCCGAGCAGCCGGACGATCCGCACGGCGAGCCGTTCGAGTTCGGCGTTGGCGACCCATTCGCCGGACACGGTGTGCCCGGCCTGCGGCGGGTGCGCGAGGTGCTTGAAGCCGGTGGCGCCGTACAGGCAGTCGAGGTTCTCGTCGAAGTAGCCGTGGAAGAACCAGTCGCCGCCGCTCGGCGGGACGCGGCGCTGGAGGATCAGCGGCCCGGCGCCCCCGTCGGGGTCGCGGTCCCGGGTGGCGGCGAACAGCCGGTGCAGCTCGCCGAGCGTGCCGACGAGGGTGGTGCTGCGCAGCCCCCGGCCGAGCCGCCACGGCCGCGCCCATTTGGCGATCAGCGGCAGGCCGAGCACGGCGGCGGCGTC
>NZ_VCKZ01000096.1 GCF_005889745.1 Actinomadura geliboluensis
GGTCAGCACCACCCACACTCCACCGCACACCAGCACGGACACCGCCAGCACGAACACCTGATAGGCCGGGTAACTGAACAATCCCAAGTTCACCGTGCCGCCGAGTTGGGACGGCCTGGGGTACGGCTGGGAGTTGACCCCGTACTGCCGTTTCACCAGGTCCTGCAAGATGAGCGCCAGACCGAAGGTGAACAGGAAGTTGTAGAGCGGATCCAGCGGGGTCAGCCGCCGGATGAACGCCCGTTCCAGGACGATCCCCGCCGCGCCCAGCGCCAGCGGCACCAGCACGAGCGCCAGCCAGAAGTTCAGGCCGAGCGAGTCGAGCGCGATGAACGCCCCGAACGCGCCCAGCATGTAGAACGCGCCATGGGCGAGGTTGACGACGCCGAGCATTCCGAAGATGACGGCGAGGCCGAGGGCGAGCAGGGCGTAGAACGCCCCGCCCACCAGCCCGTTGAACGCCTGTTGCAGCACGTCGGCCCCGCCTCAGAGTTCGCAGGCCGGGTCCGGCTGCGGCTGGAACGCCTCCGCCGCCGGGACCGTCTTGAGGACCTTCTCGTAGTCCCACGGCTCCTTGACCTCGCTCGCCGGCTTCACCTCCGACAGGTACGCGTCGTGCAGCAGCAGGTGGTCGGCGGCGCGGATGGTGGCGTTGCGGGCGAACATGTCGTCGATCTCGGCGCCCTCCAGCTGCGCGACCACCTCGTCCGGCTTGTCGGTACCGGCGCGCTGCACCGCCTCCAGGTACTGCAGGGCGGCCGAGTAGTTGGCGCCCATGTTGGACGTGGGCCGCTTACCGGTCTTGGCCTGGAACCTGTCGGCCCAGGCGCGGGACCTCTCGTCGAGGTTCCAGTACCACATGTCGGTGTGCTGGACCCCGGCCAGCGCGTCCGGGCCGAGCGAGTGGATGTCGCTGAGGGACAGCAGCCCGACCGCGAGGCGGACGCCCTTGTCGCGCAGCTTGTACTCGTTGTACTGCTTCACCAGGTTGACCAGGTCACCGCCCGCGTGCATGGATCCGAGCACCTGCGGCTTGGGGTCGAGGTTCGGCGCCTTCAGCAGGAACGTGGAGAAGTTGTCGTTCGGGAACGGCGTCGGGTCGCTCTTGACCACCGTCCCGCCGGCGCCCTTGATGGCCGTGCCGAACGTCTTCTGCATGTCCTGCCCGAACGCATAGTCGGGGTAGACCATGTACCAGTTCTTGAGGCCGTCCTTGGTGACCTCCGAGCCCGTCCCGTTCGCGAGCATGTAGCTGTTGTAGCCGTAGTGGAAGGTGTACTTGTTGCACTGCTTTCCCTCCAGCTCCGTGCTGGCGGCGCCGACGTCGATGAACACCTTCTTCTTGTTCTTCGCGATGGTGGCGACGGCGAAGGCCGCGGACGAGGTCGGGACGTCCACGATGAGGTCGGCCTTCTTGCGGTCGTAGAGCTCCTGCGCCTTGGAGTTGGCGATCTCCGGCTTGTTCTGGTGGTCGGCGGCCTCGACCTCGATCGTCCCGGCCACCGCCTTGCCGCCGTACTTCGCCCGGTAGTCGGCGACGGCCATCCTGACCGCCTCGACGGTGGCGCGGCCGGAGGTGTCGGCGTAGATGCCCGACGCGTCGTTCAGGACGGCCAGCACCACCTTCCCGTCGCTGATCTTCCCTCCGCTCCCGCCCGGTCCGCCCGCGCACCCCGCCAGCAGCAGCCCGGTCGCGGCCAGGCCGCGGCTCCAGCCCATGATCCTCATTCAGGCGTCTCCTCTGTTCCCAACGGTTCGGCGAGTCGGCCTCGGGGGCACGGTCAGATCCCGAGGTAGTCGAGCAGTTCGTGCTCGCGCTCGCGGACCTGGCCGCTGTCGAGCGACTCGACGATCCGGCCCTCGGCGAGCAGGTGGTGGCGGTCGGCGACGGTGGCGGCGAAGTGCACGTTCTGCTCGATCAGCAGGACCGTCACCCCGGCGGCCTTGACCTCGCGCAGGATGGCGCCGATCTGCTGGACGATCAGCGGCGACAGGCCCTCGGTGGGCTCGTCGCACAGCAGCAGCCGCGCGCCCGTCCGCAGCACCCGCGCCAGCGCGAGCATCTGCTGCTCGCCGCCCGACAGCTTCGTCCCGGGGAACCGCCGCCGCTCCTTCAACCGCGGGAAGGTCTCGTACACCTGCTCCAGCGGCCAGGCTCCCTTGCCCATGCGCGGCGGCAACGTGAGGTTCTCCTCCACCGAGAGGGTGGCGAAGATGCCGCGGTCGTCCGGGACGTAACCAAGGCCGAGGCGCGCGCGCTTATGGGGGCTCAGGCCGCGCATGTCCTCACCGCTCAGCGTGATCGTGCCCGTGGTTCTGCCTTGGGAGCCGTGTAGTCCCATCAGGCAGCGCAGCAGTGTGGTCTTGCCGGCGCCATTACGGCCGACGAGCGTCACGATCTCGCCCTTGTCGACGTGCAGCGAAACGTCGCGCAGGGCCTGAGCCTCGCCGTACCAGGCCGACAGTCCGTCAACGCGCAGCATGGGAGTCTCCGAGGTAGGCAGTGACCACGCGCGGGTCGTGGCGGATCTCGGCATACGGCCCTTCGACCAAGACCTGACCGTGCTGAAGCACCGTCACCCGGTCGGCCAGGCTCGCGACCACGCTCATGTTGTGCTCGACCAGAACCACCGTCCGCCCCGCCCGGACCTTGCGGACGAGGGCGATGGTGCGTTCCACGTCCTCCACACCCATGCCTGCGGTCGGCTCGTCCAGCAGCAGCACCTTGGGGTCGAGAGCCAAAGCGAGCGCCAGTTCCAGGGCGCGCTTGCTGCCGTACGACAGCGCGCCCGCCGCGACGTCCGCCTGCTCCTCCAGCCCGACCTGGGCGAGGAGTTCCCCTGCGCGCCCGGCGAAGCGGTCGAGCGCCCGGTCGGAGCGCCAGAACCGCCAGCCGAGCCCGGTGCCGGCGGCCAGCGCCAGCTCCATGTGCCGGCGCGGGGTCAGCTCGGCGAACAGGCTGGTGATCTGGAACGAGCGCGCCACGCCCAACCGCGTGATCGCCTCCGGACTCCGCCCCGCAAGCTCATGCCGCCCCAACCGGACGCTGCCCGCGGTCGGCTTCAAGAACCCGGTCAGCAGGTTGAACAACGTCGTCTTGCCGGCACCGTTCGGCCCCACCAGCGCGTGCACGGACCCCTCCCCCACATCCAGGTCCACACCGTCCACGGCCCGGAAACCGCGGAACTCCCGGACCAGACCCCGCGCCTTCAACACCGGGGCCTGCGAGACGGGATCGCCCATGCGCCCTCCTCACGCGTCAAGGCGTGACCCGCGCCACATCCGGGCCGCCGTGACCGTGAACGCTAGGCGGCGGCCGGGCCGGCGAACCAGGTGATCGAGCACATATTCGGGCGCTCCGCTATGAGGCCGCGCACATCGGCAGGCCCGAGGCGCCACAGGACGCGGGCAAAGAGTGTGCCCGGGAACGTGGCCCGCCGACCGCCGGTCGCTCAGCATGGCTTCTCGCACGGGGCCGACCGGCGAGCCCCGTCCCGTCGTCCCCCGGAGGCCGCACATGCCCGTCGTCCGCAGAACCTCCGTCGTCTCGGCCCTGCTGGGGCCGCTGTTGACCGTTCCCCTGGTCGCGATGGCCGCCCCGTCCGCGCAGGCCGCCGCCCGCTGCGCCGGCATGGACCGAGTCCGCGTCCCCGGTGCGGAACGGCAGGTCGCCGCCTGCCTGGACGACCTGACCACCGCGGGCACGGTCGCCTCCGGCCACACCGTCCCCGCCCAGTGGACGGGGCTGCACGCGGCCGCCACGAAGAACCCGAGCGGCGTGCCGGGAGTCCAGATCGACGGCTACTTCCGGGACGACTCCTCGTTCAACACCACCCACGGCTGGAACCACGACTCCCAGTTCGTGATCCGGCTCCCGGAGCGGTGGAACGGCGGGCTGGTGGTCTCCGGGGCGCCGGGGACGCGGCTCCAGTACGCCAACGACTTCACCATCTCCGACTGGGTGCTGGCGAAGGGGTACGCGTTCGCCTCCACCGACAAGGGCAACAACGGCGCGACGTTCTTCAAAGACGGCCGCCGCCCCGGCGACGCCATCGCCGAGTGGTACCGCCGGATGACGCAGCTCACCGTCGCGGCCAAGACGACGGTGGCCCGCCACTACGGCAAGCCGCTGCGCAGGACGTACGCGGCCGGCATCTCCAACGGCGGCCAGCTCGTGCGCAAGGCCCTGGAGGACCACCCCGAGCTGTACGACGGCGGCCTCGACTCCGAGGGCACGTACTGGCCCCGGGACGGCGGCGACAACGCGCTGGTCTACCTGCCGGTGGCGCTGCGCAACTACCCCAAGTACGCGGCGACCGGCGACCCGGCGGCGCATGCCGCGATGCTCGAGGCGGGCTTCGCGCCGGGCTCGGAGTTCCTCTGGGACTTCAACTACAGCGTCCTCTGGGACAACACGCAGCGCATCTACCGCGAGGAGGTCGACCCGGCCTACGACGGCGACCTGGAGGCGGGCGTCCCCTACTGCGAGAGCGGCACGCCGAACTGCGACACCGACTACCGCTACTACGCGCGTCCCAGGAGCGTCCACAGGACGGTGGAGCGGCTCGGGATGACGGGCCGCATCGGCAAGCCGCTGATCACGGTGCAGGGGACCCTGGACACGCTCCTCCCGATCAAGGTCCACGGCGACGCCTACGACCGCGAGGTCCGGGAGCGGGGCAGGGGCGCGCTGCACCGCTACTACCGGATCGAGGGCGCCTCCCACCTCGACCTCGAATACGACATGTTCCCGGACCGGATGCGCCCGCTGCTGCCCTGCATGCGCACGGCGTTCGACGCCCTCGAACGCTGGACCGCCCCCCGCGGCGGCCAGGCGCCCCCGCCGAGCACGACCGTCCCCCGGCAGGAGTCCGGGAACGTGGTCGACACCTGCGCGATCAGCTGACCCCGCGCGCCGCCGGCTCCCGTCCGGCGAGCCCGTCCGCCTCCGCGCGGATGAGCCGCCGGACGACGAGCGCGGACGGCGAGGGCCGCCCGTCCCGCCGCTGGGTCAGGCACAGCCGGACGGGCGGCGCGTCGCGCAGCGGCAGCCAGACCAGGCCGGCGATGTCGGCCGAGGTGGGGAAGCGGGCGAGGACGCCGAGCCCGGCCCCCCGCGCCACCATCACCTTGACGGTGCGCGCCGACATGGCCTGGACGACGACGTCGGGCTCGGGAACGTGCCGGTGCAGCGTCTCCCACATCACCGTGCCCGCCCGCATGGTGACGACCGGCCAGGTCCCGAGGTCGCGCCAGTGGACCTGCCCGCGCCCGGCGAGCGGATGGTCGGTGCGGACGAAGATCCCGAGCGGGGCGGAGACGAGCGGCGTCCTGCTCAGCCCCGGCGCCGCCGGGCTCTCCGGCATGGTGACGACCCCGAAGTCCAGCTCGCCGTCGAGCACGGCGTCCTCGACGGCGCCCGAGGCGCCCTCGCGGACGCCGAACCGCAGCCCCGGATGCCGCTCCCGCAGCCGCCCCACCACCGGGGCGATGATCGTCTCCGCGGCCACCGAGACGGCCCCGATCTGGACCCGGCCCCGGTAGGCGCCGCTCGCCTCCATCGCCGACGCGCGCACCGCGTCCTCGGCGGCGACGAGCCGGCCGAGCGGCTCGATCAGCGCCTGGCCGGCCGGTGTCGGCCGCACGCCGTGCCGGCCGCGGGTGAGCAGGACGACGTCGAGCTCCTCCTCCAGCAGCCCGATCTGCTGCCCGATCGCGGGCTGGCTGACACCGCAGCGGGCGGCGGCCGCGCGCAGCGACCCGGTCTCGACGGCGGCCAGGAAGTACCGCGCCCGTTCGACACGCATCGGCCGACTATAGAAGCAGAACCTTTCACCCGTGAACGGAGAACGCGTCTTCCCCGGCAGGTCACCGCCGGTGCATGGTGCGTAGGTCGGTTCTCCGGCCTGCCCGAACGTCCTCCAGTGAAAGGAATCCCCGGTGCCTGACGGTCCGCTGAGCGGAGTGCGCGTCCTGGACGTGTCGACGATCCTGGCCGGCCCCCTGGCGTCCTCGCTGCTCGGCGAGTTCGGCGCCGAGGTGATCAAGATCGAGCATCCCGCCGAGGGCGACCCGGCGCGCCGCTACCCGCCGCTGGAGGACGGCGAGTCGGCCGCCTGGGCGATGCTGGCCCGCGCCAAGCGGAGCGTCACGATCGACCTGCACCGCCCCGAGGCGGCGGACCTCGTCGGGCGGCTGGCCGCCGCCGCCGACATCGTGGTGACCAACTTCCGCCCGGCGGCGCTGCGCCGCTTCCGCATCGACTTCGACGACCTGCGGGCGTACCGGCCCGACCTCGTGATGGTGCACGTGAGCGCGTTCGGCCGCACCGGCCCCTACGCCGACCGGCCCGGCTTCGCCCGCGTCGCGGAGGCGTTCGCGGGCCTCACCCACCGGACCGGCGACCCGGACCGGCCGCCGGTCTTCGCCGGCTACCCCGTGGCCGACGGCGTCACCGGCATCTACGCCGCGTTCGCGGCCCTGCTCGCCCTGCGGCAGCGCGACCGCACCGGCGAGGCGCAGCTCGCCGACATCCCCCTCTACGAACCGCTGCTGCGGATGATGGAGGACTTCATCGTCGAGTACGGCGCCACCGGCGAGAACCGGGGGCGGCAGGGCAACCGGAACCCGCACATCAGCCCGAACAGCCTCTACCGGACCCGCGACGGCCGCTGGCTGGCGCTGCCCGCCTCCACCGAGCAGATGTGGCGTCGGCTCGTCGCGGTCATGGACGCCCCCGACCTCGCCGTCCACGACTCCATGACCGCCCGGCTGGAGCACCGCGAGGAGATCGAGGCGCGGGTCGCCGCGTTCGTCGCCGCCCGCGACCTCGACCCGCTGATGGCGCTGCTGCGGGACGCCGGGGTCGCGGCGGGCCCGGTGAACTCGGCGGCCGACATCTGCGCCGACCCGCACATCCGCGCCCGCGGGTCGGTGGTGGAGGTCCTGGACGAGCGCACCGGCCGCCGCCGCCTCATGCAGGCGCCGGCCGGCCGCTTCTCCGGCTTCGGCGCCGTCATCGGCGGCGCCGCGCCGGCCCTCGGCGAGCACACGGCCGAAGTACTGCGCGACCTCGCCGGGCTCGGGGACCCGGAGATCGCCGACCTGCGCCACCGAGGAGTGGTCTGAATGGCGACCCTGTCCATCATCGTGCTGGTCGCCCTGTTCGCGGCGACCCTTCTCCCCGCGTTCGACCTCGGGCTCGGCGCGCTCGCCGCCGCGTTCCTGCTCGGCCTCGCCGCCGACGTCGCCACCGACGAGGTGACGGGCTTCTTCCCCGCCGACTTCTTCGTGCTGATCGTCGGGGTGACCGCCCTGTTCGCCGTCGCCCACCTCAACGGCACCCTGGACTGGCTGCTCGACCTGCTGCTGCGCCTCGTCCGCGGGCGGCTCGTGCTCATCGTGCTGGTCCCGTTCGTCATCGGCGCCGTGCTCACCGCGGTCGGCACCCTGCCCGCCGCCGCGACCGCGATCGTGTCCCCGATCGCGCTGGGCTTCGCCGCCCGGTACCGGATCTCGCCGCTGATCGCCGCCGTCCTCGGCATCACCGGCATCATCGGCGGACTGCTGTCGCCGCTCGCCGTCTACGGCGTCACGGCGCGGGAGCTGAGCGAGAAGCAGGGCATCGCGCTGCCCGGCTCGGCACCGCTGACGTTCCTGCTCGGCGGCCTGGTCACCGGGCTGGTCGTCTGCGCGGCCCTGCTGGTCGTCGGCACCCGCACGGGCGCCGTGCCGCCCGGCCGGATCACCGCCCCGCCTCCGGCCCTCGCCTCGGACGGGCCCGCCGCGCCGGCACCGGCGGATGTGCGCGGGGGAACCGGGGCCCGCGCCCTCACGGTCCTCTGCCTGCTCGCGGTCGTCGCGCTCTCGGTCGGCTTCGACATGAACGTGGGCTACCTCGGCCTGACCGCGGCGCTGGTGCTGCAACTGGCGCTCCGGCTGCCGTCCGGCGAGATCGTGTCGCGGATCCCGTGGAACGTCGTCCTGCTGATCGGCGGCCTGCTGACCTACGTCGGCCTGATGCAGCACCTCGGCGCGTTCAAGCAGATCAGCGACCTGCTCAGGGTGGACGGGTCGCCGCTGCTCAGCCTGCTGGTGCTGTGCTACATCGCCGGGGTGACCTCGTTCGCCGCCAGCTCGATCGCGGTGTTCATCACGACGATGCCGCTGCTGCCCCCGCTGGTGGCCGACGGCGTGTCCCCGGTCGGCGGCGTGCTCGCCCTCGCGCTGGCCTCGGTGCTGGTCGACATCAACCCGCTCGGCATCACCGGCGGCCTGATCCTCGGCGCCGCCGAACCCTCGGCACGGCCCCGCCTGTTCCGCCAGCTCCTGGTCTACGGGCTCGTCTCGATCCCGGTCGCGCCGCTCCTCACCTGGCTCGCCTTCGGCTGGTGGTGACGGTTTCCGTCACACGCGGGCCCGTCAGACGCGGACGGGAAGGGCGACCAGCCCGCGGACGATGGAGCCGGTGCGGTGGTGGCGCAGGTCGGCGGGCGGGACGGCGAGGGCCAGGCCGGGGAAGCGGTCGAGCAGGCCGCCGATCGCGATCTGCCCCTCCAGCCGGGCCAGCGGCGCGCCGAGGCAGAAGTGGAGCCCGTGGCCGAAGGCGACGTGCCGCTTCGGGGCGCGCGTCACGTCCAGCCGGTCGGGGTCGTCGAACACGGCGGGGTCGCGGTCGGCCGCGCCGAGGGAGACGTGCGCCCAGGCGCCCTTCGGGACGAACGTGCCCGCGATCTCCATGTCCTCCAGGGCGATGCGCTGGCTGGCCCGCTCCACCGGGCCGTCGTAGCGCAGCAGCTCCTCGACGGCCGCCGGCATCAGCTCGGGCTTGGCCCGGAGCAGCGCCATCTGGTCGGGCTCCCGGAGCAGCGCGAGCACGCCGTTGCCGATGAGGTTGACCGTGGTCTCGTGCCCGGCGATGAGCAGCAGCGCGATGCCGGACAGCAACTCGGGCTCGGTCAGCGCAGCGTCCCCATCGCGGGCGGTGATGAGCGCGCTGACCAGGTCGTCCTCTGGACGGGCCCGCCGCTCGGCGATGACCTCGGTCAGGTAGCCGTTGAACGCGCGGGCGACCTCGCGGCGGTGGGCGCGGGCCTCGGAGGTCAGCGCCGGGACGGTCAGCACGGCCGTCCACTCGCGGAACCGGGTCTGGTCGGCCGCGGGCACGCCGAGCAGCTCGCAGATGACCCGCACCGGCAGCGGGACGGCGAGGTCCTCGATCAGGTCCGCCGCGCCGCGCGCCGCGATGCCGTCCAGCAGCCCGTCGGTGATCTCCTGGACGCGGGGCCGCAGCCGCTCCACCCGCCGGGACGTGAACGCCTTGGCCATCAGCCCGCGCAGCCGGGTGTGGTCGGGCGGGTCCATGGCGAGCATGGTGCCGCCGAAGAACTGCTCGCCGTTCACCGGCACGGCGCTGTGAGAGACGTCCTTGGACAGGCGCGGATCGGCCAGGGCCGCGCGGCCGTGCTCGTGGTCGACCACCAGGAACGCGGTGGCCCCCTCGGGGAAGTCGATCGGATGGACCGGCCCGGAGGCCCGCAGCTCCGCGTAGGCGGCGTACGGGTCCTCGCTGAACGCCCGGCTGAACAGGAATCCGAGCGGCAGCATCACACCACCCGTCCCACGGCGGCGAGGAAGCCCGGCCGGGACATGTCGGAGCGGAACGGCTCGGCGTCCGCCCGCCAGTCGGCGACCTGGACCAGGCCGGGCCCGACCAGCTCGGTGCCCGCGAAGAACGCCGTCACCTCGGCGGCCCCGCGCGGGATGATGTCGCCGGCGCCGGTCCGGCCGTAGGCGGAGCGCACCTGGTCCTCGACGTCCTGCGTGACCTCGCCCCGGTGGCCGTGCGAGATGGCCAGGTAGCTGCCCGGCGCCAGCGGGGCGCGCAACCGCGCCACGATCTCGGCGGGGCGCTCCTCGTCCGGGATGAAGTGCAGGATGGCCAGCAATAACAGCCCGACCGGCTGCGTGAAGTCGATCCGCACCTTGACCTCGGGGTGGCCCAGGATCGTCTCCGGCTCGCGCAGGTCGGCCTGCACGACGGTGGTCAGCGGGTTGTCGGCCAGCAGCGCCCGCGCGTGCGCGAGGACGATGGGGTCGTTGTCGACGTAGATGACGCGGGAGCCGGGAGCGGCGCGCTGCGCGACCTCGTGCACGTTCTCCTGCGTCGGCAGCCCGGAGCCGATGTCGAGGAACTGCCGGACGCCGCGCGCGGCCATCATCGTGACGGCCCGCGACAGCAGCGCGCGGTTGGCGCGGGTGAACTCCAGGACGTTCGGCATGGCCGCGACCACCTGGTCGGCGGCGGCGCGGTCGGCGGCGAAGTTGTCCTTGCCGCCGAGGTAGTAGTCGTACATGCGGGCGACGCTGGGGGTCTCGGGATCGATCACCCACTCCGGATGATGCTCACCGCTCATGACGGACCTCCCCTGGCGGGTAGCGATCGCATGATTGTAGGGGCCCGATCCGCCCGATTTTCGATCTTCGGTAACTCCATGGGCTGCTCCAGGAAAAATGCCTGGTAAAGGCGCCGACACGTCCGGGGGCGCGGCGCCGGGGGTCCGGCGCGGTGGGAGGATGGGCCGCATGGGAAAAGTCGTGGTCACCGCGGAGACGACCTTGCAGGCGAGCCCGGCGCGGGTGCTCGACGCGCTCGGCGACTACACGGGCGTGCGGTCCCGGATGCTGACCGAGCACTTCAGCGAGTACGAGGTGCGGGAGGGCGGCCAGGGCGCGGGCACGGTCGTGCACTGGAAGCTCGCGGCCACCAGCAAGCGGGTGCGCGACTGCCTGTTCACCGTCAGCACCCCTGATGAGAACCAGCTGGTCGAGCGGGACGCCAACTCGTCCATGGTCACCACCTGGACTGTCTCTCCGGCGGGCGGCGGCGCGCGCGTCCAGGTCACGACGACCTGGGACGGCGCGGGCGGCATCGGCGGGTTCTTCGAGCGCACCTTCGCCCCCAAGGGGCTGCGGAGCATCTACGACGCGCAGCTGGCCAAGCTGAGCGCCGAAGTCGCCACATGACGAGTGCGCCGCCCGGCGGCCGCACCGCCGGCGACCCGGCGCCCGGCGAGAACTACCGGCGGCGCACCGCGCGGGTGCTGCTCGTGGACGACGCCGACCGCGTCCTGCTGTTCCGCTGGCCGCTGACCGGCGGCGACCCCGCCTCGGGGTACTGCTGGATCACTCCGGGCGGCGGCATCGAGCCGGGCGAGACCCTGCGCGCCGCGGCGGCCCGCGAGCTCCGCGAGGAGACCGGCCTGGCCGTCTCCCCCGACGACCTCGGCCCGCAGGTCGCCGTGACCTCCGGCCACGCCGACCTCGGCTGGGCCAAGGGCCTGTTCCGGGACGACTTCTTCCTGTACCGCACGGCCGCCTACGACATCGACACCACGGGGTTCACCCCGATCGAACGCGAGCACGTCGGCGCCCACCGCTGGTGGACGCTCGGCGAGCTGGCCGGCGCGCGCGACCCGGTCTACCCGTTCGGGCTCGCCGAGCTGCTCACCGACCTGCTCTCCGGCGTCGTCCCGGCCGAGCCCGTCCGCCTCCCCTGGCACCACTGAGCCCGCCGCGCGCGGTCGGCGCCGTCAGAGGTCGTTGCCGGCGTAGGACAGGTTGAAGCTCTTGTTGACCAGCGGGAAGTCGGGGACGATCGTGCCGCTGAGCGCCACCGGCAGGGCCGGCCAGTTGAGGAACGACGGGTCCACGATCTTCACGCGGGCCAGCGTCCCGTCCGGGGCGAGTTCGACGCGGTGGACGATGGCGCCCCGCCAGCCCTCCACGATCCCGACGCCGGACGCGCGCCGGGGGCGGCCGGTCGGCGGCCAGGCGGAGACCAGGCCGGGGTTCATCGCGTAGGCGAGGTCGCGGACGATCTCGATCGACGCGGCGATCTCGCGCACCCGGATCTGGAACCGGGCCAGCACGTCGCCGGTCCCTGCGGTGGGGACGGTCAGCGCCGGGCGCAGGTCGGTGAAGGGGTGGTCGCGGCGGGCGTCGGCGTCCACGCCGCTCGCGCGGGCGACCGGGCCGAGGGCGCCGAGGTCGCGCGCGGCGGCGGCGGACAGCGGCGCGGTGCCGGTGAAGCGGTCGGCGACGACGGTGTGCCCGAGGGCGAGGCCGGCGAGTTCGGCGACGTCGGCGCCGATGGCCTGGAGCGCGGCGGGGTCGGGCACGGCGCGCAGGACGGCGCCGCCGAGCAGCACCCCGCCGCGCAGCAGCCGGTGGCCGGTCACGTCGGCGTTGAGCCTGAGCAGCTGCTCGCGGACGCGTCCGAACTGGGCGTTCAGGATCGAGTGGCCGACGTCGTTGCAGAGCGCGCCGAGGTCGGTCACGTGGTTGTAGAGGCGTTCGAGTTCGAGCAGGAGGGCCCGCCTGCGCTGCGCGCCGGGCGACACGACGCAGCCGGCGGCGTCCTCGACGGCGAGGCAGAAGGCGAGGGCGTGCCCGACGGTGGTGTCGCCGCTGACGCGTTCGGCCAGTTGCAGCGCGTCGCCCGGCGGGCGCCCCTGGAACAGCTCCTCCAGCCCCTTGTGGACGAACCAGAGCCGCGCCTTCAGCTTGAGGATGCTCTCGCCGACGACGGAGAACCGGAAGTGCCCCGGCTCGATCATCCCGGCGTGCACCGGCCCGACCGGGATCTCGTACACGCCGGGCCCGTCGACCCGGACGAACGGGTAGGGGCCCGCGGGGTCGCCGAACGGGGGCGGCGGCCCGGCGTCGGCGCGCATCGGGTACCAGCCGCGCGGCCAGTGGTGGTGCCGGACGAGCCGGCGCGGCAGCGGATGGCCGGTCGGGACGATCCCGTACAGGTCGTGCATCTCCCGTTCGAACCGTCCGGCGGGGAAGCTGAGCCCGGCGAGGCTCGGCACGGCCGGGTCGTCCCGGTCGAGGCGGACGTGCAGTTCGGTGCGCCGGTCCGGGCCGGGCGCGGTGAACAGGTAGACGGCGCGGAGGCCGTCCGGGTCCTCGTGGGCGGCGGCCAGGGCGAGGCGGTGCCCGTCGCTCAGCAGCGCGGCGGCGCGCTCGGGCAGCCGGGCGGGGTCGATGTCGTCGGCGGTCGTGGTCATCAGTGCGCTCCGAGGACGGCGGCGGCGTCGAGGAGGAGCCCGTGCATGGGGCCGAGGCCGATCCCGACCGCAGCGCAGACGGGCAGGCCGAGCAGCAGGGCGGCGGCCGCGCCGAGCGGCGGGCGGGACGGCGGCGTCGCGGCGCCGGGCCCGGTGCGCGGGCCGCCGAGCAGCATCCGGGCCGTCCCGGCGGCGATGGCGGCGGTGGCGGCGAGCAGCAGCGCGAGCGCGGCGGCGACGGCCCAGCCGAGCCCGGCGGCGAACCCGGCGCGGAAGACGGCGAGTTCGCTGGCGAACAGGCTGAACGGCGGGAAGCCGAGCAGCGCGAGCACGGCGGCGCCGAACGCGGCGGCGGCCAGCGGGGCGCGGGCGGCGACGCCGCGCGCGGCGCCGATCCGGCTGGTCCCGGCGGCCTGCTGGAGGTGCCCGGCGGCGAGGAACGCGACCGTCTTGGCGAGCCCGTGCCCGAGGACGTGCAGCAGGACGGCGGCCATGGCGAGCCGGGTCCCGATCGCGGCGCCGAGCGCGATCAGGCCCATGTGCTCGATGCTGGAGTAGGCGAGCATCCGCTTGAAGTCGCGCTGCCCGAGCAGCAGGGCGGCGGCGAGCGCGAGCGACGCCAGCGCGACGGTCAGCAGCAGCGTCCGGACGAACCCGGCGCCGAGCGCCGCGTCGGCGATCACCTTGACCCGCAGCACGGCGTAGAAGGCGACCGACAGCAGGGCGCCGGACATGAGCGCGGACACCGGCGCCGGCGCCTGGCCGTGCGCGTCCGGAAGCCAGGCGTGCAGCGGCGCGAGCCCGGCCTTGGCGCCGAACCCGAGGACGAGCAGCGCGACGGCGATGCGCGTGACGTCGGGGTCGAGGCGCCCGGCGTGGGCGGCGAGATCCGCCCAGCCGAGCGAGCCGGCGGCCGGTACGTGCGCCTGCTGCGCCGCGAAGTGCAGCAGCACGACGCCGAGGAAGGCCAGCGCGATCCCGGCCGAGCAGATCACGACGTACTTCCAGGCGGCCTCGGTCGCGTTGCGGGTGCGGCGGTGCCCGACGAGGAACGCGGTCACGACCGTGGTCGCCTCGATCGCGACCCACAGCATGCCGAGGCTCGCGGCCAGCACGGCGAGGGCCATCGCGGCGACGAACGCCTGCGTGAGGACGCCGTACCGGCGCGCGTCGCGCGGGGACGTCCCCTCGGCGGTCAGGTAGGCGGGGCTCGCGAGCATCGCGGGCAGCGCCACGGTGCCGATCACGATGAGCATGAACGCGCTGAGCGCGTCGGCGCGCAGCAGGCCGCCGGGCCCGGTCTGCGGGTCGGTCGCGGCCAGCGCGATACCGCAGGCGAGCACCGTCGCGGCGGCGGCGGCACCCAGCCAGGACGTCCCGCGCCGCCACCCGAGGGCGGCCTGGCACGCGGCGGCCAGCAGCGGCGCCCCGATGGGGGCGATCAGCAGCAGGGTCATCAGTCGCGCAGCTCCCGCAGGTCGTCCAGGTCGGTGTCGCCGAAGGCGGCCCGCATCCGCGCGGTCAGCACCTGGAGCACCAGCACCGCCAGCAGGACGTCGAGCGAGACGCCGAGCTCCACGACGAGCGGCACCCCCGAGGCGGTGAGGAACGCGACCGCGGTGATGCCGTTGTCCATGAGCAGGAACCCGACGATCTGGGACACGGCGCGGCGCCGCGTCACCAGCACGAAGAGCCCGATCAGCACGACGGTCAGCGCGACCGGCACGGCATGGGTCGCGGGCGTCGGGTCCAGCCGCACGATGGGGCGGGTGACGGCGTAGCAGAGCAGGCCGAGCAGCGCCGCGACGGTGAGCGAGGCCGCCACGTTGACCAGCGGCTGCGTCTCGCGGCTCGTCCCGCCCCCGGCCAGGGCGCGGCGCAGCAGCCACGGGAGCAGCAGCGTGCGCAGCGCCCCGATGCCCGCGGCCAGCGCGACCACGCCGGCGTCGCCCTCGTGGACGCCGAGGACGGCGATGAGCAGTGCGAGCGCCGCGCCCTGCAGCGCGAACAGCCGCACGATCGCGGCGAGGTCGCGGCGCCACAGCACCAGCACCCCGGCGAGCAGGAAGGCGCCGCAGGACGCGTTGAGGAGCTGCACGTAGGTCGTGTGGTTCACGGCGCCACCAGGAAGAAGGACGAGGCGACGGCGAACAGGGCCAGCACGAACGAGCCGGCGAGCAGCTCCGGCACCCGGAACATGCGGAGCTTCGCCATGAAGACCTCGGCGGCGGCGAGCACGGCGCCCCCCGCCGCGACCTTGGCGGCGATGGCGGCGACGCCGACCGGCAGCAGCGCGAGGGAGTCCCCGGCGACGCCCCACGGGACGAAGAGGTTCGACAGCAGGCCGAGCAGCACGGTCAGCCGCATCGCCGACGCCCACTCGACGAGCGCGAGGTCGGGCCCCGCGTACTCCAGCACCATCGCCTCGTGGATCATCGTCAGTTCGAGGTGGGTGGACGGGTTGTCCACCGGCATCCGCCCCGCCTCGGCGATGACGACGACCACGAGCGCGACGAGGGCGAGCAGGCTCGCGGGGAACACGGCGCGCTGCGGGTCGTCGAGCGTCGCGGTGACGATCGCGCCGAGGTTGGTGGAGCCGGCGCGCACCGACAGCGCGAACGTCGACAGCAGGATGGTGGGCTCCACGAGCGCCAGCACGACCATCTCGCGGCTGGCGCCCATGCCGCCGAACGCGGTGCCGGTGTCGAGGGCGGCGAGCGCGAGCGCGACCGTGCCGAGCGCGAGCAGCGCGGTCACGGCGAACAGGTCGGCGGCCCCGTCCAGCGGGGACCGGGTCGTGACGAGCGGGACCACGGCCGCGACGACGAGCGTCGACCCGGCGAGGACGAGCGGCGCCATGCGGAACAGGGGGCCGGTGCCGTGCGGGGTGATCGGCTCCTTGCGGAGGAGTTTGCGCAGGTCGCGCCACGGCTGCAGGACGCCCGCCCCGGCGCGTCCCTCCGCCCGCGCGCGGACCTGCCGCATCAGCCCGACCAGCAGCGGCGCGCCGGCCGCCACGAGGACGACCTGGAGCACCGCCCCGAGGATCCCGCTCACCGGACCACCGCCAGGGCGATCAGCAGGCCGGTGACGGCGTAGAAGCCGTACCCGACGTAGCGGTGCACGCTGCCGTTGGCGAGGCCGCGCGCCGCCTCCCCGGTCCGCGCCGCCGCCGCGAGGACGGGACGGTACAGCCGGTGCTCGACCCGGTCGCCGATCCGCGTCCGGTAGGTCACGCTGTCCACGAGGTAGGCCGACTCCTTCAGCGGGGTGACGTCGAGGTCGGTCTCGGGGGCGAGCACGTCGTCGAAGACGCGCTGCAGCGGCTCGGCGAACGACGTCGCGGTGTACTCCATCCGCGCGGTCATGGGCCCGGCGCCGCAGTCCCACAGCCGGGCCGGGCGGCGGGCCGCCCGGCGCGTCGCGGCGGCGCGCAGCAGCGCGAGCAGCCCGACGGCGGCGACCAGCAGGAACACGGCGATGAGCAGCGGCGACATGGTGCCGGACAGCCCGGCGAGGCGGAGCGTCACCGGGCCCGACACGGCGTCCGGCCCCGGCACGGCGACGGCCACCGGCCGCGCGATCGCGGGCAGGACGAGCCCCGGCGACAGCGCCAGCACGACGCAGGCGCCGGCGGCCGCGGCCATCCCGGCGAGCATCGGCGCGGGCGCCTCGCGGGCCCGCTCGGCCGCCGCGCCGCGGGCCCGCGCGAGGAACCCGACCCCGAACGCCTTCACGAACGTGGCGATCGCGAGCCCCGCCGACAGCGCCACCGCCGCCACGGCCAGCGGCATCGTGACCGCGATGACCGTCCCACCGGTCGGCAGGGCGTGGACGAGGCTCTGCAGCAGCAGCCACTCGCTGACGAACCCGTTGCCGAGCGGGAGCGCGGAGGCCATCAGCGCGCCGACGCCGAAGAGCGCCGTGGTCGCGGGCATCCGGGTCCGGAGGCCGCCGAGGGCGTCCAGGTCGCGGGTGCCGGTGGCGTGCAGGACCGATCCCGCCGCGAGGAACAGCAGCGTCTTGAACCCGGCGTGGTTGACGATGTGGAGCAGCGCGGCGGTCAGCGCGAGGGCGGACAGCGTGCGCGCGCCCGACGCCGCGAACAGCCCGGACGCTCCTACGCCCACCAGGACCAGGCCCATGTTCTCGCAGGTCGAGTAGGCCAGGAGCCGTTTGAGGTCGGCGGCCACGGCCGCCTGGAGGATGCCGTACAGGGCCGAGAGACCGCCCGCCGCGAGGACGATCAGCCACCACCAGGCCGGACCGCCGCCCAGCAGGTCGAACCCGACCCGCACGATCCCGTACACGCCGAGGTTGACCATGGCGGCGCTCATCAGCGCCGACACGTGGCTCGGCGCCTCCGGATGGGCGCGCGGCAGCCACACGTGCAGCGGGGCGATCCCGGCCTTGGACGCGAAACCGAGCAGGACCGCGAGGAACACGGCGGCGCGTCCCGCCGGCGGGAGCCCGTCCGCCGCCGCGCGGAGCCGCTCGAACGACTCGCCGTGCGCGGCCGCCGCGAACCCGGCGAGCCCGGCGAGGATCACCACGAGCCCGAGATGCGTCATGACCGCGTACCAGAGCCCCGCCGCGCGGACCTCGTCCCGGCTCCGGTGCTCGGCCACGACCAGCAGCAGCGACGCCAGCGCCATCAGCTCCCACGCCAGCAGGAACGTGCTCACGCTCGCCGCCGCCGGGACGAGCGCCATCGCCGCCGCGAACACCGGGAGCATCGCCTGCGGGACGCGTCCGCCCAGGTCGCCGTGCCGGGTGTAGCCGATGCCGTAGACGGCCGCGCACACGGCCACCGCCCCCGTGACGGCGAGGAAGAGGCCGCCCAGCGGGTCCAGCGCCAGCCGCACGCCCGCGAGCGGCAGCAGGCCGGGCAGCCGGGCGCTCCACTCCCCGCCGAGCATCGCCGCGGCGCCCGCGGCGGCGGCGGCCGCTCCCCCGGCCGCCGTGAGCGTCCCGGCCGCCGCCCGCCGGGCCCCGCGCGGCAGGACGAGCCCCGCCACCGCCGCGGCGAGGTTCAGGGCGAGGGCCGCCGCGAACGCGGTGGACGTCATCGGCCGGTCAGCCCGCGCAGCGCCGCGACGATCGCCTCCGGCGCGGGCGGGCAGCCCGGCACCTCGACGTCCACCGGGACCACGTCGCCGACGGCGCCCGCGACCCCGTACGCCCCGGCGAACACGCCGCAGTTGCGCGCGCAGTCGCCCAGCGCGACGACGACCTTCGGCTCGGGGACGGCCTCGTACGTGCGGCGGAGGGCCGCCTCCATGTTCCGCGTGACCGGGCCCGTCACCAGGAGCGCGTCGGCGTGCCGGGGCGAGGCGACCAGCCGCGCGCCGTAGCGCTCGGCGTCGTGCACCGGGCCGAACGCCGAGGCGATCTCCACCTCGCAGCCGTTGCAGGACCCCGCGTCCACGTGCCGGACCTGGACGGACCCGGCGAGGTCGCGGGCGCGCTCGGGAAGCGCGGGCGCGGGCGCCGGGGGTGCGTCCTCGGCGGCGCGCCCGGTCGTGCGGATCTTGCGGAACAGGTCTCTCACACCGCTCCCCGGCCTCGATAGTGACATGCGCAATTGCTGATTTTAGCAACTCATAAGCATGCGAAAGCCGTCGATCGGGCGGCCCCGCCCGTCAGCCGTGCCCGTCAGCCGTGCCCGCGCGTCCGCCCGCCGGGGCCGGAGGCGCGCATCTCGTCCAGCAGCTCCGCCTGCCCGGACAGCACCCCGGTCAGGATCTCCCGCGCCACCGCGAGCAGCTCCGCCACCCGCGGGCTGGTCAGCGAGTAGATGACCGTCGCCCCCTCCTTGCGGGAGACGACGAGGCCGGCCCGGCGCAGGACCGCGAGCTGCTGCGACAGGTGCGCCGGCTCGATGCCCACCTCCGGCAGCATCTCGGCCACCGCGTGGTCGCGCTCGCTCAGCAGCTCCAGCACCCGGATCCGCGCCGGGTGCCCCAGCGTCTTGAAGAACTCCGCCTTCAACTGGTACAGCGGAGCGCTCACCGCGCCCACCCGCGGACCATCCGTGGCACCATCTCCTGGCTCTCCCCGCCGGAGTAGCAACATGACAAATTGCCAAGGTTAGCAACCCGCGTCCGCCGGGTTCCGGCGGCGGCCCGGGGCCGCCGCCGGTCGGGTGTCAGCGGACGGTGTCAGCGGACGGTGTCAGCGGACGGTGTCTGCGGACGGTGTCTGCGGACGGTGTCAGCGGACGTCGATGTAGTCGTCCCGCGACTTCTGCCGGTCGAAGTTGCTCGTCCCGGGGAAGTAGGCGCGCCAGATGCCGTCCCGCTTGGCCGTGAAGCCCTTGCGGAAGCGCCCGTCCTTGGCGGTCTTGGTGGACCCCATGTACGACCAGGACGACGTGCCCTTGGCCATGAAGTAGACCCGGATCGTCTTGCCCGGGTACGCGGTGTACCCGAGCCCCAGGTTGGCGACGCGGCGGAGGCGGCCCGAAACGGTGAGCGTGCCGCCCTTGCGGACCGGCTCGGGCGCGGCGTTGTAGCTCTGGATGACCGTGTCGAACTTCTCGTACCAGTACTTCTCGCGGCTGCCGAGGGCCTTGCCGCTCCGGTTGTAGGCGACGAGCCGGACCCGCCATTTGCCCAGGTCGTCGATGGTGGACGGGCAGCCCACGCCCCAGCCGACCTGCTGGCCCGGCAGGACGCGCTTGTAGACGGGCCACGTCGTGCCGTCGGGTTCGATCATGTACGCCTTGGAGTAGGCGACGCCGGACCCCTCGACACCCCAGGCCCAGACGTCCATGGCGCAGGACTTGTCGTACTCGCCCTTCCCCACGGAGACGGTCTTGGGCACCTCGATGCGGAACTGCAGCGCGGCGGCGCCGGCCGGGGCGGCGACGCCTCCGACGAGCAGCCCGCCGCCGACCGCCAGCGCGGCAACCCCGGCGGTAAATCTGGAATACCTCGACATATCACCCCTTGTCATAGACCAGAACGATCATGTCAGTGAACGGCGGCGACTTCCACCGGAATACCGCTCTTCCCGCCGCTCCGCGACCCGTTTATCCGCCGTTCTCCGCGGAATGGTCCGCCGTGGAGGCATTGGAGGCTGCCGTGGCCATCTACCGGTACCGGTGCGCGGGGTGCGGACCGTTCGACGTCTCCCGGCCGATCGGGACGGCCGGGCCGGCGGAGCCCTGCGCGTCCTGCGGCGGCGAGGCGCCCCGCGTCTTCACTCCGCCGCTGGTCACCCGCACGTCCCGCCCGCTCGCGCGCGCCTACGACGCCCAGGAGGCCAGCGCGCACGAGCCGCGAGTGGTCAGCCGCCCGCCGGCCGCGCCGCCGCGCGCGCCCGCACCGCCCGCCGACCCCAGGCACGCACAACTCCCCCGCCCTTGACCGGAAACAGAGAAACGCAGGGAAAGCACCGGAGGAAAAGATGCCCGAGGTCGTGTTCAGCGTCGACCAGTCGAAATCCATGCGCGACCAGAGGGTGCCCGGACACAACCGGTGGCATCCCGACATCCCGGCGGCGGCCACCGTCCGCCCGGGGTCGGAGATCCGCATCGAATCGCGGGAATGGATGGACGGGCAGGTCGGCGACAACGACTCGGCCAACGACATCCGGGACCTGAACCTGAACGTCAACCACATGCTGAGCGGCCCCATCGCGGTCGAGGGCGCCGAGCCGGGCGACCTCCTCATCGTCGACATCCTCGATATCGGCCCCGTCCCGCAGGAGAAGGGCGGCGTCGCCGGGCAGGGCTGGGGCTACACCGGCATCTTCGCCCGCGATAACGGCGGCGGTTTCCTCACCGACCACTTCCCCGACGCCTACAAGGCCATCTGGGACTTCCACGGACAGCAGGCCACCTCGCGCCACATCCCCGGCGTCCGCTTCACCGGCATCACCCACCCCGGCCTGTTCGGGACGGCGCCGTCCGCCGACATGCTGCGCCGCTGGAACGCCCGCGAGCAGGCCCTCATCGACACCGACCCCGACCGGGTGCCGCCGCTCGCCCTGCCTCCGGAGCCCCGGGAGGTCCTCGCGGGCCACCTCGGCGGCGCCGACCTGGAACGCATCGGACGCGAGGGCGCCCGGACCGTCCCGCCGCGCGAGAACGGCGGCAACCAGGACATCAAGAACTTCAGCCGCGGCTCGCGCGTGTTCTTCCCGGTCTTCGTCCCCGGTGGCATGCTGTCCGGCGGCGACCTGCACTTCAGCCAGGGCGACGGAGAGATCACCTTCTGCGGCGCCATCGAGATGGGCGGCTTCATCGACCTGCACGTCGACCTCATCAAGGGCGGCATGGAGAAGTACGGCGTCACCACCAACCCGATCTTCATGCCGGGCAACGTCGAGCCGCGCTACGACGAGTTCATCTCCTTCATCGGCATCTCCGTCGACCACGAGACGGACACGAACCATTTCACCGACGCCACGCTCGCCTACCGGAACGCCTGCCTGAACGCCATCGAGTACCTGAAGAAGTTCGGCTACACCGGCGAGCAGGCGTACCTCATCCTCGGGGCCGCGCCGATCGAGGGGCGGCTCAGCGGCGTCGTCGACATCCCGAACGCCTGCTGCTCGCTCTACCTGCCCACGGCCCTCTTCGACTTCGACGTCCGCCCCACCGCGGCCGGCCCGCGACGCGTGGACCGCGGCCAGTGCGCCGTCACGTCCTAGACCGCGCGAACCCGCCCGGCGACTTTTTCCGGCCGCCGCCGCACTGGTCCGGCCCGCGAGCGGGACTGGTCCCGGCGGCCCCCCGGCGGCCGCCGGAAGGGGGGTTGCCAGCGCGCGTCCGGCCGGTTACCGTTCAGGCGATTTATAGGAAAGTTTCCTATCAGAAGAAGGGAGCGCGCACGCGGCACGACCCGCTCGGGGTTCGGGGGATTCCCGCTCATCCGTCTCCTTCCCGGGAGTGACCTTGCGAAGAAAACTTCTCCCCGGTTTCCTGTTCACCGCCCTCGGCGCCCTCGTCCTCGCCCTGCTCTCCCCCGTCCCGGCGAACGCCGCCGCGACGGTGACCGCGACGTTCGCCAAGGCGTCCGACTGGGGCTCGGGCTACGAGGGCAAGTACACGATCAAGAACGACACCGGCTCGGCGATCTCGTCCTGGAAGGTCGAGTTCGACCTCCCGTCCGGCTCCTCCGTCGGGACCTACTGGGACGCGCTGCTCACCAAGTCCGGGCAGCACGCCGCGTTCACCAACCGCGAGTACAACGGCGCCGTCGCCGCCGGCTCCTCCGTCTCGTTCGGCTTCATCGTCAGCGGCACCGGGACGCCCCAGGGCTGCAAGCTCAACGGCGGCTCCTGCGACGGCGGCTCGACCGAGCCGGGCACGCCGTCCGCACCCGGCGCCCCGACCGTCACCGGCAAGACCGACACGTCGCTGACGCTGTCGTGGTCGGCCTCGTCCGGCCAGACCAGCGGCTACCGCGTCTACGAGGGCACGTCCGTCAAGGCGACCGTCACCGGCACGAGCACCACCATCAGCGGCCTGGCCAAGTGCTCCAGCCACACCTACACGGTCAAGGCGTACAACGGCGTCGGCGAGTCCGCGGCGAGCGCGCCCGTCTCCGCCACCACCACCGGCTGCACGGTCCCGCCCGTCTCCCGGCACGCCGCGCCGTACCTGTACCTCGGCTGGGGCAACCCGCCGGACCCGACCACGGTGATGAACGCGTCCGGGATCAAGTGGTTCACGATGGCGTTCATCCTGTCCGGCGGCGGCTGCACCCCGGCGTGGGACAGCAACCGGCCGCTCAAGGGCGGCGTGGACGAGCAGGCGATCAGCAAGATCCGCGCGGCCGGCGGTGACGTGATGCCGTCCATCGGCGGCTGGTCGGGCAACAAGCTCGGCCCGAACTGCTCCACGCCGCAGGCCCTCGCGGGCGCCTACCAGCAGGTCATCGACGCCTACGGCCTCAAGGCCATCGACGTCGACATCGAGAACAGCGACGAGTTCGAGAGCGCGGCCGTCCAGGACCGCATCCTCAACGCGCTGAAGATCATCGAGCAGAACAACCCCGGGATCCAGACGATCCTGACGATGCCGACGCTCAACACCGGACCGAACTACTGGGGCAAGCGCCTCATCGACCGGGCGGCCGAGCTCCAGGTCCCCGTCGACATCTTCTCGATCATGCCGTTCAACTTCGGCGGCGGCGCCGACATGTACGGCAACACCGTCCAGGCGTCCGAGGGCCTGAAGTCCGCGCTGACCTCCGCCTTCGGCTGGTCGGACGCCGACGCCTACGCCCACATGGGCATCTCCGGCATGAACGGCAGCTCCGACCAGGGAGAGATCACCACGACCGCGATCTGGACCCAGATCCGCGACTGGGCCAAGTCGCACGGCCTGGCCCGGTTCACCTTCTGGTCGGTCAACCGCGACCGCCCCGGCAGCGGCACCGACCAGACCGACTGGCAGTTCACCAAGATCAGCGCCGGTTTCTGACCCACCC
>NZ_VCKZ01000591.1 GCF_005889745.1 Actinomadura geliboluensis
CCCCCTCAAGATGGAGGGATCTCCGAGGGGGGACGATGACTTTCGCGAACCAGGCCGACGTCCAGCACACGGCCATCGAGCTGCTGGGCGATCGCACGTTGGTCGCGGAGGGCCGAAACCTGCCCGTGTTCGCGTCCTCGTCACTGGACGAACCGCGGCCGGGGCTGACCGAGGCGGTCGTGGTCGTGCACGGCGCCCTGCGCAACGCCGGCGACTACTTCCGCTCCATCGAGGCGGCGCCGCACCGGCTGGTCGTCGCGCCGCAGTTCCTCACCGAAGACGATGTGCGCGGCCGCAGTGAGCGCGCGCATTTCCTGAGCTGGAGCACCGAGGGCTGGAAAGGCGGGTTCGGGGAGGTCAGTTCGTTCGCGGTAATGGACGAGCTGCTGGGCAGGCTGAGCGGGTTCCCCGAGCTGCGCAGGGTGACCGTCGTCGGCAATTCGGCGGGCGGCCAGTTCGTGAACCGGTACGCGGCCGTGGGGCGCGGCCCTGACGGTCTCGCGGTTCCGGTCCGGTTCGTGGTCGCCAATCCGTCGACCTACCTGTACTTCGACACCTGCCGGCCGAAGGGCGGCTCGTTCGTCCCGCACGGGAACCTCGAAGTCGACCAGTGGCGCTACGGTTTCGGCGGCCCGCTGCCCGGCTACCTGGGCCTGCCGGCCGGTCCGCGGCGGGAGGCGGCGATCGCGGAGTACTTCCGGCGCTACACCGAGCGGGACGTCGTCTACCTCCTCGGCGAGGAGGACGCCGACCGCGGGGCGCTCCTGCTGGAGGTCCATCCCGCCGCCGAGGCCCAGGGCGGCACCCGGCGGGAGCGCGGCGAGAACTACCACCGGTATCTGGCCTTCAAGGCCGGGCGGGTCGTGCATCGGCTGGTCCACGTGCCGGGCGTCGGGCACGACGCGGCGGCCATGTTCGGCTCGCCGCAGGGCCGCCGGTGCCTGTTCGGCGACCCCGTGTAGGGCGGGTCAGACGACGGGGCGGCCGGCGCGGACGCGGCGGCGGAAGTCGTAGAGGTAGGCGTTGAACGGGAACTCGCGGGCCGGGCGGGGCAGGGCGCGGTTGGCGGTGCGCAGGACGCGCAGGAGGCGGTCGAAGCGGCGCTGGTCACGGGGCGTCCAGGGGTAGCCGAGCTCGTCGCGGAAGGGCTGCGGGAGGAAGCCGAGGGTGAGGAAGGTGTGGGAGCGGCCGAGGGCGAGGCGCACCGGGGCGTGCAGGAAGCGGAGTTCGGTCAGGTCGCGCAGGTAGCGGCGGGTGACGTCGTCCATCTGGATCTTGCTCATGCCGTCCTCCCAGTACTCCTGGAAGGCGGCGCGGTCGGCCGGCCACAGTTCGGGCTTCACCTGCAGCGTCGTGCCGAAGCGGGCGCCGTAGTGGTACAGCTCCTCGGCCTCGGCGGGGGACGGCTTCCCGTACAGGATCTCGTAGATCATTTCGAGGCCGACGTAGAGGCAGGCGGCGACCCAGAGCTGGAGTTCGGGGTCGAAGGCGTTGTAGGCGACGGGCTCCTTGGCGCGGACCTGCCGGTGCGCCCGGTTGACCTCCAGGCGCATCGCCTTGCGCTCGTCCTCGGTGCCGAGCATCGCGACGGCGATGTAGGTGAGGGTGGTGCGGGCGCGCTTGACCGGGTGCTTGTCGACGCGGCCGCTCTCGACGGTGCTCTCGGCCACGCCGTGGCCGATGGGGAGGCGGGCGAGTTGCATGACGACGTTCGCCGCGGCACCCGCGAGCGCCAGGCCGCTGATGGAGTCGAGGACGACCTTCGGGGTCTCGGCCTCCGCCGCGATCGCTGTCATACCGGCCCCACTTCCTGAGACATAGAGGCGAATCTCGTCTCACTGTGCCAGTGTAAGTGATTGCTTGCAAGGGCGCCCCGGCGTGGGCGCCCTCACACGCGTCAGCCGTGCGGGTCCTCCTTCGCCAGGACGCGGGTCGCGAACTCCTTCACGGCGTCGAGCGCGCGCAGGTACGGCATGGGGCCGTACGACACGCGGGCCACCCCGGCCGCGGCCAGGTCGGCGAGGGACGTGCCGGGCATGTTGTTCGCGTTCACCGGCCCCGGCAGCCCCTTGACCAGGGCGGGCACGGCGTCCATCGGCGCCATGATCGGGTAGACGCAGTCGGCCCCCGCCTCCAGGTAGAGCCGGCCCCGCTCGATCGCCGCGTCCACCGGGTCGGGCACCCCCTTGACGAACGTGTCGGCCCGCGCGTTGATCACCAGCGCGTCGCCCGCGGCGTCCCGGACGGCGGCCAGGTAGTCGGCCTGCTTCGCGGGCTCGGCCAGCTCGCCGCCGTAGGTGTCCTCCAGGTTGCAGCCGGCGGCGCCGATGGCGAGCAGCCGCTCGACGAGCTCGGCGGGCGGCAGCCCGTACCCGGCCTCGGCGTCCACGGTCACCGGGACGGTCGCGGCCCGGATCACCCGCCCGGCGGCGGCGAGCATCTCGTCCACGGGCGCGCCCTCGTGGTCGGGGTAGCCGAGCATGGCGGCCACCGCGGCGCTGGCGGTGGCGAGCGCCGGGAACCCCGCCTCCTGGACGACCTGCGCGCTGCCGGCGTCCCACACGTTCGGCAGCAGCAGCGGATCGCCGGGCCGGTGCAGCTCGCGCAGTCGTGCGGCATTTTCGGACATCCTGTCTCCCTTCCCTTTCCCAGGTGGACGGAACGGCTCGCCGCATTGTGACATCGGCGTCGGACGGCACGCCGCGCCCTGGGTTAGCGTCGTGGTGATCACCACCCGCGATGAGGGAGTGCCCATGCTGCCCTGGTCCGCCGAGTTCGCCGGCCGCCTGGAAGAGCACGTCGTGCACAGCGAGCTGCTGCGCGGCAACCCGCTGAACGACCCGCACGAGCGGCCCGTGCTCGTCTACCTCCCGCCCGGCTACGACGACGAGCCGGAGCGCCGCTACCCCAGCGTCTACGTGATCACCGGGTTCACCGGGCACGTCGGGATCTGGCGCAACCGGATGCCGTACCGGCAGCCGTTCCCCGAGACGGCGGACGCGGTGTTCGCCTCCGGCGAGGCCCCGCCCGCGATCGTCGTGTTCGTGGACGCCTGGACGGCGCACGGCGGCAGCCAGTTCGTCGACTCGCCCGGCACCGGCCGCTACCACTCCTACCTGTGCGACGAGATCGTCCCGTGGGTGGACGGCCGCTACCGGACGCTGGACGCGCCCGAGCACCGGGCGATCAGCGGCAAGTCCAGCGGCGGCTACGGCGCGATGATCACGCCGATGCTGCGGCCCGACCTGTTCGGCGCGCTCGCGACGCACGCCGGCGACGCGCTGTTCGAGTACTGCTACCTGCCCGAGTTCCCGAAATGCGTGCGGCACCTGCGCAAGTACGACGGCGACATCTGGCGCTGGTGGCACGACTTCACCTCGCGCACGTCCTTCACCAAGCCCGAGGACATGGAACTGCTCAACATCCTCGGCATGGCGCTGTGCTATTCGGCCCGCGAGGACGGCACGCCCGAGCTGCCGTTCGACCCCGTCACCGGGGTGATCCGGCAGGACGTGTGGGACCGCTGGCTCGCCTTCGACCCGGTCCGGATGGTGCCGGAGCACGCCGAGGCGATGCGGTCGCAGCGGGCGATCTGGATCGACGGCGGGACGCGCGACGAGTGGTTCCTCGACGTCGGCGCGCAGGCGTTCCACCAGGCACTTCTCGACGCGGGCGTCAAGGAGGACGCGATCCGGTTCGAGCTGTTCGACGCGGGCCACGGCGGCATCGACTACCGCTACCCGCTGGCGCTCTCCTGGCTCTGCGGGCGCATCGCCCCCTGAGCCGGAGCGGCCCCGGGCCGCGGCGCCGATTCAACGCTCACTTCACGACAAAGGTTCCCGGACGGACGGGCCGGGCCGGTCTTCCCGGCCCGGCCCGTTCGCGCTGCAAGGAACGTTGCATTCAGCCTTTCCATTAACTTCCTCCCCGAACTTGAAAATCCAGTAACAAATGGATTCATTGACACTTTTCACAATTCGGGGTGCACTTCGGGGCAGCTCATCCGGATGAGTCCCCCATCCCTACCCCCCCCGCCGGGCGGGCGGCGACCCCACGGAGCGCTCCCACAAGGACCTCCAGGTGTCCTCCCGCGCCGTCCGGCATGTGGAAGGAGCACCCCCGTGAGACACCAGACCGCGATCGGGGCGACGGTGCTGTCCGTCGGCCTCGCCGTGGCGATGTCCTCCCCCGCCACAGGTGCGAC
>NZ_VCKZ01000097.1 GCF_005889745.1 Actinomadura geliboluensis
GGGCGGCTGCGGGAGATCGGCCGGCGACCCGCGGGGGCGCTCCCGTGCCACCTGTCCGTGACGCCGGACGGCGGTCGCCTGGTCGCCGCCGACTACGGGTCCGGGACGGTCCGGGCCTACCCGCTGGCGGGCGACGGCGGGTTCGCCGGGGACGCCGCCGTGGCGGAGGGGCACGGCGCCGGGCCGCGCGCCGACCGGCAGGAGGGGCCGCACGCCCACATGTCCGCGCACGCCCCGGACGGGACGGTGCTCACGACCGACCTCGGCGCCGACCTCGTCCGCTCGTTCCGGATCGAGGGCGGCGCGCTGCGGCTCGCCGGGGAGACGCCGCTGCCGGCCGGGTACGGGCCGCGGCACCTGGCCGTCCACCCGGGCGGGTACGTGCACGTGCTGACCGAGCTGGCCGCGGCCGTGCTCGTGCTGCGGCCGGTGGACGGGTACACGCGGCTGGAGGTGGTCGCGGAGTCGCCCGCGACGGCCGGTCCGGCGGGCGGCACGGCCCAGGGCGCGGCGATCAAGCTCGGGGACGGCGGCCGGTACGTCTACACCTCCATGCGCGGCACGGACGTGGTGACGGCGCACCGGGTGCTGGACGGGGGCGCGGCGCTCGCGCCGGTCGCGGACGTCCCGTCGGGCGGGCACTGGCCCCGCGACCTGCACGTGGACGGCGAGTGGATGCACGTGGCGAACGAGCGGGGCGGCACGATCGCGACCTTCCGCATCGGCGGCGACGGCGTCCCGGCGCCGGCCGGGACGCCCCTCGCCGTCCCCTCGCCCGTATGCGTGATCCCCGCCTGACGGGCGTTTCCCGGGTGGCCCCACGGGCACGTGCCGGTCAATAGACCGGACGATCCAGGAGCATCCCGACATGACGACGATCGCGACGACCAACCCGGCGACGGGCGAGGTCGAGAAGACCTTCGAGGCGTTCACCGACGCGGAGGTCGACCGCCGCATCGCGCGCGCGGCGGAGACCTTCGCCTCGTACCGCAGCACCCCGCCGGAGCGGCGCGCGGAGTGGATGAACGCGGCGGCGGACATCCTCGACCGGGAGTCCGAGCAGATCGGCGCCATGCTGACGACCGAGATGGGCAAGACGCTGAAGGCGGCCGGGGCGGAGGCGCAGAAGTGCGCGAAGGCGTGCCGGTACTACGCGGAGCACGCGGCGGAGTTCCTCGCCGACCGGCGGCCCGCCGCGCCGGGCGACGTCGGCGCGTCCGACGCCTACGTCCGCTACCAGCCGCTCGGCCCGGTGCTGGCGGTCATGCCGTGGAACTTCCCGCTGTGGCAGGTGATCAGGTTCGCGGCGCCGGGCCTGATGGCGGGGAACGTGGGGCTGCTGAAGCACTCCTCGAACGTCCCGCAGACGGCGCTGTTCCTGGAGGACCTGTTCCGCCGCGCCGGGTTTCCCGAGGGCGCTTTCCAGACGCTGCTGATCGGCTCGGCGAAGGTCGAGCGGGTGCTGCGCGACCCGCGGGTGAAGGCCGCGACGCTGACCGGCAGCGAGCCCGCCGGCCGGTCGGTCGCCGCGATCGCCGGGGACGAGGTCAAGCCGAGCGTGCTGGAGCTCGGCGGCAGCGACCCGTTCGTGGTGATGCCGTCCGCCGACATCGAGGCCGCGGCGCGCACGGCGGCGGAGTCGCGGTGCCTCAACAACGGGCAGAGCTGCATCTCGGCGAAGCGGTTCATCGTCGACATCGGCTGCGCCGACGAGTTCGAGCGGCTGTTCGTGGAGCACATGCGCGCGCAGAGGGTCGGCGACCCGATGGACGACTCCACCGACGTCGGCCCGCTCGTCAGCGAGCAGGGCCGCGCCGACGTGGAGGAACTCGTCGCGGACGCGGTGGAGAAGGGCGCGACGGTGCTGTGCGGCGGGCGGCGGCCCGAGGGGCCGGGCTGGTTCTACCCACCGACCGTGATCGGCGGGGTGACGCCCGAGATGCGGATGTACCACGAGGAGGTCTTCGGGCCGGTCGCGTCGCTGTTCCGGGTCCGCGGGGTGTCGGAGGCGGTGGAGGTCGCGAACGCGACGGGCTTCGGGCTCGGCTCGAACGCCTGGACCCGCGACGACACCGAGCGGGAGCGGTTCGTCCGCGAGCTGGACGCCGGGCAGGTGTTCGTCAACGGCAAGACGACGTCGTACCCGGAGCTGCCGTTCGGCGGGGTGAAGCGGTCCGGCTACGGCCGGGAGCTGTCGGCGGACGGCCTGCGCGCGTTCTGCAACGCCAAGACGGTCTGGGTCGGCTGACTCGGCGTCACAGCTCCACGTGCCGGCCCACGCCGGCCTCGCGGGCGCGTTCGACGATCACCGAGGCGGCGGCCGTGTCCTGCACGCCGATGCCGACGCTGTTGTAGAAGACGATGCCGGCGGCGTCCTCCCGGCCGGGGGCCAGACCCGCGACGATGGGCCCGAGCGGCCGCACCTCCTCCGGGCTGAGGTGCCCGGCGCGGACGGCGGCCACGACGGGACCGGCGTGGTCGAGCGCGGTCGGCACATCGTCCACGACGACGGCCGCGGCGCGGGTGAGGACGGCGTCGTCGACCTCCGCCCGGTCCGGCGCGAACGACCCGACGCTCAGCACCGTGCAGCCGGGATCGAGCCACGCGCCGAGCACGACCGGCTCGGCGCTGGTGGTGGCGGTGACGACGATCTGCGCGCCCTCCACCGCCTCCCGCACGGACGCCGCCCGCTCGACCGGCGCGCCCAGCTCGTCCGCCAGCTCGGCGGCGACGGTGCAGGTGTCGGGATGGCGGCACGCCACGGCCGTCCGGGCGATCGGGCGGACCGCCGCCATCGCGCGGACGTGCGCGCGGCCCTGGACGCCGCAGCCCGCCACCGCGAGCCGGGACGCGTCCGGCACCGCGAGGTGGTCGGCGGCCACCGCGCTCGCCGCCGCCGTCCGCAGCGTCGTGACGGCCTCGCCCTCGATGATCGCGACGGGCCGGCCGTCGACCGGGTCCTGCACGGTCACGAGCGCGGCGACGGTCGGCAGCCCGCGCGCCGCGTTGCCGGGGTGCACGCTGCCGAACTTGGCGACGGCGCCGGTGCCGGGCAGCCGGGACACGTAGCAGAACGCGACGTCGCCGTCCGGGCCGTCCAGCAGCAGCCGGGGCGCGAGCCGCGCCTCCCTGCGGCCGAGCGCGCCGAACGCGGCCCGCTGCGAGGCGATCGCCGCCGGGAGGTCGAAGACGGCGCGCACGTCGGCGGCGGACAGCAGCAGGACATCGGCCATGGGGTGATCTTCGCGAGCCCGCCGCCGCGCTGTCGAGGGCGGAAGGGCAAGCGGTTCTTATCGATCACTACATGAGATCGCATGCTCGGCCGACTCGACGGCCGTCCCGCGACGTTCCACGCTTTCACCATCCCGCACCGCGAGCGACGGAGAGGCGCCGATGACCCCACTGACACCGCGGGACCGCCGCCGGTTCCGCCTGCTCGCCGCCGCCGGCGCCGGCCTGCTGCTGGCCCCGCTCGCCGCGGCGTGCGGGTCGGACGATCCGGGCGGGTCCGGGCCCATCAAGATCGGCGTCCCGGCGCCGCTGAGCGGGGACTCCGCCTCCGCCGGGCAGGACATCCTCGCCGCCGCCAAGGTCGCCGCGGCCGAGATCAACAAGGCCGGCGGGGTGGACGGCCGGACGGTCGAGATCGTCGAGGCCGACGACCAGTGCAGCGCCCAGCAGGGCGCGCAGGCCGCGCAGAAGCTGCTGAACAGCGGGGTCGTCGCGGTCGCCGGCGGGTACTGCTCGGGCGCCGCGGTGCCGGCGATCCCGATCTACGGACGGCGGAGCGTCCCGTTCGTGATGGACGCCTCCACCAACCCGTCCCTCACCGACTCCGGCAAGGGCAAGGTGTTCCGCACCTGCGGGCGCGACGACAACCAGGGCACCGTCGCCGCGAAGTTCATGACCGGCGAGCTGCGCGCGCGCCGGATCGCGCTGCTGCACGACAACACCACCTACGCCAAGGGCCTCGCGGACGCGGCGGCGAACTCGGTGAAGCAGCTCGGCGGGCAGGTCGTCTACGCGGACGCGCTGCAGCCCGGCCAGTCCGACTACAGCCCCGTCCTCACCAAGATCGCCTCGACGCGGCCGGACGTGCTGTACTTCACCGGCTACTTCGCCGAGGCGGGGCTGCTGATGAAGCAGCGCCGGCAGCTCGGGCTGAAGTTCACGCTGATGGGCGGGGACGCGACGACCGACTCGACCGTCCTGAAGACGGCGGGCCGGGCCTCCGCCGGCTACATCGCCACGACCGCGCCGCTGGCCAAGGACCTGCCCGCCGCCGGGAAGTTCGTGTCCGCCTACAAGGCCGCGAACGGCGCCGACCCCGGGCCGTTCTCGGTGTACGAGTACGACGCGGTCAAGGTCGTCGCGAAGGCCATCGACGACGCCGGGTCGACCAAGGGCGCGGACATCACCGCCGCCCTCCACAAGATCAAGGACTTCCCCGGCATCACCGGGCCCATCACCTTCGACGACAAGGGCGACCGGACCGACCCGCTCTACATCACCGTCCGCGTCGACGACGGCGCGTTCACCGCCTACAAGAAGCTCGACAAGAGCGGCGCCACCTGGGTGGACGCCAAGACCTCGTGACGAGACCCCTGCCATGAGCGAGTTCGTCCAGTACCTGGTGAACGGGCTGACGATCGGGGCGTTCCTCGCGCTGATCGCGCTCGGCTACTCGATGATCTACGGGGTGGTCCGGCTGATCAACTTCGCGCACGGCGACGTGTTCATGATCGGCGCGTTCGCCGGGTTCGGGACGCTGACCACGCTCGGGGTGACCGGCGGGATGGCGCTGCCCGCCGTCCTCGCCGCCGTCGCGGTCGGCGCGCTGACCACCGGCGTCGTCGGCACCGGGATCGCCAGGGCCGCCTACGTCCCGCTGCTGTCGTCGCCGCGGCTGGCGCTGCTGATCTCCGCGATCGGGGTGTCGCTGGCGCTGGAGGAGGGCGTCAAGGTGCTGACCCACGCCCGGTTCAAGTCCTACCCGAACGCGCTGGACGGCGGGCAGATCCTCAGCGGCGCCGTCCGCGTCACCTACGGCCAACTCGCCCTCGTCGTGCTGTCGGTCGTGCTGATGGCGGCGCTGTGGATGTTCGTCACGCGGACCGTGACCGGGACGGCGATGCGCGCCCTCGCGATGGACCGCGACGCCGCCCGGCTCCAGGGCGTCAACGTCGAGCGGCTGATCCTCGCCACGTTCTTCGTCGGCTCGCTGCTCGCCGGCGCGGCGGGCGTCATGTACGGGCTCTACTACGTGCAGATCAGCTTCGGGATGGGGTTCCTCATCGGGCTGCGCGCGTTCACCGCCGCCGTGCTCGGCGGCATCGGGAACCTGCCGGGGACGATGGTCGCGGGCGTGGCGATCGGGCTCGTCCAGTCGTTCTCCGCCGGGTACGTCTCGTCCCGCTGGACGGACGTCATCATCTTCGGCCTGCTCATCGCGGTGCTGGCGCTGAGACCGACCGGCCTGTTCGGCGAGCGCGTCGTGGAGCGCGCATGAGGCGGCGCGCGGGCGCGGAGGCGGCGGCCCGGCACGGCGGCTGGGCACGGCACGGCGGTTGGGCACGGTACGGCGGCTGGCCGCTGCTGATCGTGCTGGCGCTCGCCGCCGGGCAGGTCCTGGACGACTACGCGCTGACCGTCGCCGGCACGATCCTCATCTACGCGATCCTCGGCCTCGGGATCAACATCGTCGTCGGGTACGCGGGGCTGCTCGACCTCGGGTTCGCGGCGTTCTTCGCGATCGGCGCCTACACGGCCGGGCTGCTGATGCTGAAGCTCGAATGGGACTTCTGGCTGACGCTGCCCGCCGCGATCGCCGCCGCCGCGGTCGCCGGCGTGGTGATCGGGTATCCGACGCTGCGGCTGCGCAGCGACTACCTCGCGATCGTCACGCTCGGCTTCGGCGAGATCATCCGGATCACCGTGGTGAACCTGGAGGTCACCGGCGGCCCGAACGGGCTGACCGGCATCCCGCCGGTGGCGGTCGGCGGCCGGGAGATCGTCCTGCCGCAGGACTTCTTCCACCTGGCCCTCGCGTTCTTCGCCGTGGTGCTGGCCGCGACGGCGCTGCTGGCGCGGACGCGGCTGGCGTTCGCGTGGCGGGCGATCCGGGCCGACGACACCGCCGCCGAGGCGGTCGGCGTCCCGGCCCGGCGGGTGAAGCTGCTCGCCTACGTGCTCGGCGCCATGACCGGGGCCGTGGCGGGCCCGCTGAACGCCGCGCAGCTCGGCACCGTGGACCCGTCCAGCTTCACGTTCCTCACCTCGCTGATGATCCTGCTCGTGGTGATCATCGGCGGGATGGGCAGCCGGCCCGGCGTCATGGTCGGCGCGGTCGTGATCGTCGCGCTGCCGGAGGTGCTGCGGACCGTCCAGGAGTACCGGGGGCTGTTCTTCGCGCTGCTGCTCATCGTGATCGTGATCCTGCGCCCGCAGGGCGTGTGGCCGTACCGGCCGCGCCGGCTCCGGCTCCCGGCGGAGGCGGGCCCGGCGCCGGAGGCGCCGTCCGCCGCCGGGACGCTGCTGGAGGTGGACGGCCTGACCCGGGCGTTCGGCGGCGTCACGGCGGTGGAGGGGCTCGCGCTCCGCGCGGACGCCGGGCAGGTGGTGAGCGTGATCGGCCCGAACGGCGCGGGCAAGACGACGGCGTTCAACTGCATCACCGGGATGATCCGGCCGTCCGCCGGGTCCGTGGTGCTGGCCGGGCGGAGCGTGCGGGGCCTGGCCCCGCACCGGGTCGCCGCCGCCGGGCTCGCCCGCACGTTCCAGAGCATCCGGCTGTTCGAGGAGATGACGGTCGCGGAGAACGTCCTCATCGGCCGGTTCGCCCGCGACCGCGGCCTGCTGCGCCCGCCGTCGCGCGCCGACCTGGAGGCGGTGCGGCGCTGCCTGGACTTCACCGGCCTGCTGGACGTCGCCGACCGCCCGGCGGGCGGGCTCCCCTACGGCGGCCGGCGCCGGCTGGAGATCGCGCGGGCCCTCGCCGCCGAGCCCCGCGTCCTGCTGCTGGACGAGCCCGCGGCGGGCGCGAACCCGACCGAGAAGCGGGCGCTGATGGAGCTGATCGCCCGCATCGGCGCCCTTGGCACGGCGGTGGTGCTGATCGAGCACGACGTCGCGCTGGTCATGTCGATCTCCGACCGGGTGACGGTGCTGGAGCACGGCCGGGCCATCGCCGCCGGACCGCCCGCCGAGATCCGCGCGGACCCCCGGGTCATCGCCGCCTACCTCGGCGTCCCGGACGACCCGGAGACCGACCTCGTCACGGAGGTGCTGCGATGACGCTCCTGCGGGTGAGCGGCCTGCACAGCCGGTACGGGGCGGTGGAGGCGCTGGCGGGCGTCTCGTTCGAGGTCGGCGAGGGCGAGATCGTCGCGCTGCTCGGCAGCAACGGCGCCGGGAAGACCACCGCGCTGCGGACGGTCACGGGCCTGCACCGGGCCCGGTCGGGGCGCGTCGAGTTCGGCGGGCGGGACGTCACCAGGCTCGCCGCGCACCGGATCGTCGCGGCCGGGCTCGGGCACGTCCCGGAGGGCCGGCGGGTGTTCCCGGCGCTGAACGTCGCGGAGAACCTGCTGCTCGGCGGCTACCTGCGGCGCCGTGACCGGGCGGCGGTCGCGGCCCGCCGCGAGGAGGTGTACGCGATGTTCCCGCGCCTCGGCGAGCGGCGCGGGCAGCTCGCCGGGCTGCTGTCGGGCGGCGAGCAGCAGATGCTCGCGATCGGCCGGGCGCTGATGCTGCGGCCCCGGCTGCTGGCGCTGGACGAGCCGACGATGGGGCTGGCGCCGCAGACGGCGCAGCAGGTGCTGCGGGTCGTCCGGGACATCCGCGACCAGGGCACCACGATCCTGATCGTGGAGCAGAACGCGCACCAGACGCTGCGGCTCGCCGACCGCGCCTACGTCCTGGAGACCGGCCGGATCGTGCTCGACGGCCCGGCCTCGACGCTGGCGCGGGACGACCGGGTGAAGGCCGCCTACCTCGGCGGCGACCCGGTCATCGAGCCGACCTGACGAGGGCCTCGGCCGCGTCCTCGATCGCCTGCTCCGACAGCAGGACATGGGCCGCGGCGCCGCCCAGCGGGATGAAGCTGTCCTCGCTCGCGACCCTGGCCGCGCGCCCCTCGAACCCGGCGTCGGCGAGCGCCGCGAGGACGCCCTCGGAGACGCCGCCGGTGCGGCGCGTCTCGTCCGCGACCAGGACGGCTCCGGTGGCGCGCGCCTCGCGGAGCAGGTCCGCGACGGGCAGCGGGGCCAGCCACCGCAGGTCGAGCACCCGGCACGCCACGCCCCGGGCCGCGAGGCGCCGCGCGGCCCTCAGGCTCATCCGGACGCCGTTGGCGAACGTGGCGATGGTGAGGTCGCGGCCGTCCCCGTAGGTGCGGGCGCGGCCGAGCGGGACCGTCCCGCCGGCGGGGGCGAGCCAGCCGCCGTCGCCGTCCTCGTGCAGGTCGCGGACGTGGTAGAGCGCGATCGGCTCCAGCACGGCGCACACCCGGCCGTCCCGCTCGGCGGCGTCCGCGCAGGCGCGCAGCATCCCGGCGGCGTCGTCGGGCCGGGCGGGCGAGGCGATCACGAGGCCGGGGACGTCGCGGAGCGCGGCGACCGCGTTGTCGTTGTGGAAGTGGCCGCCGAACCCCTTCTGGTAGGCGTAGCCGGCGATCCGCACGACCATCGGGTTGCGGTACCGCCCGGACGAGAAGAACGGCAGCGTCGCCGCCTCGCCGCGGAGCTGGTCGGCGGCGTTGTGCAGGTACGCGAGGTACTGGATCTCCGGGACCGGCAGCATCCCGGCGAGTCCGAAGCCGAGCGCGAGGCCGAGGACCGACTGCTCGTCGAGGATCGTGTCGAACACCCGGGCCGCTCCCGCCCGCTTCATGAGCCCGCGCGTGACGCCGTAGACGCCGCCTTTGCGCGCGACGTCCTCGCCGAAGACGACCAGGCCCGGCCGCTCATCCAGCAGCGCGGCGAGCGTCCGGTTGATCGCCTGCGCCACCGTCACCGGCTCCCCTGCGGGGGGCCGCTCGCTCTGGGAGGGACCAGCGGTTCGGAGCGGTGCCATCACTTCGGCGGCGGACGAGAGGCGGGGCGCGTCGGCGGCCTTCTCCGCCAAGGCCATGACCTCGGCGCGCTTGGCCTCGTAAAGGTCGATGATCCCGGCGGGCGTCGCCGCTCCCAGGTCGACGAGGAGCCGCGCGGTCGCCAGGAGGGGGTCGCGGTCGAGGTCGGCGGCCAGTTCGGCGGGCGTCCGGTAGGACGACTCGACGTCGGAGCCGGCGTGGCCCATCAGCCGGACGGTGCGCAGGTGCAGGAACGCCGGACGGCGGTGCTCGCGCACGTACGCGGCGGCCTCGGCGGAGACGGCGAAGGCGTCGGCGAGGTCGCAGCCGTCGGCGTGGAAGTAGGCGAGGCCGGGGCGCGAGCCGTAGGCGGCGTGGATCCAGCCGGGAGCCGTGCGGACGCTGATGCCGAGGCCGTTGTCCTCGCAGACGAGGAGGAGCGGCAGCGGCAGCCCCTGGAACGCGCAGTTCACGGCCGCGTTGACGGCGCCCGCGGCGGTGGAGTGGTTGGCGGACGCGTCCCCGAAGCTGCACACGACGACGGCGTCGCGCGGCCACGGCGTCCCGAGGCCGAGGCGCGCGGCGCGTTCGACCGCGAACGCCAGGCCGAGCGCGCGCGGGAGGTGCGAGGCGATCGTGGACGTCTGCGGGATGACGTTCAGCGGGCGGCTGCCGAACACCTTGTGCCGTCCGCTGGCGATGGGCTCCTCGGCGGCGGCGACCACGCCGAGGAGCACGTCCCAGAGCGGAGTCTGGCCGGGGACCTGGCGTGCCCGCTCCAGGAAGAACGCACCGGACCGGTAGTGCAGCAGCGCCGGGTCGCCGGGGCGCAGCGCGGCGGCGACGGCGGCGTTGCCCTCGTGCCCGGACGAGCCGATCGTGTAGAAGCCGCTGCCCCGCGCCTGGAGCCACCGGGCCGCCAGGTCCAGGTGGCGGCTGCCGAGCTGGGCGTCGAACAGCTCCAGGCACCGGGCACCGCTCAGCGGGCCGGGCGCGGCGGGCGCCCCGGACGGCGCCAGGGACGCGGCCGCCTCCAGGAAGTGCGCGTCGGCGGGTTCGGGCATGCGTCGAGCATCGGCCCGGACGGCCCGCGAGCCCAGGCCCGCGAGCCCGCGAACCGGTTGGGACTTGGCCAAGGATCGCTTACCGCGCCCGCCCGGCGAGAGGCTCAGCCGGGCTTGGCCTCGCGGTAAGGAAGCCGCGCTCTGCCCGATCTTGGCGCGGCGCGGCGGCCCGTTCACGCTGGGACCGTGCTCTCCTCCGTCATCGGCGGCGCCCGGATCCCGGCGGGCCCGCGCGTGTACCGCTCCACCGACCCGTCCCGCACGTCCGAGACGGTCGCCGAGGTGTCCCTGGCGGACGCGGCCGACCTCGTCCGCGCCTGCCGCGCCGCCCGCGCCGCGCAGGACGCCTGGCGGGACGTGCCGCCGCCCGTCCGCGGGCAGGCCGTCGCCGCGCTCGGCCGGCTGGTCGAGGCCAACAAGGCGGCGCTGGCCCGCGTCGTCGTCCGCGAGGTCGGCAAGCCGTACGCCGAGGCCCTCGGCGAGGTCCAGGAGATCGCCGACACCTGCGCGTTCTTCCTCGGCGAGGGGCGGCGGCTGTACGGGCAGACCGTCCCGTCGGAGATGCCGGACAAGCAGCTGTTCACGTTCCGCGACCCGGTCGGCGTCGTCGCCGTCGTGACGGCCGGGAACTTCCCGGTCGCGGTGCCGTCCTGGTACATCGTCCCGGCGCTGCTCTGCGGGAACACGGTCGTTTGGAAGCCCGCGGAGTACGCGGCGGCGTGCGCCGAGGCGTTCTCCGCGCTGCTCGCGCACGCCGGGCTCCCGGACGGCGTGCTCAACGTCGTGTACGCCGACGGCCCGGAGACGTTCGCCGGGCTGGAGCGGGCGCTGGGCGAGGGGCTCGTCGGCAAGGTCGGCTTCACCGGCTCCACGGAGGTCGGGTCGCGGATCGGGGAGCTGTGCGGGCGCCACCTCCAGACGCCGTGCCTGGAGCTCGGCGGCAAGAACCCGATGGTCGTCACCGAGGACGCGGACCTCCCGCTCGCCGTCGAGGGCGCGCTGTTCTCCGGGTTCGGGACGGCGGGGCAGCGGTGCACGTCCCTCGGCACGGCGATCGTCCACGAGTCGGTGCACGGCGAGTTCGTCCGGCTGCTGGACGCGGCGGTGCGGGCCGCGACCGTCGGCGACCCGGCGGGCGACGTGCTGTACGGCCCGCTGATCAGCGAGCGGTTCGCCGACGGTTTCGAGAAGACCCTCGGCTGGATCGGGCCGAGCCACACCCTGCACGGCTCGACCGGCACCGGGCGGATCACGGCGGCGAACCCGCGCGCGGGCTTCACCGGCGACGCCGCCGTCGGCCTGTACTACCACCCGGTGGTGGTGGACGGGGTCGGCCCCGGCGACGAGCTGTTCATGAACGAGACCTTCGGCCCGATCGTCGGCGTGGCGTCCTACCGCACGCTCGACGAGGCGATCGAGCTGGCCAACGCGCCCGGCTACGGCCTGTCCGCGTCCGTCTACACGACCGATCCGGCGAAGGTGTTCGCGTTCCGGCGGCGGATCTCGGCCGGGATGGTGAGCGTCAACAACTCCACGTCCGGCGCGGAGGCGCACCTGCCGTTCGGCGGGAACGGGCGCTCGGGCAACGGCAGCCGCCAGTCGGGCGCCTGGGTGCTGGACCAGTTCACCCGCTGGCAGTCGATGAACTGGGACTACTCGGGACGGCTGCAGAAGGCGCAGATGGACGTCGTGGAGATCGAGCCCGACCTCGGGTTCCGGCTCTAGGGGCGGCGCGTGGAGACCGAAGCGGAGGTCGTCGTCATCGGCGGCGGCGTGATGGGCACGAGCATCGCGTTCCACCTCGCCGAGGCGGGGCTGCGCGGTGTGGTGCTCGTGGAGCGGGACGAGCTGGGCTCCGGTTCGACGTGCAAGGCGGCGGGCGGGGTGCGGGCGCAGTTCTCCGACGAGGTCAACGTCCGGCTCGGCGCGCGCAGCCTGGAGGCGTTCGCCCGGTTCGGCGAACGCCCCGGCCAGGAGATCGACCTGCACCGGGTCGGGTACCTGTTCCTGCTGTCGCGGCCGGAGGACGTCGCGTCGTTCGAGCGCGGCGTCGCCCTCCAGAACGAGCTGGGCGTGCCCAGCCGCATGATCTCGGTCGCGGAGGCCCGCCGGCTGTCCCCGCTGATCAGCGCCGACGGGCTGCTGGCCGCCGCGTTCTCCCCCGACGACGGGCACTGCACGCCCGAGTCGGTCGTGCTCGGCTACGCCACCGGCGCGCGGCGGTACGGCGCGGCGATCCGCACGCACTGCGAGGTCCTCGGCATCGAGGCGGACGGCGGCGAGGTCACGGCGGTCGAGACGTCGCGGGGCCGCATCGCGACGTCCGCGGTCGTCTGCGCGGCCGGGCCCTGGTCGGCGGCGGTCGGCGCGATGGCGGGCGTCGCGCTGCCGGTGGAGCCGCTGCGGCGGCAGATCGTGTTCACCGAGCCGATGCCCGGCCTGCCGCGCCCGGTGCCGATGACGATCGACTTCGCCACCTCGTTCTACTTCCACGCCGAGGGCGCGGGGCTGATGCTCGGGATGTCGGACCCGGAGGAGACGCCGGGGTTCCGGCTCGGCCGCTCCGACGCGTGGCTGCCCCGGCTCACCGCGGCGATCGGCGCCCGCGCGCCCCGGCTCCTCGACGTCGGGCTGACCGGCGGCTGGGCGGGCCTCTACGAGGTCACCCCCGACCACAACGCGCTCATCGGCGAGGACGAGCACGTGTCCCGGTTCCTGTACGCGACGGGCTTCTCCGGCCACGGGTTCCTCCAGGGGCCGGCGGTCGGCGAGGTCGTCCGCGACCTGTACCTCGGCCGCGCGCCCTTCACCGACGTCTCCCCCCTGCACGCCGCGCGGTTCGCCGGCGACGCCCTCCGCCCGGAGGCCAACCGTGTCTGACGTGCTCGCGCTGATGGACGAATGGGGCCCCGAACGCGTCGTGTGCGTGTCCGACACCCGCACCGGGATGCGGGGCGTCCTCGTCATCGACAACACCGCCCGCGGGATGGGCAAGGGCGGCATGCGGATGAGCCCGGCGGTGACGGTCGCCGAGGTGGCGCGGCTGGCGCGCGTCATGACCTACAAGTGGGCGGGCGCCGACCTGTTCTTCGGCGGCGCGAAGGCCGGGATCATGGCCGACCCGGCGGCGCCCGACCGGGAGGCGGTGCTGCGGTCGTTCGTCCGCGCGCTGGCGCGGGAGATCCCGAGCCGGTACGTGGCGGGGCTCGACATGGGGCTCACCGAGCGGGACGCGGCGGTCGTCCAGGACGAGCTGGGCGACCGGGGCGCGGCGGTCGGCACCCCGCACGCCCTCGGCGGGATGCCCTACGACGAGCTCGGCGTCACCGGGTTCGGGGTCGCGGAGGCCGCCGACGCCGCCGCCCGGCACGCCGGGACGCCGCTGCGCGGCGCCCGCGCCGTGGTGCAGGGCTTCGGCGCCGTGGGGCACGCGGCGGCCAAGCGGCTGGACGAGCTGGGCGCGGCCGTCGTCGCGGTCTCGACGGTGCACGGCGCCCTGCACGACCCCGACGGCCTCGACGTCGGCCGGCTCCTGGCCCTGCGGGCGGAGGCGGGCGACGCGGCGGTGAAGGAGTACGGCGGCGGGCGGCTCCTGGACGTCGGCGCCGAGCTCCGCCTCCCCGCCGACGTCCTCGTCCCGGCCGCGCTGCAGGACGTCATCGACGCGCGCACCGCCGCGGACGTCCGGGCGAAGATCGTGGTGGAGGGCGCGAACCTGCCCACCGGCCCGGCCGCGCAGCGGGTCCTCGCCGCGCGCGGGATCACCGTCGTGCCCGACTTCGTGGCGAACGCGGGCGGCGTCGTCGCGGCCGGGTTCGCGATGGACGCCCGGTACTCGGCGTTCCGCCCCGACCCCGGCGCGGTGTTCGCGGCGGTCTCGGCGAAGATGCGGGAGAACACCGCGACGGTGCTCGCCGCCGCGCACGCGCACGGCACGACCACGCACGAGGCGGCGGTCGCGCTCGCGCAGGAGCGGGTCCGGGCCGCGATGGAGCTCAAGGGCCGGTGGCCCCGCTGATCTCCGCCTCGACGGAGCGGGCGACCTCGGTGAGGCCGCGCATGGCGTCCTTGACCAGCGGGTTGGTGTTGCTGGAGCGGCGCAGCACCGTCACGTGCCGGCGCGGGGCGCGGCGGCTGAGCCGCAGCATCCGCAGCCCCGGCGCGGGCACGCAGCCGAGCGCCGGGACGAGCGCGATGCCGAGGCCGCAGCCGACGAGTCCGCAGACCACCGCGTAGTCGTTGCTGCGGAAGGCGATGTTGGGGGTGAACCCGGCGGTGCCGCACAGCCGCAGCAGCGCCCGCGCGCCGAAGCTGTCCGGCCGGCTCGCGATCCACGTCTCCGACCGCAGGTCCCGGAGCCGGACGGTCCGGCCGCCGGCGAGGGGGTGGTCGCCGGGCATGCACAGCACGAGGTTCTCGTCCATCACCGGGGTCTCCACGACCTGGTCGGGCCAGGTGCGCGGGAGCAGGTCGTACCGGTAGACGAGCTGGAGGTCGAGGTCGCCGTCGAGCAGTTCGGGCAGCAGCTCGTCCGGTTCGCCCTCCGACAGGGTGATCTCGATGCCGGGCCGGACCCGGGACAGCTCCGCCAGCACCCGCGGCAGGATGCGGGCGCTGGCGGTCGGGAAGCTGCCGAGCTGCAGCGCGCCGCGCTCGCCGCTGGCGACGGTGCGCAGCTCCCGCTCCAGCGTGGCGAGCGCCGACAGCACGTCGTTGCCCTTGCTGACCAGCAGGAACGCCGCGCTGGTCGGCCGGACGCTGCGGGCCCGGCGCTCGAACAGCACCAGGCCGCAGGCCCGCTCCAGCGCGGCGACCTGCTGGGACACGGCGGACGCGGTGTAGCCGAGGTTGCGGGCGGCGTCCGCGAAGGACCCGGTGCGGACGACCTCGCGCACCGTCTGGATGTGCAGGGGACTGATCATGGGCGCACCCCGTTCAACTCCGTGTGAGCGTCGCCCCCGCCGACTCCTCCCGACCGTGTTATCCCCCTGGGGGGCGGCCCCCAGACCCCCGATGGTGACCGACCGCCGCCTTCCGCTCCGCCGGCGCTCCGTTCCAGGCGCCGGTCAGTCGTGTTTGGGCCTCTTGGCCACCAGCGTGAGCACGTCGTACTTGGCGACCGAGGCGCCCTCCTGGTTGGTGACGTCGGTGTCCCAGCGGACCTCGCCGTACTCGGCGCCCTCGCGCGGGCTGATCTGCTTGGCGGTGAGGGTGACGGTCAGCTCGTCGCCCGGCTTGACGGGGGTGAGGAAGCGCAGCCGCTCCAGGCCGTAGTTGGCGAGGACGGGGCCCGGCGCCGGCTCCACGAACAGCCCGGCCGCGAACGACACGACGAGGTACCCGTGCGCGACCCGGCCGCCGAAGAACGGGTTGGCCTTCGCGGCCTCCTCGTCGGTGTGGGCGTAGAAGGTGTCGCCGGTGAACTCGGCGAAGTGCTCGACGTCGTCGAGGGTGACGGTGCGGGGGCCGCCGACGGCGGTGTCGCCGACGCGCAGGTCCTCCAGGTACTTGCGGAACGGGTGCTCGTCGGTGACGGTGCGGTCGGTGCCGGGGACCCAGCGCCCGGTGATCGAGGTGAGCATCGCCGGGCCGGACTGGAGCGCGGTGCGCCGCATGTGGTGCACGACCCCGCGGATCCCGCCCAGCTCCTCGCCGCCGCCGGCGCGGCCGGGGCCGCCGTGGACGAGCGGCGGCAGCGGCGACCCGTGCCCGGTGGACTCCTTCGCGTCCTCGGCGTTCAGCACGAGCAGCCGCCCGTGCCAGGGCGCGAGGCCGAGGACGACGTCCCGGGCGAACTCCGCGTCGGCGGTGACCACCGACCCGGCGAGGCTGCCGCGGCCGCGCGCCGCCAGCTCGACCGCCGCCTCGGCGCCCTCGTACGGCAGCAGGGTGCTGACCGGCCCGAACGCCTCCACCTCGTGCGGCTCGGCGCGGCCGGTGTCGTCGGCGCGCAGCAGCACCGGGGACAGGAACGCGCCGCGCTCGGCGTCGGCGCCGACGACGTCGACGTGCTCCGGGTCGCCGAAGACGGTGCGGCCGGCGTCCATGAGGGCCTTCAGGGACCGCCGCACCTCCTCGCGCTGGTCGAGGGTGGCGAGGGCGCCCATCCGGACGTCCGGGTCGGCCGGGTTCCCGACCGTGACCTTCGCGAGCCGGTCGCGGACGGCCTCGGCCACGTCGTCGATGAGCGCGGCGGGGACGAGCGCGCGCCGGATGGCCGTGCACTTCTGGCCCGCCTTCACCGTCATCTCGGTGACGAGCTGGTCGGCGAACAGGTCGAACTCCCGGGTGCCGGGCGCCGCGTCCGGTCCGAGGATCGAGCAGTTCAGCGAGTCGGCCTCGGCGGTGAACCGCACCGAGTCGCCGACGATCGCGGGGTGGGTGCGCAGCAGCCGCGCGGTGGCCGCCGATCCGGTGAACGCGACGAGGTCCTGCTCGGTGAGGTGGTCGAGGAGGTCGCGCGGGGCGCCGCAGACCAGCTGCACCGCGCCCTCCGGCAGGATGCCGGACTCCACGACCAGCTCGATCAGCCGGGCGGTCAGGTAGGCGGTCTGGCTCGCCGGCTTGACCAGGCTCGGCACCCCGGCGAGGAACGCGGGCGCGAGCTTCTCCAGCGGCCCCCACACCGGGAAGTTGAAGGCGTTGATCTGCACCGCGACGCCGCGCGACGGGGTGCACAGGTGCTGGCCGACGAACGTGCCGCCCTTGCCGAGCGGTTCGACGTCGCCCTCGATCAGCACCTTGTCGTTCGGCAGCTCGCGCTTGCCCCGGCTGGCGTAGGCGAACAGGACGCCGATGCCGCCGTCCACGTCGAACCTCGCGTCGTTCAAGGTGGCGCCCGTCCGGGCCGACAACCCGTACAGCTCCTCGCGGTGCTCGCGAAGATGGGACGCCAGCGCCTTCAGCAGGGCGGCGCGCTGGTGGAACGTCAGCTCCCGCAGCACCGGGCCGCCGACCGCCCGCCCGTACTCCAGCGCGGCGCCCATGTCGACGCCCGCCGACGAGATCCGGGCGACCTCCTCCCCCGTGACGGCGTCGTGCAGCGGCGCCCCCCCGTCCTCCGGAGCACGCCATGAACCCGACACATAACTGCGCAGCACGACCACCGGGACCTCCTCGTCCATATCTCTGAGTCTTCTTGCCACCTACGAGCCTCGTTCACGCGTCGCAGAGATGACAGCCGAGAGCCGTTCCGTTTGTGTACTCGTGGGCGTTGTGAGGTGAATCAGAGGGACAATTCTTGTGGATCTGTTCCCCGGTTCACTACGCTGCCCCGCATGCCGCCGCACACCCGGATCACCGCCGAGCTGACCGCGCTGCGGGCCGCCGCCCGCGCCGGGATGATCGGCCCGATGCCGCCGCGCGCCCTCGCCGCGACGGCGCGCGCCATGCGCGCCTACGGGCCGCTCGGCGCCGCCACGGCGGTGCCCGCGCACCGCTTCCCCGGCCGGACCGGGCTGGTCGACGACCGCGGGAGCCTCACCTTCGGCGAGCTGGAGCACCGCTGCAACGCCCTCGCGAACGCCCTGCTCGCGCGCGGCACCGGCCCGGGGAGCACCGTCGGCGTCCTGTGCCGCAACCACCGCGGCCTGCTGGAGGCGATGTCGGGCGCGGCGAAGACGGGCGCGTCCGTCCTGTTCCTCAACACCGACTTCGCCGCCCCGCAGCTCCGCGACGCGATGGCGCGCGAGGGCGTCACGGTCCTGCTGCACGACGACGAGTTCGCCCCGCTCGTGGACGGCCTGGACCTGCCGTGCTTCAGCGAGTCCGCCATGGAGGACCTCATCGGCGGCGCGGACGGGACGCCGCCGCCCGCCCCGTCCCGGCACGGCTCCATGGTCATCCTCACCAGCGGCACGTCGGGCCGGCCCAAGGGCGCCCCGCGCGCCCAGCCGCGGTCGCTGGCGCTGCCCGGCGGGATCCTGTCGAAGGTGCCGTTCCGCGCCGGGGAGTCGATGTTCGTCGGCCCGCCCCTGTTCCACGGGCTCGGCCTCACCTCGGCCCTCCTCGCGCTGGGGCTCGGGTCCACGCTGGTGCTGCGCCGCCGCTTCGACGCCGAGCAGGTGCTGGACGACCTGGAGGAGCACGGCTGCACCTCGTTCGTCGCCGTGCCGGTGATGCTCAGCCGCCTCCTGGCCGTGCCCGGCCTGCAGACCCGCGACCTGTCCCGGCTCAAGGTGATCATGACGGGCGGGGCGCGGCTGGACGCCGGGCTCGGCGGCCGCGTCCTCGCCGCGTTCGGGCCGTCCCTCTACAACTTCTACGGCTCCACCGAGGCGTCCTGCATCACGATCGCCACCCCCGACGACCTGGCCGCCGCGCCCGGCTGCGTCGGGCGCCCGCCCGCCGGCACGCGGGTCGCGGTCCTCGGCGCCGACGGCCGGCCCGTCCCGCCGGGCGCCGTCGGCCGGATCTTCGTCGACACCCCCGCCCGGTTCGGCGGCTACACCGGAGGCGGCGGCAAGGAGGAGGTCGGCGGGCTGATGGCCGTCGGCGACCTCGGGCACCTCGACGCCGCCGGCCGGCTGCACGTCGACGGCCGCGCCGACGACATGATCGTGTCGGGCGGCGAGAACGTCCACCCGGGCGAGGTCGAGGACCTGCTCGCCGCGCACCCCGGCGTCGACGAGGCCGCGGTCGTCGGCGTCCCCGACGCCGAGTTCGGGCAGCGGCTGCGCGCCTACGTGGTGGCCCGCGGCCTCACCGAGGACGACCTCAGGGCCCACGTCGCCGCGAACCTCGCCCGCCACAAGGTCCCGCGCGAGGTGGTGTTCCTGGACGCCCTCCCCCGCAACCCGGCGGGCAAGGTCGTCAAGCGGGCCCTGGGATAATCGTCACCATGACTTATACGGCCGACGGCGGACGATACGAGCGGATTCCCTACCGGCGGTGCGGGCGCAGCGGTCTGCGGCTCCCCGCCATCTCGCTGGGGCTGTGGCACAACTTCGGCGACGACCGCCCCCTGGACGTCCAGCGGGCCATCCTGCGGCGCGCCTTCGACCTCGGCGTGACGCACTTCGACCTGGCGAACAACTACGGGCCGCCGTACGGGTCCGCCGAGACCAACTTCGGCCGGATCCTGCGCGAGGACCTCGCGCCGTACCGGGACGAGATCATCATCTCGACGAAGGCCGGCTACGACATGTGGCCCGGCCCCTACGGCGAGTGGGGGTCGCGCAAGTACCTGCTCGCGAGCCTCGACCAGTCGCTGCGCCGGATGGGCGTCGACTACGTGGACATCTTCTACAGCCACCGGTTCGACCCGGAGACGCCGCTGGAGGAGACGATGGGGGCGCTGGACCGGGCCGTCCGGTCCGGGAAGGCGCTGTACGCGGGCATCTCGTCCTACTCCCCCGAGCGCACGGCCGAGGCCGCCGCGATCCTGCGGGAGATGGGCACGCCGCTGCTGATCCACCAGCCGTCCTACTCGATGCTCAACCGCTGGATCGAGGGCGGGCTGCTCGACACGCTCGGCCGCGAGGGCGTCGGCTGCATCGCGTTCTCGCCGCTCGCGCAGGGCATGCTGACCGACAAGTACCTCGACGGGATCCCGGAGGGGTCGCGGGCCAGTCGCGGCACCTCGTTCGACGCCGGGCTGCTCACCGAGGAGAACCTGCGGCACGTCCGGACGCTGAACGAGATCGCGCAGGGCCGCGGGCAGTCCCTCGCCCAGCTGGCGCTGGCCTGGTCGCTGCGGGACGGGCGGGTCACCTCCGCGCTGATCGGCGCGAGCAGCGTCCGGCAGCTGGAGGAGAACCTCGCCGCGCTGGACCGGCTCGACTTCACCGCGGACGAGCTGGCCGCGATCGACCGGGACGCCGTCGAGGCGGGCATCAACATCTGGGCGCAGTCCAGCGCCCACTGAGCGGCACCCACTGGGCAGGGCCGGCGATCACGGTCCGGGCGCATCGACGCGCCCGGACCGGGCACGACCAGCCCATGGAAGAGATGATGCTGCGGAGCACCGCGTTCAACGACCACACGCTCATGCCGTCGGAGTACTCGCACGACAGGGGGGACGTCTCGCCCCCGCTGGAGTGGTCGGAGCCGCCCGAGGAGGTCGTGGAGCTCGCGCTCGCCTGCGAGGACCCGGACGCGCCCGCCGGCACGTTCGCGCACTGGCTGCTCGCCGGGATCGACCCGGTGACGACCGGCCTGGAGGCCGGGGAGCGGCCCACCGGAGCCGTCGCCGGCCGCAACGACTACGGCACCGCCGGGTACGGCGGGCCGAAGCCGCCGGCCGGCGACGACCCGCACCGGTACTTCTTCCGGCTCTACGGGCTGTCGGAGCCGTCCGGGCTCCGCGCGGGGTTCACCGCGGAGGACCTGCGGGACGCCCTGCAGGAGAAGGTCGTGGCGGCGGGGACGCTCGTCGGCACGTTCGTGCGGTGACGCCGTGGGCACCCCCGATCGGCGGGACCCCGGTGAGGAGCCCGAGGAGGAGCCCGGCCGGGACGAGTACGAGCCGTACGGCCCCGAATGGCGCGGGCCCGGGTCGCACGGGCCCTACCCGCACGAGCAGCCGCGCGGCAGCGAGCCGCTGAACGCGCGCAGCCCGCTGCGGCTGCGGGCGATCCTGTCCGGCATCGCGCTGGTCGTCGCGGTCGCCGCCGCGATCCTGTTCGCGCTCGGGGCGCAGGCCGACGGCGACGGGGACTGGGCCGCCGCCGGGATCTGCGCGGCCGTCGCCGTCATCGCCGCGATCGACCTCGTGGTGATCGCCCGGCGCGCCCGGTCCTGACCGGCGCCCGGCCCGCTCCGGCGCGGTCAGTGCCCGTGCTCGGCGGCCTCCGGGTGGGCGAGCAGCCAGCCGATCCGCTCCCGGCTCTCCTCGTCGGTCGGCGTGTAGGCGACCAGCCGCGCACCGGGCGCGGCGCTGAGCTCCATGGCGGTGGTGCGGGTCCTGATCTCCCCGGCGACGGCGCGGTGCCGGAACACCTTCAGGGCCGAGTGCGCCAGGGCGACGTCGTGGGAGGCCCACAGCCGCGCGAACTCCGGGCTGACCCCCTGCAGCCGCCGGACCAGCTCCTTCCAGCCGGGCTCGTCGAGGTGGCGGCTGTAGCGGTGCCGGAACGTCGCGACGAGCCCGGGCGCCGTCTCCGCCACGTTCGCGACCGGGTTGCAGCACGGCGGCAGCGTGAACGACAGCCACATCGTGTTCCGCTCGCACGGCCGCGCGGTCACGACGGCCGGGAAGATCGCCGCGTAGGCGTCGTTCCAGGCGAGGATGTCGCAGCGGCCGTTGGCGACCGAGGCGGGCATGGGCGACAGGGCGTCCAGGATCGCCTGGACGTCCTCGGGCAGGGCGTCGGCGTCCTCCTCCGCCCCGGCCTCGGGGACGTCGGCGAGCCGGTACAGGTGCTCGCGCTCGGCGCCGTCGAGGCGCAGCGTGCGGGCCACCGCGTCCAGCACCTGTGTGCTCGCGTTGATGGGGCGGCCCTGCTCCAGCCACGTGTACCAGGTCACGCCGACCCCGGCGAGCTGCGCGACCTCCTCGCGGCGCAGGCCGGGGGTGCGGCGCCGGGGGCCGGGCGGCATGCCCACGTCCTCCGGCGTGATCCGCGCCCGCCGGCTGCGCAGGAACGCCGCCAGCTCGGTGCGGCGGCGGGGCCGCGCCCGGCCGCGTGCGGGGGCGGCGGGCCCGCGGGCCGTCGTCTCCGTGCTCGTCATCGTCACGTCCCCCAGACTGCCTCCGGCGCGCGGCCCGTTCCAGGTGCTGTCAGTACCAGTATCGGCAGGCTCTCGTTACCGGTACCGGCACGGGCCCACGCTTGCACACATGACACAGACAACCGATCTGCGGGGAGTTGTTCCCGAACGGGGGTCGCGGACCGGATCCGGCGGCGCGCTGCTCGCCGTCATCCTGCTCGGCCAGTTCATGGGCATCCTCGACGCGAGCATCGTCAACGTCGCGCTCCCGACGATGCGCACGGAGCTGCACGCCTCCGGGGCGGGGCTGCAGCTCGTCGTCGCCGGGTTCATCGTCTCCTACGCCGTCCTCCTCATCACCGGGGCGCGGCTCGGCGCGCTCGGCGGCCACCGCCGCATGTTCCAGCTCGGCCTCGCCGGGTTCACGGCCGCGTCGCTGGCGTGCGGGCTGGCGCCGTCCACCGGGTGGCTCGTGGCGTTCCGGTTCCTGCAGGGCGCCACCGCCGCGCTGCTGACGCCGCAGGTGATGTCGATGATCCAGCGGAACTTCAGCGGCGCCGCGCGGGCCCGCGCGCTCGGCTACTACTCCGCCGTGATCGCGGGCGGCGTCGTGGTCGGGCAGGCGGCCGGGGGCCTGCTGGTCAGCGCCGACCTGTTCGGCACCGGCTGGCGGGGCGTCTTCCTGGTCAACGTGCCGATCGGGGTGGCGCTGCTGCTCGCCGGGCCGCGCGTGCTGCCCCGCGACGAGGCGCGGTCCGGCGCGGGGACGCGCGGGCGGCTGGACCTGCCGGGGCTGGTGACCCTCGCCGCCGCCGTGCTGCTGTTCGTCGTCCCGCTGATCATGGGCCACGAGCTGGGCTGGCCGGTGTGGGGCTGGGCGTCGCTGGCCGCGAGCCCGGTGCTGCTGGCCGCGTTCGTCGCGGTCGAGCGCCGCACGGGCGCGGCCGGGGGCCGGCCGCTGATCCCGGCGCGTGTGCTGCGCGCGCCGCTGCTCGTGCCGGCCTGCGTCGCGATCATGTTCGGGCCGGGCAGCTGGGCGGCGTTCCTGTTCACCACGACCCTGCACCTGCAGGGGGACCTGCGGATGTCGCCGCTGGAGTCGGGGCTGGCGTTCGTCCCGTGCGTGACGGCGTTCGCGCTCGTCGGGCTCAACTGGCGGCGGCTGCCGGCGCGCTGGCACCGCCGGGTGATCCCGGCCGGGTTCGCGGTCGCGGCGGCCGGCTACCTGTGCGTCGGCCCGCTGGCGGGCGGCGGCGCGGGCTACGAGGCGCTCACCGTCGTCATCGGGTTCGGCCTCGGCGTGATGCCGATCATCATGACGACCGCGCTCCAGCACGTCCCGGCCGAGGACGCCGCCGACGCCAGCGGGCTGCTGCTCACCCTGATGCAGCTGGCGCAGGTGATCGGCATCGCCACGGCCGGCACGCTGTTCCTCGGCCTGGCGGAGTCGAGCGGCTCCACCCGGCACGCCGAGTACGGCACCGGGTGGGCGCTCGCCGCCGCGACCCTCGCGGGCGCCGTGTGCGCGCTGTCGCTGGCCCGCGCCCGGGCCGCCGCGCGCGCCTGACCGCCGCTCAGTACCCGGCGAGCCGCGCCCGGGCGGCCTCGACGGCGGGCGGCACGGGGCG
>NZ_VCKZ01000098.1 GCF_005889745.1 Actinomadura geliboluensis
GCGGTCGGCCACACGAAGGCGTGCGTGTACCAGGCGGCCGAGCCGCCGCGGCCGAGCCGCCTGCCGTAGGTGACCGCGATCGCGGCGAGATGCGCTCCGGGGCCGGACCGGTCGGCGGCGGAGTCGTGGATCTCACCCAGCAGCAGCCGGGCCGGCTGGTGCAGTTCCAGCCGCAGGACGAGCGGGCCGCGGCAGCGGGTCGCGGCCCGCGCGACGACGTCCTGGACCAGCGGCGCCACGCGGTCGCTGAGGCTCCCCGCGGCAGGGCCGAGACCCCACGACTGCAGCGCGCCCCGGACGATGCCCCGGACGTTGCCCGCCGCGGTCCGCCCGCCCGGCAGCTGCCAGCGGCCGATGTGCAGCGCCGGCTCCGGAATGGCGGGCGCGGGAACGGTGCTCATGTGCCTCTCCGATCATGAACATGCTCCAGGCCGGTGACCCTCCCGGCCGATGGGCCCGGGCCGGAACACGGGTCGTTGCGTCATGTGCCCGGTCTGCCGGCGCCCATGCGCCAGAGTACGGCCGTTCCCGCGGCCAGGGGCGGTCAGGGTGGATCGGAGTTGGTCAGGCGCGGTCAGGGACGCGGAGCGGGCTTGTCGCGGAGCCGCTGGACGGGGTGCGGGCCCTCGGTCTCCAGCCGGTACTCGTCGCCGAACTTGTCGCGGTGCTCGTCGATGACGCGCTCCTGCGCGCCCCGCTCGGCGTTGATCCTGTCCTGGTACGCCTCGAACCGCTGGTGCGCCTCCTGGACGAAGCCGGTGCCGAGCGTCGTCCAGTCGATCTGGGTGGCGAGCAGTTCGCGGACCAGCTCCTTGTTCGGCTCGAACGTGACCGGTTCGGGCAGCGCCGGCGCCAGCACCGACTCGGGGTCGCGGCCGTCGTGGCGGCGCATCAGGTCGCACGCGATCCGCAGGTGCTCCAGCTCCATGTTCAGGTGGAGCTCCCAGATGTTCTTGATCCGCGGGTCGGTCTCGGTCTGCATGAAGGAGTAGTACAGGTAGCACTCGTTGTACTCGTGGTTGACGAGGCGCTCCCACCACGTCTCGCCCGGGTCGACCAGCGACTCGTAGTGCGTGACGTGCTCCTCCTCCACCAGCCCGATCTCCTGGTAGAGCTGCCGGGCGATCGGCTCCATGTAGAGCGGGCCCATGTTCATGTAGAAGTTCATCGTCTGCTGCTCGGCCGACATGATGGTCAGCGCGTGCAGCTTGGAGATCGGCGCGGCGGCCTCGCGGTCGTAGGGCTGCCGGACGTTGTCGACCGGGTCGCGGTGCTGCTGGTAGCCGGGCCGTCCCGGCATGACCTCGGTGAGCTGGTCGATGACCTTCTCGGCCTTGCGGTGCTCGATGATCTCGTACAGGTTCGCGTACCGGTACAGGTGGTCGAAGTCCTCCAGCAGCCCGAAGTTGTACGACTGCTTGAGGTAGGGGTCGGGCTCCATGCGGGCGACCCAGCCGGTCAGGTCGACGGCGACCTGCTCGTAGGACAGGGTCGTCTCCAGCACCGACGCCTGGCCGGGCAGCAGCCAGTTGACGACCTTCTGCTGCTGCGCCTCGATGTAGCGGACGCTCGCGAGCTGCTGCTTGACCTCGATGTCGGGGCAGACCCGGGCGAAGTGGTGGCTGAACATGATCGCCTCCACCTCGATGCCGTTCATCGTGATGATGCGGCACTTGGTGTAGGGATCGGACTCGTCGGGGTCGATCGGGGCGACGTCGAGCTGCGCCCAGTTGCGCAGCTGGTCGTCCAGCGGGATGCCGCGGTGTTCGAGCGGGTTGAAGGCCAAGGGGCTCACCTTTCCTGCGGATGCTTCGGATGGTCCGGCGGTCGGCCCCTACCCGCGCGATCCGGTTCCGCACGGCTCTCCCCGTCTCCCGACAATTCTTTGCCCAGGCTTCGCCGCGAGCCGCTTACCGGGCCCGGCCGGGGGTACCCGCACCGGACCGGCCGCCGTCCGGGCGGCCGTCCACCGAGGGACCGGGGAAGACAGATGCAGACCACACCCGCCGATGCCGAGACCACCGAGGACGTCGTCGACCTGCTGCGCGCCCAGCACGGCCGGATCAGGGACCTGTTCGACGAGGTGATGCACAGCGAGGGGAGCGCCCGCGAGGAGGCGTTCCGGCAGCTGGTGCGGCTGCTGGCGATCCACGAGACGGCCGAGGAGGAGATCGTCCACCCGGCGGCGCGGAGCCTGCCGGGCGGCGACGGGATCGTGGACGACCGGCTCGCCGAGGAGCGCGAGGCCAAGGAGCTGCTCGCCGAGCTGGACGGCATGTCCCTCGACGACCCGCGGTTCATGAAGTCGCTCGACAAGCTGCGCATGGACGTGCTGACGCACGCCCGCGCCGAGGAGCGCTACGAGTTCGACCGGCTCAAGGTCCAGTTCAGCCCCGCGCAGCTCAAGGGCTTCGCCGCCGCCGTCCGCGCGGCCGAGGCGACCGCGCCGACGCATCCGCGTCCGGGCACCGAGTCGGCGGCCAAGAACATGCTGGTCGGCCCGATGGCGGCCGTGGTGGACCGCGTCCGCGACATGATCCGCGACGCCCGCAAGGGCTGACGCACGGCGCTCAGCAGCTCCCGGCCCACGAGCATTCGAGCCGCTGGCCCGTGCCGGAGCGCCGCCGTGCGGGCGGCGGGGTGCCGCCGGCGAGGCGGACGGCGATCCGGTCCTCGACGTCCTTGGGCGCGCCGCCCGCGTAGCCGTTGAGGATCACCGAGAAGACCAGCGGGCGCCCGGCGGGGCCGGTCACGTAGCCCGACAGCGCCGTGGCGCCGGTCAGGGTGCCGGTCTTGGCGTGCACGTTCCCGGCGGCGGGCGTGCCGCGCATGCGCGAGGCGAGGGTGCCGCCGGCCGTCCGGTCGGGGTCGCCGGCGACCGGCAGCGCCCGGTACCAGGCCGGGAACCACGGCGCCGTCCGCACCCGTTCGAGGAGGGTGCTCACGTCCCCGGCGGTGGTGCGGTCGCGCCGGGACAGCCCCGACCCGTCGGCCATCTCCAGCCGGTCGGACGGGACGCCGAGGGAGCGCGCGTACCGCTCGATCACCGGGAGCCCCGCGTCCCAGCTGCCCTGGCCCGCGGCCTTCCGCCCGATCGCCTTCACCAGGATCTCGGCGATCATGTTGTTGCTGAGCTTGAGGAACGGGACCATCAGCCGCGACAGCGGCATGGACGCGCGGGACGCGAGCACGGCGGCGCCCGCGGGCGTCCGGCCGCGCTCGACGTCGCCCTTCACCTGGACGCCGTGGGCCCGCAGCGCCCGCCGGAAGACGTCCGCCGCGTACAGGGTCGGCTTCCTGACCGTCCGCAGCTCGGTGAGGGGCGCGGCATCCGCCGGATACGAGCCGCTCACCACGATGGTGTCGCTCCCGACGGCACGGTCGATCTCCAGCGTGGACGGCGAGCCGGCCCGTCCCGTCACCGCCCTGTTGGCGATCTTGACGGTGCCGGTGGCGGGGCTGAGCCCGACCCGGACGGGCTTGCCCACCGCGCCGGGCCGCACCGACACGTCGACCGTCCCGGCGTCGAAGTCGTCGTTCGGTGAGACCGTCAGTGCGGAGATCGGCGCGGCGTAGTAGTACTGCAGGTCGTCCGGGTCCCAGTGGGACGGGGTCCGGACGGCGTCGAACCAGGTGTCGTCGGCGACCAGGTCGCCCTCCACCCGCCGGACGCCCTTCGCGGCGACCTCGGCGGCCAGCCGGTCGTAGTCGGCGGCCCGCGTCGTCGGGTCACCGGTCCCCTTCAGGTACAGATTCCCCTTGACGGACGAACCGGACACGGCGGTGGCGTGCACGCTCGTCCGGAACCGGTACCCGGTGCCGAGCAGCGACAGCGCCGCGCTGGAGGTGTAGAGCTTCAGGTTCGAGGCGGGCAGCACGGGCGTGCCGGCGCCGCGCGCGTACCGGACCGCGCCGCTGCGGGCGTCGCGCACCACCACGCCGACGGCGGCGCCGTCGAGCCGAGGGTCGGCGAGGATGGCGTCGAGGTCGGTGCGCAGGTCGCCCGGTGCGGCCGCCCGCGCAGGGACGGCGGGCGCGGTGAGCGCCACGACTCCGGCGATCAGGACCGACGGGATCCGCGCATGGTGACCGAGCATGAGCCGAGCGTAAGCCCCCGTCGCCCGCCGTCAAGGACCCGACACCCGTGGGACTCGCGGCCGCGCCCGGTGGCACTGAGACGTCGGCAAGAAGCGAGCCCGCGCATCAGCGCCACGCGAGCGCCGCCCTATCTGACGGCGCAGGTGCGCGTGCGCGGCCACTGATCAGTCAGCCGGCGTATTCGCTGATCTTGCGCAGCAGGGCGACGAGCTGGTCGCGCTCATCGGCGGCCAGCCGCCCGAAGAGGCGCTCGCCGACGTCGGCGCCGACGCGGCGGGCGCGGGCAAGGGTCTGCGTTCCGGTTCGAGTCAGTGTGATCGCGTAGGCGCGCCGGTCCTCCGGGATCCGCTCGCGGCGGACCAGGTCGGCGCGCTCCAGCTCGTCCACGCTGCGCACCATCGTGGACTTGTCGATGCCGGTCAGGTCGATGAGGCGGCGCTGGCTGGACGGCCCGTACATCTCCAGGGCGAGCAGCATCGCGTACTGGCGCACGTCGATGCCCAGCGGGCGCAGCTCGTCGTTCATGCTCTGCCGGCTCCGGTTGTGCGCGGCCGCCAGGAGCATGCCGACGCCGACATGCCGGATGCCGGGGTCGTCGTCCGTGGCCAGGATCCGTTCGAGCAGCTCGTCGAGCATGGACCCATGATAGGGCGGTCTGATATCGTCTCATCTGAGACTTTCTCATTAGAGAACATGGTGGGCGGCGCATCATCGAGGGAGAAGCGCATGCCCGAACTGACCCGCCGCCGCGCCCTGCAGGCGACCGGCCTGACCGCGGCGATGGCCGCCGTCCCGGCCCGGGCGGCCGCCGCCCCGCACAGGGCTCCCCGCGGCAGGATCGACACCCACCACCACGCCGTCCCGCCGAAGATGCGGGAATGGGCGGTCGAGCAGGGCATCATCCCGCCGGAGGGCGGCCCCGCCTGGGCCCAGTGGACGCTGAAGAGCACCCTGCGGGTCATGAACGCCAACGGCATCGCCGCCGGCGTCGCGTCCGCGCCCGTCCCGGCCGAGATCTTCCAGGACCGCGCGACCGCCGTCTCGGGCGTCCGGGCGTGCAACGAGTCGCTGGCCGAACTGGTGCACGACCACCCCACGCGCTTCGGCTTCTTCGCCAACGTCGCGATGCTCCACCCCGACCTGGCCATTCAGCAGGCCGCCCACGCACTGGACGACCTCGGCGCGGAGGGGGTCCTGCTCAACACCTCCGCCGACGGCCACTACCTCGGCGACCCGATGTTCGAGCCGCTGTTCGCCGAACTCGACCGCCGCCGCGCGGTCGTGTTCACCCACCCGGTCGCGCCCAAGGGCATCGTCGAGGTGCCCCTGGTCGGCGACTGGCTCGCCGACTTCCTGCTCGACACGACCCGCACCGCGCTGAGTCTCATCGCCGCGGGCACCCTCGACCGGCACCCCAACGTGTCGATCATCTTGTCCCACGGCGGCGGGTTCCTGCCGTACATGGCGGGCCGCGCCGAACGCTGGGGCCGCGAGGACGACGGCCCGAACCCGGCGAAGATCCGTCCCGCGCTCCGCCGCTTCTACTACGACACCGCGCTGCCGACGTCCCCGTACGCCAGCCCGACCCTGCTCAACGCCGTGGGCGCCGACCGCGTCCTGTTCGGCACCGACTGGCCCGCCAACTCCGCCCGCGAGGTCACCCTCAACACCAGGGACTTCGACCGCGACCCGGCCCTGAGCCGCCGCGCCCACCAGGCCGTCACCAGGGACAACGCCCTCCGCCTCCTGCCGAAGCTGGCCGCCCGCCTCAGGTGACCAACCGGTCGATCTCGTCGAGGACGAACTCCGCGTGCGGACGCACCCGTCCTCGCAGCGCCTCGGTCCAGGTCTCGTCGGCGTAGTGGCTGCCGAGATACAACCGCCGGGCGTGCGCGAGGACGGGACGGTGTTCGGGCGGGAGCCGGTCGAGGGCCCACTCGGCGGCGGCGTCCTTCGACTTGATCTCACCGGTGGCGAGCGTCGTCCAGATGCGCGCCAAGGTCAGCAGGACGTTGCGGGTGTCGTCGTCCAGCTCGTCGAGCAGTTCGGGGATGCCCGCGACGCTGGCCCGGACCAGATCGGAGTGCGGGACGGGCGCGAGAACCTGACCCGGCCGGGGGCCGATCAATGGACGGTCCCCGGCCAGCACCATCGTGATCAGCAGCGCCAGATCGGGCATCGGCTCCGGCTGGGGGACCTTCCCCGCCTCGTACTCATCGCGCAGCCACTCGCCGTACAGGAAGTCGCATACGGGCGGGTAGCGCCAAGGCCGCACCTCGGACTGGACGACCACGACGAGCTCGACCGGCCGGACGTCGTCCCTGATGCCGGAGATGCCGAGCAGACCGTCCAGCAGCGCCCGCCGCTCCTGCTCGTCCAGTGACCGCCGTGAGACGACCAGCACGTCCACATCACTGGCCGGCTTGAGCCCGCCGAGCACAGACGACCCGTGAAGATAGGCGCCGACGACGTCCCCGCCCAGCACACTCTCAGCGAGTTCCACAACACCCCGAAGCTGATTCACCGCACGCGCCCCTTTCTCTGCACAGCTTCTAATGCTGCACGCGGACGACGAGCTTGCCCGTAGCGCGGTTGTGCTCCATGTCGTCGTGGGCCTGCCTCACCTGCTCCAGGCCGTCGTAGACGCGATCGACGGGGAAGTTCAGCCGGCCCTCCGCCACCGCGTCGAGGATCTCTTGGAAGACCTCGCGGGGCAGGTCCCCGACATCGCCGAAGTAGCCCGCCAGGCGCACGCCCCTCGGCAGGTACTCGTTCGGCGAGAAGTCCCGCACCGTCCACTCGTTGGAGAGACTGCCGCCGAAGCAGGCCGTGCCGTGCACGCGCACCGCGCGCAGGGTGTCGGGCAGGGTCGGCGTCCCGACGAGATCGAGCGCGGCGTCCACACCGTCCGGAAAGAGCTCACGGACGGCCGCCGCGACCTCGCCGGTGTCGAGCAGCGGATGGTCGACCCCGCGCTCCGCCAGGAAGGCAAGACGATCGGCCCGCCGGGTGGTGGACAACACCGTGGCACCACGCCAGCCCGCAAGCGCAGCCGCGGCCAGCCCCACCGACGACGTCCCCCCACGTATCAGTACGGTCTGCCCCGGCTGCAAATCCAAGCCCGTGGTGAGCGAACCGTAAGCGGTCTGCACCATCTCCGGCAGCGCACCCAACAGCTCCCAGGGCAGGTCGGTGTCCACAGGAAGGACCTGGGCCACCGGCACCGACGTGTACTCGGCATAACCGCCGTCGTAGGTGCGCCCCATGTCGCCCATCATCGCGACGACCTTCTGCCCGACGCTCAGCCCACTCCCGTCCGGCGCCGCGTCAACCGTCCCGACGGCCTCGATACCCGGCACGCGAGGAAAGGCGACACCCTCGCTCACCCCCAGCCGAAGCTTCAGTTCCGAACGGTTGAGCCCGAACGCCTCGACCCGGATGCGCACCCACCCGTCCCGCTCAGGCGGCAGCGGCAACGTGACCACCCGCAGGTTGTCCACAGGCCCCGGCGCAGAAAGACGAACGGCACGCATACTCGACGGCGAGGACGTCATCGAATCACCTTCCCTCCGCGCCACCCCAACCCCACCCACCGCCTTGCCATTCCTCTTCGGCCAGGGCGTCAGCGGGCCGCGTCGGTACGTGTTCGGTTCTGCGGCGGTGGTTCGCCGATGGGGGTGTTCTGTGCCGCCGCGAGCCACCATCGCCCGGCCCGTTCGACGAGGACGTACAGTGCCATCTCGGAGAATCCACCGGTGTCGGCCGCCTGCCGGCGGATGTGCGTCACCACCACGCCGGGCGCGGGGGTGAGTGCGGTGACCACCTCGAACCGTGACGGCGGTGCGGCATTCCCCCTCATGAGCCGTCGATGGATGGCGTTCAGTTCGGCGTAGCCTGCCACGGTCGCCCCGTAGGGACTGCCCCACAGCACGTCCGCCGCGAAGGCCGAGTCGTAGAGGTCGGCATCGCGGGTCTCACCGGCCCGCTGCAGTATCGCGGCGAAGTCGGCTGCGACCGTCTGCGCGTTCACGGGCGCTTCGGGGTCGTTCAGGGCGGGTCGCGTCTTCATGGTTCGTCTAACCGCCGGTTTCGAGGTAGGCGCGGATGTGGTCGGTGACCCAGGGGGTGGGGCTGTCGAGGATCTCGTCCTCGGGCGCCGTCATTGCCCGCTCCTCTCGGCGGCGCGGCGGGCCGTGGCCGTCCGGTGGAAGACGGGGATCAGCACAGCTCCGACGGCCACGTGGGCGAGAGCGAGCACCGCCTTGCTGCCGCCGGTGGCCTCCACGCCGGTGACGGGCAGGAACGACACCGCGAGCAGCGCCAGGGCGGCGGCCGTCCAGATCCGGCCCGCCAGCGGCGTCACCCGCTCCAGCGCGGCCAGCAGCGCCCAGCCGAGCAGCGAGGGGACCAGGGCGAAGACGCCGATAGCAGCCGCCCCCAGGTCCCGCGGCTCTTGTCCTTCCTGCTGGACGACCAGGTCATGGCCCAGCAGCGGTTCCCCCACCGCCCAGACCGCCAGCGCGGCCGCGACCGCACCCGCCACGGCCAGTGCCCGTGCACGTCGCGTGCTCCGAAGGCCCGCGCGCCCGCTCGCGCTCACTTGCGTCATCACGACATCTCCTTCAGCTGCTCCACAGTTCAGTTCCTGAAGCTTTGGCCCGGAGCGTAGCATTTACTTCAGGAGCTGAACAGTTCAGCCGCTTAAGCGGCGGCTATGCTGGCCGCATGAGCTCCGATGCCGACGCCGCCGCCGAAACCGGTACCGGTGGCGATGCGGATGCGGTCGTGGCCGAGCTGAGCGGCCTGGTCTTCGAGGTCACCGGGCGGCTGCGCGCGCAGTTCAACGCCGCCGCGGCACAGCTCGACCTTCCCCCGGCCCAGGCGCTCGTCCTGACCAACCTGTCCGGCCCCGCCCCGATGCGCCGGCTGGCCGACTGGCTGTCATGCGAGCCGTCGAACGTCACCGGCATCGTCGACGGCCTGGAACGCCGCGGCCTGGTGACCCGCCGCCCCGCCCCGGACGACCGCCGCGTCAAACACGTAGTGCTCACCGAAGCCGGCGAGCACAAACGCCGGGAGTTGCGCTCCAGCACCCACTCGCTGGCCCGGACCTTCTTCGAACTCCCCGGCTCCGACCAGCAGCACCTCCGCGACCTGCTGGCACGCCTCCTGGCCGGCCCGGCGAGCACAGACCCCCAATCCGACTGACCCCCGAAACCCCATTACCTACCGGCCGCCGTCAGCCGCGCCCCGAAAAGCCGATCACCCGGGCAGCGTGCTACTCCCGCGCGCCATCGGCGGGGGCCACGGGAGGGCCGTCCGGGCCGCTGTCACGGTGGGGCCACTGGGCCGACTCGTCCCGCCGCAACCGTGAGATTTCCTCCATGCGGTCACCCGCGATGATGACCTGCGTGACGTCGACCGCGTTCTCATCCTTGGCGCTGTAGCTGATGCGCACGATCTCCCACACGGGCAGTTCGACGGGGATGAGCAGCGACTTGGCCTCATCGGTGGTGGGCATGCGCACTCGTCGGCGCTCAAGCCACTCCAAAGGCCCATGCCCCTTGGCCTCGATGGCATCGATCCAAGCTCCGGGTCCGGTGCCGTACGGCTCCTCGACCTCGGGCACTTCGGCGGTGATGCGCGGATGAATCCAGGTCGTGGAGATCTGGAACGCGGGTTCACCCTCGGGGCCGGTGACGCGTAGGCGTCTCATGACGGGTTCACCGACAGGCACGTTCAGCATGTGAGCGAGGCGGGGGTCGTTGAGCGGAGCGATGCCGACATCCGGCTTGCCATGGTGCACCCACAGCTCGTTGCCCATCGCTGCGGGGAAGCTGTAACCGCCGGTGAACTCCCTGCCGTCCCTGGCGTGGCGGCTGTTGCGCTTGACGAGGTCGGTTCGGATGACGGTCTTGCGGTGTTTGGGCCGGACAACGGTCCCCCGGCGGGGCACCGAGACGAGACGGCCTTCCCTCGCCAGCTTGCCGACCGCGCGCGCCACGGCGTTGCGGCTGGCGCCGTAGTGGCTCGCGAGCTTCTCCATCTGCGGAAGGGTCTCGCCAGACTGCCACTCACCTGCATCGATACGTCGGAGCAAGTCATCGGCGATCTCGTTGTACCGCGCTGACCCCACGTGTTCAGCTCCTCGCGTTGGGCGGATTTGTTGAATCTTATTGACGCGCACGCAGCCTACCGGCACCATGAACCCGGGACGTGATTTGTTGAAGCAAATCGCGTCGGGATCATCTTGCCGATCTCGGAGAGAAGTACCCGGATATGTCAGACACGACCCGCCAGACCGGCCGCCCGGCGGCCGAAGACCACCGACTGCCGAACCCAGACCCGGCGGTAGGTGCCGGATCCAGAGCAGATGCTAGAGGCATGCCACTGGCCGAGCTGGCCGTACAGCTCACCAGGCTGGGATACCGGACGGAGCTGCACGGAAGGAGGCTGCTGGCGTCGTTCGGGGTGCGGCGCGAACTGGTGATCGCGTGCGACGGACGGCGGTTCCGCTGGAGCGGCGAGAGCGGGAACGTGATCGGGGACGTCGGTCACGAGGCGGCGGCGGCCGAACGCGCCGGGCTGGTCCTGCGGCAAGTGGCGAAGTGGTCGTGATGAGCGGCCACGAGGTGCGGGGGTGCATCAGCACGTCCCACGAGCTGGACACCGAATTTCTGGCGGCGAAGACGGCTCCCGGGCAGGTTCGGTCGCTGGTCGAACTGCGCCTGGCGTCGTGGGGGCTGGCGTGGCTGGCCGACGACATGACGTTGATCGCCAGTGAGCTCGTGACGAACGCTGTGGTCCACGGGGCGCGAGGCGGGCGGATCCGGGTGCGGCTCCAACTGGAGCATGCCGGGGTCCTGCTGGCGGTGTGGGACCCCTCGGACCGCAGCCCTGTGCGCAAGCGTCCCCTGGAGGCGGTGCTGGGCGACGCGGCCCCCGACGCGGAGGCTCTGGGCTCCGACCGCGACGACAGCACGGGCGGCCGGGGCGTGCCGATCATCCAAGCGCTGGCGGACGAGTGCGGGGTGACCCCGACGACCGACCCGGCCGGAAAATGGGTCTGGGCCCGCGTGTCGGTGGCGCGGCGGGCGGCAGGCGTTCAGAAGGGGCCCGCATGAGGGCGCGGAATTTGGTCAGATCGATCGGCCGGTGGCGGCTGGTCCTGGACGCCCGGACGCTGGGAAACCATGACGTGGCGGTGCGGCGTTTGGAGACGCTGCGGGTCGCGGCGATGCCACTGGGCTGGCGGTGCGTGGGTCTGTACGACAGGCGCGAGTTCCGGTTCCCGGTGCCGCTGTTGTGGGTGTACGCCAGCGGGCACGCCGAGGACATCGGGGCGGTGGTGACGGTCCGGGCGCTGCCGGGTGGAACGTGGGGCTACTTCGAGGCGGGCGACTGGCGGGTGGGCTTCATCGCCCCCTGCGGGGACGTCAAAGAGGCGGCCGGTGCCCTGGACGCGCTGTTGAAGCATCGCCTGTTCGCGGTGCGGGAGTGGGCCTGACCGGAGCGCGGCCCACGCTGGACGCTCAGAGAGCGGTGGCGGTTCGGATCAAGGTGGCCAGGGGCTGGGAGCGGCTGTGGGGCGGCCATGCGATCACAGTGGTCACCCTTGGAGCGTCCAGGACGGGCACAGTGACCAGGTCTTCACGCAGGTGGCTGCGGCACGTCTCCGGCAGGATCGCGGCTGTGCGGCCTAGCGCGATCAATTGAAGCAGCTGCACTTGGTCATGCACCTCGGGGCCTGGGCCGTCCGGGTATACGCCGTCAGCACGGGGCCAGCGCGGGAGGGGCAGGTCGGGCAGCCCGGTGACGTCGGCCATGTGCAGGTGGGTCCGGGTGCTGAGGGGATGGCCCGCCGGGAGGACGGCGACCTGGCCCTCCGTCCGCAGCTCCTCGGTGTCGAACCCGGCCGTCGAGTCGAACGGCAGATGCAGAAGCGCCACGTCGGCCCGGCCGTCGCGCAGTAGCCGCTCCTGCTCGCCGGGCGCGCACAGCTGGACATCGACGGCGACCGCGCCGGGTTCGGCGGCGTAGGCGTCGAGCAGCTTCGCCAGCAGTTCGCTGGTCGCTCCGGCCTTCGTGACGAGAACCAGGCTGGGCTCGGTGTGCGCGGCGCGGCGGGTGCGGCGGTCGGCGGCGGCGACCGCGTCGAGTGCGGCGCGTCCCTCGTGCAGGAGGACGCGGCCGGGTTCGGTCAGCGCGATGGTGCGGTTGGTGCGGTCGATCAGCGTCACGCCGAGCCGGCGTTCGAGCTGCTGGATGGCCCGGGAGAGGGGCGGCTGCGCGATGCCGAGGCGCTCCGCGGCCCGGCCGAAGTGCAGTTCCTCGGCGACGGCGACGAAATACCGCAGCTCCCGCGTCTCCATGGCGTCCACGATACCCGCGAGGTATCGCAGCCCACCCAAACGGTGTTGGAAGGACGGCCTGGGGCGCGTCCAGCATGGGGGCATGAGCGAACAGACGATCGCGCTGGTCACCGGCGCGAACAAGGGAATCGGCTACGAGATCGCGGCCGGGCTCGGCGCCCTCGGGTGGAGCGTCGGCGTCGGCGCGCGGGACGAGGCACGCCGGGAGGCCGCTGTCGAGAAGCTGAGGGCGGAGGGCGTCGACGCCTTCGGCGTGCCGCTCGACGTCACCGACGACGCGAGCGTGCAGGCCGCCGCCGCGCTGATCGAGGAGCGGGCCGGACGGCTGGACGTCCTCGTCAACAACGCTGGCGTGACGGGCGGCGGCCCGCAGGAGCCCACGAGGGTGACTCCCGAGATCATGCGGGCGGCCGTGGAGACCAACGTGATCGGCGTCATCCGCGTCACGAACACGATGCTGCCGCTGCTGCGCCGGTCGGCGTCCCCGCGCATCGTGAACATGTCGAGCACGGTCGGCTCCCTGACGCGGCAGTCCATGCCCGACGGGGAGACGGGCCCGATCTCCGCCGCGTACGCGCCGTCGAAGACGTTCCTCAACGCGGTCACCGTCCAGTACGCCAAGGAGCTGCGCGGCACCGGCATCCTGATCAACGCCGCCTGCCCCGGCTTCTGCGCGACCGACCTCAACGGCTTCCGCGGCGTCCGCACCCCCGAGCAGGGCGCCGCGACCGCGATCCGCCTCGCCCGACTCCCCGACGACGGCCCGACCGGCGCCTTCTACGACGACAACGGCGAAATCCCCTGGTAACCGGCCACGGCGCCCGATGACAGGTCGTTGTTACCGCACAGCGTCCAGCGGCATGGTCAGTGCGGCGGCAAGGCGGGTGAGGAGCGGCGGGGTGGGAACCGAGTCACCGCCTTCGATGATGCAGATCTGGGACTGGGTCATGCCGGCGCGGCGAGCCAGCTCGGCCTGGGAGATGCCCAGCTCGACGCGACGGTCATGAACGGCCTGACCGAGCGCCAGAGCACGTCCGGCCTCGACGTAGGACGGCGACTCCTCGACCGTCTCCCCCAAGAGCCTCTTCGTCCGGCGGGTCTTCCACCGGGAATGGTTCATCACGTGTCCTCCTTACCCCAGCCCGCATGATCGGCGGGACTAGACGCGGAAGGTTCGCATTTGGAGGGCGAGGGTGGCGTAGTAGCCGACGAGGGTGGTCAGTTCGAATACCGTCTCGCGGTCCAGGGGTGGGACGCAGGCTGACCAGGTTTCGTCGTCTACGTCGCCGGTCGTTAGGGCGCGGGTTAGGCGGAGGACGGCGGCCTCGTGCGGGTCGGCCAGGGCTAGTGGGGCGCTGGCGGCTATGGCGGCCAGTTCCTCCTCTGTGAGGCCGGCCGCGCGGCCTACGGCCTCGTGGGCGGTGCGTTCGAACTCGCTGTCCCAGGCGGCGGCCACGACCAGGATCGCCATCTCGCGGGACCGTCCGCTGAGCGCTCCCTCGTAGCGGATGGCCGCGCCGAGGCGTTGCAGGGCGTCGCCGAGGGCGGGACGCAGCAGGAACTCGTTGAAGGGGCCGGCCAGGACGCCCGAGTCCGAGACGAGGTCGAACAGGCGGGGGCCCTTGGCGCGCGGGCCCTCGGTGATCGACCGGTAGACGGCCAGGCGGTCGGCGTCCAGTTCGTCCGGTGTGAAGGGGTGCTGCCGCGCGGTGGCTTCGGTGTCCTTCAATGTGTCCTCAGTCTGGTGCTGATGTCGTCGGCGGTCTCGCGCAGGCGGTCGAGGATCTCGCCGTGCAGGTCGGCGTTGGAGCGGCGCATCGCGGAGACGGCGACGTTCACTGCGGCGGCCGGGGCGTCGTCTGAGCCGAACACCGGGACCGAGACCGAGCGGAGGCCCTGCGCTAGTTCCTCGTCCTGTACCGCGTAGCCGTCGCGGCGGATCTGTTCTAGCTGGGCGCGCAGGGCGGACATGTTGGTGACCGCGTTGGGGCCGGCGCCCGGTGGTAGGGACGCGTCGGTGATACGCCGGTCAAGGTCGTCCTGCGGCAGGTAGGCGAGTAGCACCTTGCCCATGGACGTGTAGGGCGCGGGCAGTGTCGAGCCCACGTGCACGTTGGCGGTGACCAGGTCGGCGTTGCGCAGCCGTGCGAGGTACAGGACGCGGTCCTCGACCAGGACGCCGAGGTTGACCGTCTCGCCGGTCGCCTCCGCCAGCAGGCGCAGGGGGCGGTCGCTGAGCTGCACCAGGCTCGACCCGCGCATCGCCGCCGAGCCGAGCGTCAGCACCTTCACCCCCGGCTGGACGGACCCGTCGTGCCGCCGCTCCAGGTAGCCGAGGTCCTCCAGCGTGGAGACGATCCGGAACGCCGTGGGCATCGGGATGCCGGTCATGGCGGCGATGTCGCTCGTGCGCAGGGAGAGCGTCGGCCCGTCGAACAGGCTCAGCACCTGCAGCCCCTTGGCCAGGGCCGCGATGTGGTACCGCGACCGGTCGCTTGACGTCATGACCGGTCCCGCCGATACTCTTGGATCGTGAAATTAACTTTCACACAATGAAAGTACCTGAGAGAGGCGAGGGGCCGCAAGTGGACGATTGGCTGGGCCTGCGCGGCTCCCGCGTGCTCGTGCTCGGCGCGGGCGGGATCGGCGCGGAGTGCGTCCGCGGCTATCTGGACGCGGGCGCCGCCGTCACCGCCGTCGACCGCGACCCCGCGCGGCTCGACGCCCTGCCCTCGGGCCCCGGCGGGACGAAGCCGCACACGCTCGCCGCCGACCTGACCGAGCCGGGCGCGGGAGCCGCCGCCGTCCGGCACGCGGTGGAGGCGATGGGCGGCCTGGACGTCCTGCTGCACTGCGTCGGCGTCAACGACCGGCGGCCGATCCTGGAGTTCACCGAGGACGAGTGGGACGGCATGCTCCGCACCAACCTGTCCACCGCGTTCGGCGCGGCGCAGGCGGCCGGCCGGCACATGATCGACGCCGGTGGCGGGCGGCTGGTCTTCCTGTCGTCGGTGTCGGGGCATCTGGCGCACAAGAAGCACGGGCCCTACGCCGCGTCCAAGGGCGGCATGAACCAGATGATGCGGGTGATGGCGGCCGAGTGGGCGTCCCACGGGGTGACGGTGAACGCGGTCGCGCCCGGCTACGTCGAGACGCCGCTCACCGCCGAGTACCTCGCGCGGCCCGGCGTCCGCGATGATCTGGTGCGCCTGGTCCCCGCCGGGCGGCTGGGCACGGCGGCCGAGGTCGTCGGCCCGATCCTGTTCCTTTCCTCGCCGCACGCGTCGTTCATGACCGGTCACGTCATGTACGTCGACGGTGGCCGCACGCTGGTCTAGGAGGACCCATGAGCACGGAGCAGAAGATCTTCCCGCGGTTCGCCGGGAAGACGGTGCTGGTCACGGGGGCCGGCACCGGGTTCGGCGCCGAGATCGCCGTCCGCGCGGCGCAGGAGGGCGCCCGGGTCGGCGTCCACTACAACAGCTCCAAGCAGGGCGCGGAGCGGACGGCCGAGCGCGTCCGGGAGGCGGGCGGCGAGGCGTTCGTCGTGCAGGCCGACATCTCGTCGTGGGACGCGATCCGCGGGCTCGCCGACGAGGTGTTCGCGCAGGCGGGCACGCTGGACGTGCTCGTCAACAACGTCGGGGACGTGGCGACCGAGCAGATGTCGTGGCGGCAGCTGACGCAGGAGTCGCTCGACCGCGTCATCGACGTGGACGTCAAGGGCACGCTGCTGATGACGCACGAGTTCGGCTCCCGGATGCTGGAGCAGGGCCACGGCTGCATCGTGAACATCGGCTCGACGGTGGTCGTGCGGGGCAGCGCGCGGGCCCCGCAGTACGCGGCCGCTAAGTACGGGCTGCTCGGCATCACCAAGTCCTACGCGGCGGCGTTCGCGCCGTCCGTCCGCGTGAACACGTTCGCGCCGGGGTTCATGGAGACCGGCGCCACGCTGGAGCGCGAGGACTGGAAGTCCGGACGCCGCGAGAAGCTCATCGCGCAGACGCCGATGGGCACGATCCCGCCGCCCGAGGTGGTCGCGGGCACGGCCCTGTTCCTCGCCACCGAGGACGCGTCCCACATCACCGGCGCGTACATGCTCGCCGACGGCGGCTTCAACATGGTGGGCGCCTGATGAAGCTGATCACCTTCGACGAGGGACGGGTCGGCCGGCTGGACGGCGACGACGTCATCGAGCTGGACGTCCCGTCCACGCGGGCGTTCTTCGAGCGCGGCGGGACGGCCGCCGAGACCGGGGAGCGGCTGAAGCTGGCGGACGTGAGGCTCCGCGCGCCCATCCGGCCGAAGAAGTTCTTCCACACGGCCGGCAACTTCGCCGACCACCACGAGGAGCTGCAGGCGGTCAACTGGTCGCACCCGGTGCACAAGGGCATCGTGTTCTTCCAGAACGTGGACGCGATCATCGGCCCGGACGACCCGATCGTCTACCCGGAGCACCTCACCCGGGAGCTGGACTACGAGCTCGAGCTCGCCGTCATCATCGGCAAGCCCGGCAAGTTCTTCGGGCCGGACGAGGCCCTGGAGCACATCGCGGGGTTCACGGTGTTCAACGACATCACGGCCCGCGACATCCAGCGCCGCGAGATGGAGTCGGGCGTCTTCTCCTTCAGCAAGGCGATCGACACGTTCTGCCCGATCGGGCCGTGGATCGTCACCGCCGACGAGATCGACGACATGCAGAACCTCGCGATGCAGCTGCGGGTGAACGGCGAGACCCGGCAGACGGGGCACACCAAGCAGATGCGCGTATCGATCCCGCACCTGGTGGCGTACCACTCGCCGCAGACCTACAGCGCGGGCGACATCATCACCACCGGCACGGTCTCGGGCGTCGCCGCCGTCCAGCCGGACCCGTTCGACTTCTACCTGCGTCCCGGTGACGTCGTGGAGGCCGAGATCGAGGGCGTCGGGACGCTGCGCAACCCGGTCGTCTCCTGGCAGGACGCCTACGGCGAGCCCGCGCCGGAGAGGGTCGACTGGTGAGGCTGGCGAACCTGGCCGGGCGCGCCGCGGTCGTCGTCGGGGACGTCGCGGTCGACGTCGCCGACGCCGCGGACGGCCGGTTCTCCGCCGACCCGCAGGAGGCGTTCGCCGACTGGGACGCGTTCCGCTCCTGGGCCGCGTCGCTCGACTCGGCGCGGGGCAGGCCGTTCGACCGGGCGGACCTCGGCCCGCCGGTGCCCCGGCCGCGCCAGGTGTTCGCGATCGGCGTCAACTACGCGGCGCACGCCAGCGAGGCCGGGTACCCGCCCGACACCGCGCCCGTGACGTTCACGAAGTTCCCGAGCTGCCTCGCCGGGCCGGTCTGCGAGGTCGCGCTGCCGTCCGACACGGTGGACTGGGAGGTCGAGATGGTGGTGGCGGTGTCGCGGGAGACCGCCGCCGTCCGCCGCGAGGACGCCTGGGACCACGTCGCCGGGATCATGCTCGGCCAGGACCTGTCCGAGCGGACGTCGCAGCTCGCCGGCGCGAAGCCGCAGTTCAGCCTGGCCAAGTCGTACCCGAACTTCGGCCCGACCGGCCCGTGGCTCGTCACCCCGGACGAGTTCGCCGACCCGTCCGACCTGGCGATCTGGTGCAGCCTGTCCGGGGAGACGGTGCAGGAGGCGCGCACCTCCTCGATGATCTACGACGTGCCGGAGCTGCTCGTCCGGCTGTCGCGGGTCTGCCGGCTGTTCCCCGGCGACCTGGTGTTCACCGGGACGCCCGCCGGGGTCGGCAACGCCCGCTCGCCGAAGCGCTTCATCCGCCCGGGCGAGGTGCTGGTGAGCCGGCTGGAGGGCGTGGGCGGCCTCACCCAGCGGTTCGTCGCGGGCGGGACGTGATGGAGGTCCGCGCGGGCATCGAGTACGCCGACCGGGTCGGCTACCGGCCGCTGCTGCTGGACCTGTACCTCCCGGCGGCGGCGGGCCCGGCGCCGGTGGTGCTGTTCCTGCACGGCGGCGGCTGGCGGCGCGGGTCGCGCCGCGACTTCGGGCACGCGTTCGCCGGATGGCGGCCGTCCCCGTTCGAGCGCCTCGCCCGCGCCGGGTTCGCGGTGGCGGCCGCGGACTACCGGCTGTCGGGCGAGGCGCGCCACCCCGCGCAGCTGGAGGACGTCCGCTCCGCCGTCGGCTGGCTGCGCTGCAACGGCGGCGAGTACGGCTTCGACGGCGCGACGGTCGTGGCGTGGGGCGAGTCGGCGGGCGCGCACCTGGCCGCGCTCGCCGCGCTCACCGGCCCCGGGATCGCCGCAGTGGTCGGCTGGCACGGCGTGTACGACCTGGCCGCGATGCCGGACGGCGGCGCCCCCGGCTCGCGCGAGTCGCTGCTGCTCGGCGCCCCGGTGCGGGACGCGCCGTCCCTCGCGGCGGAGGCCAGCCCGGTCGCGCACGTCCACGGCGGCGCCCCGCCGTTCCAGCTGTGGCACGGCACCGCCGACCGGATGGTGCCGTGCGCGCAGAGCGAGCGGATGGCCGCGGCCCTCCGTGCGGCGGGCGCGCGGGCCGAGTACCGCCCGGTGGCCGGCGCCGGCCACCTCTGGCAGAACGTCCGGGACGTAACGGCGATCTTCGAGGAGTCCCTCGAATTCGCCCAGCGCGCCCGGCGCGCCCGGCAGGTCAGCGCACGCCGAGCTGGCGCGACGGCGACGCCGGCTCCCGGTCCCGCCGGACGGTGAGGAAGCCGATGAGCGCGGCGAGTGCCGCGACCAGTTCACCGGCCAGGCTGATCGTCTTGTCGGCGTACCACTGCGGGTCGTACATGCGGGGGATCGGCCCGAGCTGCCCGAAGTCGACGAAGTAGTACAGCAGGACGGCGCCGGCGGCGCTCGCCGCGACGAGGAACGCGATCGCGTACGTCCATCGCCGCGCCCACGCCAGCACCAGGACGGCGGCGACGGCCGCGGCGATCGCCTGCGCGCGGAAGAGGTCGTCCCCGGGGATCACGTCGTCCGGGGTGTTCGGCCCGGGGGCCATGTCGGGCGCGAAGCGCCAGTGCACGACTGCGTCGGCCGCGAGTCCGGCGGCCACGAGTAGACGAAGAACAATGCCCATAACCATGGCACGGTGATACCGCGCCGCCGGATCAACGGGATGGCACCTTTTCTCCAGGGTTTTCTCCCTGGTTCTCGCGGCCCCGGTAACGGACGGGTGGCAATACCGCTAACGGACATGGCCCGGCCGGTGAACTGTGCAAGGCAAGGTCCCGCAGCGCCGTCCGGGAGATCACGACGGCGGGATCCGCGCCATAGAGTTGCCTGGTAAACGCGTTCCGAAGGCGTCCGACGGTAGAGGGCCCATGAGGCGACCCCTGGTCAGTGTGATCGTGCCGGTGTACGACTGCCGGGGCACGGTGGGCCGGGCGCTGGAGTCGGTCTTCACGCAGAGCCTCCCCGCCGGGCGCGTCGAGATCATCGCGGTGGACGACGGCTCCACCGACGGCGGCGCCGAGCTGCTGGACGGCCTCGCCCGCGACCACGAGCAGCTGACGGTGGTCCACCAGGCGAACTCGGGCGGCCCCGGCGCGCCGCGCAACCGGGGGCTGGAGCGGGCGTCCGGCGAGTACGTGCTCTTCCTGGACGCCGACGACCGGCTGGGCCCGGAGGCGCTGGAGCGGATGACGGCGATGGCCGAGCGCAACGGCACCGACATCGTGCTCGGCCGGCAGGTCGGGACGGGCGGCCGCAAGGTGCCGAGGGTGTTCGGCCGGACGATCGAGCGCACCCACGTCCTCGACCCCGGCTGCGACCTGTTCCCGCGCATGTCGCTCGCCGCGCTCCAGCTGTTCCGCCGGTCGCTGGTCGAGCGGGCGGGGCTGCGGTTCACCGAGGGCCTGCTGTCGCACGAGGACCAGCTGTTCACCACCGGCGCCTACCTGCACGCGAGCGGGGTGTCCGTCCTCGCCGACTACGACTGCTACTACTGGGCCGCCCGGGAGGACGGCACCAGCAGCACGCAGGTGGGCGGCGCGCCCACCGCCGCCGTCCACGAGATCGCGGGGCGGGCGATGGCGCTGGTCGCCGCGCACACCGAGCCGGGCAAGACGCGCGAGCGGCTGCACTACCGCTTCCTGCAACTGGAGGTGTTCGGGCGCCTCGAACGCGGCTACCTCGGCGCGTCCGCCGAGGAGCGCGCGACCGCGCTGGCCGGGGCGCGTGAGCTGCTCGACGCCTGGCTCACGCCGGGGCTGGCGGCCCGCTACGAACCGCACCGCCGGGTGCTCGCCCACTGCGTCCAGCACGGCCTCGCCGAGGAGATGGAAGAGGTCCTGCGCTTCCACCGGAGCGGGGAGCGGCCGAGCGTCCTGCTGGAGGCCGGGCGCGCGTTCGCCCGCTACCCCTACTTCCGGGACGCCGCCCTGGACGTCCCCGACGCCTGCTACGAGACGGTCCCGGTGCTGCGGTCCGCGCTGGACGGCATCGCCTGGGAGGGGTCCCACCTGACGGTCACCGGGACGGTCGTGATCCGCGACGCCGACCAGGGGACGCCGGACGTCCACCTGGTCGTGGAGAACGGCGACGGCGTCCGCCACCGCATCCCGTGCACGACCCGGCCGGGCGAGCCGGCCGGCGACGGCGGCGCCACCGCCTTCACCGCCGCGTTCCGCCCCGCGCCCGCCTCCTGGCCGGACGGCCGCTGGACGCTCGGTGTCGAGGCCGCCCTCGAAGGCCATGTGCTGACCGACGCGCTGACCAAGCCGAGCGGGATGGCGGTGCCGCGCGCCGGGCTCGTCGAGGCGGCGGGCCGGTGGCGGCTCGTCCGGCCGCGTCCCGGCGGCGGGCGCGGCCCGCTCGCGCTGGACGTCGGCGGCGGCCTCACCGTCGCCGACCTGGGCAGCGTCGAGCTGGTCCAGCGGTCGGGGCGGCGGCTGCGGGTGCTGTGCGAGCCGCCGCCGGTGCTGGCGTCCGCCCCGCCGCCGGGGATGAGCGTGCTGCTCCGCCGGGCCGGCGACGACGGCGTCCTCCGCACCCCGCTGGTGACCGATCCCGGCCGGCCCGACCGCCGATTCGCCGACCTGCCGCTCACCGGCGTCCGGCCCGGACGCTGGCGCGCGTCCATCGAGATCGACGGCGTGGGCGGGCCCGTGAAGGTCCGCGTCCCGGACGGCGGCGGCCCGCTCCGGCCGATGACCGCGTCCCTGCTCCCGCCGCGCCGCGCGCACGTGCGGCTCGACCTGGACCCGGTGACCGTGCACGTCACGGTGCCGCTCGCGGCGCGGCTGCGGCGGCTGCGGCGCAGGGCGGCGGCACCGTCTCCGCCCAGGGCACCGGGCATCGACCAGAACGTTGAGGAGGGCACCGCATGACACCCCGCATCACGCCGAGCGCCCAGGTCGACCCGAGCGCGAAGCTCGGCGACGGCACCACCGTGTGGGACCTCGCCCAGATCCGCGAGAACGCCCGGCTGGGCTCGGGCTGCATCGTGTCGCGCGGCGCCTACGTCGGCGCGGGCGTCCAGATCGGCGACAACGTGAAGCTGCAGAACCACGCGCTCGTCTACGAGCCCGCCGTGCTGGAGGACGGCGTGTTCGTCGGCCCGGCCGTCGTCCTCACCAACGACCGGGAGCCCCGCTCGGTGGACCCGGACGGCACGCTGAAGCGCGGCGGCGACTGGGACGCGGTCGGCGTGCACGTCGCCGAGGGCGCCTCGCTCGGCGCCCGCAGCGTGTGCGTCGCGCCCGTCCGGATCGGCCGCTGGGCGATGGTCGCGGCGGGCGCGGTCGTCACCCGGGACGTCCCCGACTTCGGCCTGGTCGCGGGCGTGCCCGCGCGGCGCATCGGCTGGGTCGGCCGGGCCGGGGCACGCCTGACCGAGGGCCCGGACGGGACGTGGGAGTGCCCGCGCACCGGCGAGCGCTACGTCGAGAAGCCCGCCGCCGACGGCGCGACCGTCCTCACCGAGGCGTCCTGAGCGGTCAGGGCTTCGCGTCCAGGGTCCGGTCCTGCCGGGTCGTCACGACGATGTCCGGGTGCAGGCGGGCCAGCCGGCGGCCGAGCGGAACCGACGTCCGGTCCATCACGACGACGCGGGTGAGCCGGGCGGGGTCGAGGCCGCGCAGCACCCGCCGCCGCGCGATCCGGGCCAGCAGCATCGGCCGGACGTGCCGGTAGAACGGCACGAACAGCCGCCGGTGGACGCCGACGGACAGCCGCGTCCGAGCCGTGTTCAGCCGGGCGCCGGGACGGCCGAGCCCCGCCACCGGCCGGACGATGACGCGCGGCATCCGCGTGACGATCGTGTGCTCCAGCCAGGGCAGCGGATGCCGGGCCTCCGCCCGGTCGAGCCGGTGCAGCCGCACCCGCCCGTCCAGCTCGTCCCAGCCGTCCGGTTCCGCCGTCACCAGGTCGACCTGCGCGCCTTCCTCGTCCACGAAGTGGCCGGCCAGGCCGATGATGCGCTTGTACTGGCGCCGGGCGGGGACGCTCGGCTTCGGATCCATGGCGAGCCGGGGATCCAGGGCCAGGACGAGCACCCGCGGAGCCCGCGCGTCGCCGTTCACCGAGAACCACCCCGTCCCGCCACGCCGCGCCTGCGCGCGGCCAGTTCGGTGAGCCGCGCGATGAGCGGCTCCAAGGTCACGTTCCGGGAGAAGCGGCCCGCGTACTCGCGGGCCTCGGCGACCTGCGGCCCGTCCAGCCCGGCCGCGGCCTTCGCCGCCGCCGCCATCGACACGGCGATGTCCGCCGGGTCGAGCCCGCCCGGGTTGAACCAGAGCGGGTAGCCGCGCAGCAGCTCCTCCGCCGCCGACCCCGGGGTGTGGACGGACACGATCGGCCGTCCCGCCGCCATGTACTCGAAGATCTTCCCGGAGGTGACGTAGCGGCCGCCGCCGTTGAGGAACACCAGGACGTCGGAGTCCCGGTAGACGCCGGCGAGGTCGGTCTTGGAGACCGGCCCCCGGTAGCGCACTCCCGGCG
>NZ_VCKZ01000592.1 GCF_005889745.1 Actinomadura geliboluensis
CGGCGACCCCTCGGCAACGCTGTCCCGGCGTCGGCTGCTCGGCTACGGCGTCGGCTCGGTCGGCACCGGCGTGTTCTCCGCCGTCCCCGGGCTGCTGCTCCTGTACTACCTCACCGACGTCCTCGGCGTGTCCGCCGCGATCGCCGGGGCCGTGCTGGTCGTCCCCAAGGCGTGGGACGTGCTGCTCAACCCGGTCATCGGCGCCGCGAGCGACCGCGAGGCCGTCCGCACCGGCCGCCGCACCCGGCTGCTGCTGCTCGGCGCCGTCACCCTGCCGCTCCTGTTCGCCGCCATGTTCGCCGTGCCGGGCGACTCCCCGGGGCTCGCCGCCGCCTGGGCCGGGGTCGCGTTCCTGCTGGCCGCGACCGCGTTCGCCTGCTTCCAGGTCCCGTACGTGGCGCTGCCCGCCGAGATCTCCGCCGACCCGTCCGAGCGGGGCCGCGCGATGGCGTGGCGGGTCGTCTGCCTGACGCTCGGCATCCTCGTCGCGGGCGGCCTCGCCCCCGCCCTCACCGACGCCGCCGGCGGCGGGCGCGCCGGATACGCGCTGATGGGCGCCGTCGTCGGCCTCGCCATGGGCGCCGCGATGATCGCGAGCACGCTGGCGAACCGGTGGATCCCGTCCCGGCCCGGGCCGCGCCCCCTCGGGCTGGCCGCCGCGCTGCGCACCGCGCGCGGCAACCGGCCGTTCTTCCTGCTGCTCAGCGCGTCCGTCGCGCAGATCCTCGCCGTCGGGATCATGCTGGCGGGCGCCCCGTACATCGCGACCTACCGGCTGGACGACTACGGGCTGACGTCCGCGATGTTCGTCTGCATGGTCGGGCCCAGCGCGTTCGCGGTGCCGCTGTGGCGGTGGCTGTCCCGCAAGTACGGCGTCGTCGAGTGCTACATCGCGGGCGTGCTGCTGTTCGCGGCGACGGCCGCCGCGATGTACCCGGTCCTCGGCTCCACCGCGGGCGTGCTCGCCTTCGCCTGCCTGGTCGGCGTCTGCTACGCGGCCATGCAGCTGCTGTCGCTGGTGCTGCTGCCGGAGACCGTCCACGCCGACACCGGACGCACCGGGCACGCCCAGTCCGGCGCGTTCACCGGCCTCTACACGGCGGCGGAGACCGGCGCGCTCGCCCTCGGGCCCGGCGTCTTCGCGCTGATCCTCGCCGCGACGTCGTTCCGCTCCGCCGACCTCGACACGCCGGTCGTCCAGCCGGACTCGGCCCTCACCGGGCTGAGCGCCGGGTTCTCCCTCGTCCCCGCCCTGCTCCTGCTGATCAGCGTTCCGCCCCTGCTCGCGTTCCGGCGGGCGACCGGGCGCCGACCCGTAGAGGAAACACCCGAACATGCCGTCTGAGCACCTCCCCGAGGCGGGCCGCCCCGCCGCCGACCTGCTCGCCGAACTCGCCCGGCTGCGGGACGCGGACCTGCCCGTCCGCGGCGGCAAGGTCACCGCCTACGTCTACGACACCGGCCGCGAGCCCGTGCACGACCTCGCCGCCACCGCCTACCAGGAGATGCTGGAGGTCAACTGCCTCGACCCGACGGCGTTCCCCAGCATCGTCGCGCTGGAGCGGCAGGTCGTCGGGTTCGTCGCGGCCAAGCTCGGCGGCGGCTCCGGGATCTTCACCAGCGGCGGCACCGAGTCGATCATGCTGGCGGTGAAGGCGGCGCGGGACGCGCACCCGGTCGAGGGACGGCCGCAGATCGTCCTGCCGACGACCGCGCACCCCGCGTTCCACAAGGCCGCGCACTACCTCGGCATGGAGGTCGTGCACGTACCGGTGGACGCCGAGTACCGGGCCGACCCGGCCGCGACCGCCGCCGCGCTGACGCCCCGCACCGCGCTCGTCGTCGCGTCGGCGCCGTCCTACCCGCACGGCACCATGGACCCCGTCCCGGAGATCGCGGCGATCGCCGCGCGGGCCGGCGTCCCCTGCCATGTGGACGCGTGCGTCGGCGGCTGGGTGCTGCCCTGGCTGCGGGACGCGGGCCGCGACGTCCCGCCCTTCGACCTGTCCGTGCCCGGCGTGACGTCCCTCTCCTGCGACCTGCACAAATACGGGTACACGCCGAAGGGCGCCTCGGTCGTCCTGTTCGCGGACGAGTCGCACCGCCGGGCCGCCTACTTCGCGTCCGCCGAATGGCCCGGATACACCGTCATCAACGCGACCGTCCAGAGCAGCAAGAGCGCCGGTCCGCTCGGCGCCGCCTGGGCCACCCTCAACGCGGTCGGCGCGCAGGGCTACCGCGACCTCGCCGAGAACGCCATGAAGTCCGCGGAACGCCTCAGCGCCGGCGTCGCCGGCATCCCGGGGCTGCGCGTCCTCGGCGACCCGGTCGCGCCGCTCGTCGCGGTCGCCTCGACCGACCCCGGCCTGGACGTCTTCGTCATCGCCGACGAGGCCCGCCGGCGCGGCTGGTTCTTCCAGCCGCAGCTCTCCTACCAGGGCATCCCGCCGAACCTGCACTTCACGGTCACCGGCGTCAGCGACGTCGACGCGCTCCTCGGCGCGCTCACCGCCGCCACCGGCGCCGCCCGCGCCGCCGGACCGCCGGACGTCCCGGCCGAACTGGTCGACGCCCTCGCCGGGCTCGACCTCGACAGCCTCGACGACGCCGGCTTCGCCGGGCTCCTCGCCTCCGTCGGCGTCGACCTCGCGGGCGGCGGCGACCCCGAGATGGCCGTGGTCAACGCCATCCTGGACGCCCTGCCGCCCGAGACCCGCGAAGCCCTGCTGATCCGCTTCCTGTCGGCCCTGTACGCCTAGCCGAGCCTGGTCAGGCGCTTCAGATAGGACGGCTCGTCCAGCGCGTGGCCGAGCCGCAGCGGAACCGTTCCCGCCCCGGCGGTCACGGTGCCGACCTGCTCGCCCGCGGCGCCCCGGTGCGGCGGCTCGCCCTCCACGCCGACCCGCACGGTCAGCCCGGGCCAGCCGACCACCGTGACCGGCGCCGCGGCGCGCAGCGGCGTCGTCCCGCCGAGCCCGTCGTCGACCAGCGCGACCCGCGCGCCCTTCTGCGCCAGCGTCACCGCGGTCAGCGCGCCCTCGGCCGCGGCGACGAGCCGTCCCGCCGCGTTGACCGCGCCCGCCGCGCTCGGCGACCGCTGCCCCATCACCGCGCCGACGATCAGCGTCTCCACACCCTGGACGGTCTTGCGCGCGACGAACACGAAGTTCCCGCCCGCGGCGTCGGTGTAGCCGGTCTTGCCGCCGACGACGCCGTACTGCCCGAGCAGGAAGTTGCCGCCCTCCCGCGCCAGGCCGGCGCCGTCCGGCACGTACGACCGGTTGTTCACGATCTCCGCGAACTCCGGCAGGCCCATCGCCGCCTTCAGCAGCTTGACCTGGTCCGCGGCCGTGCTGACGGTGCCGGAGTCGTAGCCGCTCGGGTCGGTGTAGCGCGTCGCGGTCATGCCGAGCTCCGCCGCCGCCGCGTTCATCTTCGCCACGAACGCCTGCTCGCTGCCGGAGTCCCAGCGCGCCAGTTCGTGCGCGACGTCGTTCGCCGAGATGATCAGCAGCGCCTCCAGGGCCTTGCGCTGCGTCAGCTTCTGGTACGCGGTGACGCCGAGCAGCGACTCCTCCCGCTTGCGGCGCATCGGGATCTGCGCCGCCGCCTCCGGCGACACCGTCAGCACCGGCCCCGGCTCACCCGGCTTCAGCGGATGGTCGCGCAGGTACACGTACGCCGTCATCACCTTCGCGACGCTCGCCGTCGGCGTCGGCGCGGACCCGCCCGACGCCCCCATCGACCCGAGGCCGTCCACGTACACGGCTGACTGCCCCGCCGAGGGCCACGGCAGCCGCGGCGCCTGCCCCGGGAACGCGTGGCTGGACGCGATGGCCAGCTCGATCGTCGGCTCCGGCACCGGCCGCACCAGCTGCCCGGTGACGCCCCCGGCGACCAGCACGATCGCCGCGACGAGCACGATGAGCCAGCGCCGCCCCCGCCGCTTCTTCTCCGGCTCCTCCGGCGGACTCCCGTCCCACGGCTCGCCCCACTGCCCCGACGACCGCGCCGCCGGATACTCCCCGGACTCCCGCACCGGCAGCCGCTCGGCCCGCGTGACCGAAGCCTCCTGCGCCCACTGCTGCTCGCCCAGCGCACCGGGCCGCTCCCGCACCCCGTGCGCCGACCAGCCG
>NZ_VCKZ01000099.1 GCF_005889745.1 Actinomadura geliboluensis
AAGAGACAGCGCCTCCCACCGGTGGCGGTGAGCACTACGACTTCACCATCGCCGGTGAGACGTTCGTGAAGGCCCCGAACGGCAAGGCGCCGCTGACGGGCTCCGTGGGCGCCGACCTCAACCTGGACACGGGCGAGGTCACCGCGGATCTGCAGCTCGACCCGACCAAGGGCAACTTCCAGATCCTCGGCTTCCTGCCGGTGACCGCCGACATCGGGCTGAACTCGCAGGGCAAGACGACGGGCCTCTACAAGGACGGGCAGCTGACGACCAACACCAAGGTCATCACCAAGCTGTCGTCGTTCAAGGTGTTCGGCGCGATCCCGCTGGGCGGCGGCGAGCAGTGCCAGACGAAGGAGCCGTCGGACGTCCGGCTGCAGTCGGCCGCGGGCGAGTTCTTCGACCCGGGCGCCGGCGGCAAGATCAGCGGCACGTACGCGCTGTCCGCCATCGAGAACTGCGGACCGCTGACCGGCATCCTCAGCCTCTTCACCGCCGGTGACGGCAACACCATCGACCTGACACTCACGCCCAAGGCGTGACGGCGGCGATGAGCTGACGGTCCGACAGCCAAGGAAGACGGCCCCCGCCGTACCGGGTGCGGCGGGGGCCCATCCCCCCATCCCGTATCGAGCCCGTCCCCTTCGAGGTCGACACGTGAGAAGCAGAAACAGAATCGCCGCCGCGCTGGTCGCCGCTGCCGTGTTCGGCCCGGCCTGCGTTGGTGCGGTTCCGGCCGCCGCGGCCGGTCCCGCCACGCTCGGCCTGGACTATCACTGCACGTTCCCCCTGCTCGGCCCGCAGCCGGTGCACGTGGAGCTCACCGCGAACGTGCCCGACCGCGTCGGGGTCGGTGAGGTGATGCCGGGCATCGTCGTCGACTCGGTGTCGGCGGTGAACGCCGAGTCCGCGCGCGGCCTGACCGCGCTGTACGCGACGACGCTCGAAGGGCACGCGCTCGCGGACGCGACGCTGACCGTCCCGGAGATGCCGGACGGTCTGCCCGTCGAGGTCGACTCCGCTCTGGAGAAGACGCCGATCCCCGCGTCCGGCGGCTTCAGCGTGAAGGGTCGCGGGCAGGCGCCCGACCTGACGTTCACCCAGCCCGGGGCCGGCAAGGTCACCGTCGGGAATCTCGTCTTGAGCCTGACTCCTCGGACGGACGACGGCGGTGAGTCCGGTCTCGGCACCTTCGAGTCGGAGTGCACGCAGGATCCTGGGCAGAACAACGTCCTCGCCAACTTCACCATCGGTGATGCGACCGGACCTGGCCAGCACACTTACTCGGTTAAGGGCTCGTCCACTATTAAGGCGGCCGGCGCGACACTTCCGCTGACCGGTGGCTTGAACGCCGAGGTCAGCGACGCCGGAGTCACCACCGGTCTCACGTTCGCTCCGTCCAAGACCCAGTTCCAGCTTCTCGGTTTCCTGCCGACGACGGCCGACGTCGCCCTTGCCGCGCAGAGCGAACCGGGTGGCTACAAGGACGGTGTGCTCACCGCCGAGGCCAAGGTGACCGCGAGTTTCCCGGCGTTCAGGGTCTTCGGTGCCATCCCGATCGGGGGCGGCGAGAACTGCCGCACGTCCGCGCCGTCCGGCATGACCTTGACCTCCGCCACCGGCTTCGACCTGCGGCAGGGCGGCGACCTCAAGGGCACCTACGCGCTCTCCCCGCTGGCCGACTGCGGCGCCCTGACCGGACTCCTCAGCTCCGCCGTCACGGGCCCGGACAACCCGATCACCCTGACCCTCACCCCCGACGACGAGGAGTAGGAGCCCACGATGCTGAGTCGCGATAGCCGTCGGCGTGGGGTGTGCGTCGCCGTCGCCTCCCTGCTCCTCGCCGGTGTGATGAGTGCCGGCCCGGTGCGAGCGGCGGCCTCGCCGGGCGCCTCGCCGACTGTCCCGAAGGCAGCCCCGGCGGGGGACGCGTTCTACACGCCGCCGTCGCCGCTGCCGGACGGCGTGCCGGGCGACGTCATCCGAGTCCGGCCCGCGAAGGCGGGGCCGCCGACCGCGCGGGCGCTGGCCGACGCGTGGCAGGTCATGTACCTGTCGACGAACGCGCTGGGCAAACCCGTCGCGGTGACCGGCATGGTGATCGTGCCGAAGAAGGCGGACCCGGCCACCGCCCCGATCGTGGGGTTCGGGCCCGGCACCAGCGGGCCCGCGTTCCGGTGCGCGCCGTCCCGGTTCATCGACCAGGGCGCCTTCTACGAGCAGGCCGCGCTGAACGAGATGCTCGCGAAGGGCTACGCGGTCGCCGTCACCGACTACGAGGGCTACCACGAGGACCCGGCCACGACGTACGTCGTCGGCTCGATGGGCAACGCGTTGATCGACGCGGTGCGGGCGGCGCAGCGGCTGCCGGAGGCGAAGCTGTCGGCGGACGCGAAGGTCGCGTTCCGCGGGTACTCGCAGGGCGGCGCCGCGGCGATGTGGGCGGGCCAGAGGCAGCCCGCGTACGCGCCGGAGCTGAAGCTCGCGGGGGTCGTCGGCGGCGGCGTCCCGTCCGACCTCGCGGCCGTCGGCCTGCCGCTGGAGGGGACGGACCCGTTCGGGTTCCTGCTCTACGAGATCGTCGGCCTCGACCACGCCTACCCCGAGCTGGACCTGGACTCCTACCTCGACGACGCCGGCCGCGCCATGGTGGACGGCCTCGAAGGCGGCGCCTGCACGCTGGAGCTGCTGCTCGGCTACCAGGGCAAGACGATCACCGACTACTTCACCACCAGCCCGTTCGCGAACGAGGCGTGGCTGAACCGGGTGGCGGAGAACCAGCTCGGCACCGAATCCGTCAAGGTCCCCGTCTTCCAGTACCACTCCACGGCGGACGAGATCCTCGCGTTCGGGCAGGCGAAGGAACTGCGCGACGCCTATTGCCGGCTCGGCGTCCCGGTCACCTGGAAGACGTGGGACGGAATCAGCCATATCACGCTCGTCTACCGCGGCAACAAGGATGCGATGTCGTTCCTCGCGGACCGCTTCGCCGGAAAGGCCGCCACGTCCAACTGCTGAAGGAGAAGTCCCATGGTTCGGCGATTCATCGTCCCGGTGGCGCTGGCCTCCGCGATGGCCCTTTCCGCGGCCGGCTGCGGAACGGAGAAGAAGGACCCGCCCGAGGTCGCCTGGGCGGGCAGGGCGTGCGCGGTCCTGGCGCAGGGCGCGCCGCTGCAGGTGCCGAAGCTCGACGGCGCGGACGTGCTGAAGTCCAGGGCGTCGCTGGTGAAGCTGCTCGACGGCATCTCCACGCGCATGCGGACGCTGGAGACGGGCCTGTCCGGGCTCGGCGCCCCGCCGGTCGACAACGGCGAGGCCGTCATGGCGGGCGCCATGCGCAACCTGACCAGCACGCATTCGACGGTGACCACGGCGTCCAGGCGGCTGGAGCAAGCGAAGGTCACCGACGCGAAGTCCTATCGGCAGGCGGTCGGCCAGATCGGGCGGGCGTTCAGCCGCTACAGCGCCTACCAGGGGCCCGAGCAGGACCTCCGCAAGGATCCGAAGCTGAACGCGGCGTTCGCGAAGGCGCCCGGCTGCGCGAAGTGAATCGCCGGGCGCGCACATTTTTCGATGAGGTTCGGAAAAGCTGTCATTCGGTCATAGAAAACGAATGAGCGATGGGTGATGTATTGCTCCGTAAATTGGCCGGGCAGTAGTTTCTCGAAAGGCAACGGAAAGGGGGTGGGATCATGGCGCCCGTGCTCGGGTATCCAGTGGGCGCGCTGCGCGAGGCCGGTCGGATGTTCGCGCTCGCCGCGACCGTCCTCGGCATGATGGTGCGGCGCCCGTTCCAGTTCCGCGAGTTCGTCGAGCAGTTCTGGTTCATCGCGAGCGTGACGATCCTGCCGACCGCGCTGGTGTCGATCCCGTTCGGCGCCGTGACGTCGCTGCAGGTCGGCTCGCTCACCCAGCAGTTCGGCGCCCAGTCGTTCACCGGCGCCGCCAGCGTCCTGGTGGTGATCCAGCAGGCCAGCCCGATGATCGTGGCGCTGCTGGTGTCGGGGGTGGCGGGCTCGACGATCTGCGCGGACATCGGCGCCCGGACGATCCGCGAGGAGCTGGACGCGATGGAGGTGCTCGGCGTCTCCCCGGTCCAGCGGCTCGTCGTCCCGCGCGTCCTCGCCTGCATGGCGGTCGCGTTCCTGCTCAACGGGCTGGTCTCGGTCGTCGGCGTCGCGGGCGGCTACTTCTTCAACGTGCTGATGCAGGGCGGGACGCCCGGCGCGTACGTCGCGAGCTTCTCCGCGCTCGCGCAGCTCCCCGACATCTACGTCGGGGAGGCGAAGGCGCTGCTGTTCGGGTTCGTCGCCGGCGTCGTCGCCGCCTACCGGGGCCTCAACCCCAGGGGCGGGCCGAAGGGCGTCGGGGACGTGGTGAACCAGTCGGTCGTCATCGCGTTCCTGCTGCTGTTCCTGCTCAACCTCGTGATCACCGGGATCTACCTCCAGGTCGTCCCGCCGAAGGGTGGCTGAGATGGCCGTACTGCGGGCGGGGCCCGCGCGCTGGTTCGCGTGGCTGGACCAGCCCGGCGACCAGGGCGCCTTCTACGTCCGGGCGATGCTGTGGACGCCGCGCGCGTCCCGCCGGTACCGCCGGGAGGTGCAGCGGCTGCTCGCCGAGGTGGCGTTCGGCAGCGGCGGCCTCGGCGTCATCGGCGGAACGATCGGGGTGATGGTCGCGATGACGCTCGCGACCGGCGTCGTCGTCGGCATGCAGGGCTACTCGGCGCTCCAGCAGATCGGGACGTCGGCGTTCACCGGGTTCGCGTCCGCCTACATCAACACGCGGGAGATCGCGCCGGTCGTGTCGGGGCTGGCGCTGTCGGCGACGGTCGGCGCCGGGTTCACCGCGCAGCTCGGCGCGATGCGCATCAGCGACGAGGTGGACGCCCTGGAGGTCATGGGCATCCCGTCGCTGCCGTACCTGGTGACGACGCGGATCATCGCGGGCGCGGTCGCGATCGTGCCGCTGTACGCGATCGGGCTGCTGTGCGCGTACGTCGCGTCCCGCCAGGTCACGGTCGTGTTCAACGGGCAGTCGGCGGGGACGTACGACCACTACTTCGGGCTGTTCCTGTCGCCGGTGGACGTCGTCCTGTCGTTCTTCAAGGTGCTGGTGTTCAGCGTCCTGGTGATCCTGTCGCACTGCTACTACGGCTACCGCGCGGCCGGCGGACCCGCGGGGGTGGGACGGGCCGTCGGCCGCGCGGTTCGCACGTCGATCGTGCTGATCAGCGTCAGCGACTTCTTCTTCAGCCTGGCGCTGTGGGGGACGAACACGACGGTGAAGGTCGCCGGATGAGCGCCCCCGGGATGGTGCGGAGGCGGCTCGTGGGCGTCGCGTTCCTGCTCGTGCCGCTGCTGCTCGTCTGGCTGTCGGTCGCCGTCTACGACAAGAGGTTCACCGAGGTCAGCTGGGTGACGCTGAAGACGGCGAGCGCGGGCAGCGAGATGCACCCGCACGCCGACGTGAAGCTGCGGGGCGTGGTCGTCGGTGAGGTCCGGGAGATCTCGTCGGACGGCGGCGTCGCGACGCTGAAACTGGCGATCCAGCCCGACAAGGTGCGGCTGCTGCCGCGCAACGTGTCGGCGCAGCTGCTCCCGACGACGCTGTTCGGGCAGCGGTTCGTCGCGCTGATCCCGCCCGCCGCGCCGTCCCGGGCCCGGCTCACCGCGGGCAGCGTGATCAGCCAGGACCGGTCGGCGAACGCGATCGAGCTGCAGCGGGTGCTGGACAACCTGTATCCGCTGCTCACCGCCATCAAGCCGGCTGAGCTGGCGGCCACGCTCACCGCCGTGTCGCAGGCCCTGGACGGGCGCGGCACCGAACTCGGGCAGACGATCGTCGAGCTGGACGCCTACCTCAAGAAGCTCAACCCGAGCCTGCCCGCGCTCAACCGCGACATCAAGGCGCTCGTCGAGGTCAGCCGCCACTACGACCAGGCGGCGCCGGAGATCCTTCAGGCACTGAACGACTTCGCCTACACGAGCCGGTCGATCGCCGACCAGCGCAACAACCTCGCGAGCCTGTACGGGGCGGTCACGGACGCGTCCCAGGACCTGTCCGACTTCCTTCGTGAGAACTCCGGCAACTTCATCCGGCTGGCGGCGACGAGCCGCCCGACGCTGGAGCTGCTGCGGAAGTACGCGCCTGAGTACCCGTGCACGCTGCGCATGCTGAGCGACTTCGTCCCCGTGATGGACAAGGTGCTCGGCAAGGGCACCAAGCACCCCGGCCTGCACGTGAACGTGCGGACGCTGCCGTCCAAGGGACGGTACGTGCCCGGCAAGGACCGTCCCCGCTACACCGACAAGAGCGGCCCGCACTGCTGCCCGGCCGGCGCCCTCGGCGGTCTCGGCGGTCTCGGCGGCGCCGCGGCCGTGAAGTCGGCGCCGCCGGACGCGGACACGCCCATCGCCGTCGCGCCCGGCGCCCTCGGCCCGCCGAACTCGCCCGAGGAGAACCGCCTCATCAACGAGCTGCTCGCGCCCGGCCTCCAGGACGTCCCGGAGGCGCTGCCCGACTGGAGCAGCGTCCTGCTCGGCCCGGTCTACCGGGGGACGGAGGTGACGCTGCGATGAGCCGGAAGAGCGTGATGGGCCGGCGGAGCCTGGCGCCGCCGATGCTCAAGTCGGCCGCGTTCGTCACGGTCACGGTGGTCGCTACCGCGCTGCTCGCGCTCAGCATCACGCGGGCGGGCGGCGGCGACACCGTCCCCTACAAGGCGCGGTTCACCGACGCGTCCGGGCTGCGGGAGGGCGACGGCGTCCGGATCGCGGGCGTCGAGGTCGGACGGGTCGCCGGGATCGAGGTCGTCGAGCACCGCGTCGCGCTCGTCTCGTTCGGCGTCGACCGCGGGCACCGCCTCCCGTCCTCGTCCACCGCGACGATCAAGTACCTGAACCTGATCGGGCAGCGGTACGTCGAGATCGGGCGCGGGGCGGGCACGGCCGGGACGCTGCCGTCCGGCGCGACGATCCCGGTCGAGCGGACGACGCCCGCGCTGAACCTGACCCAGCTGTTCAACGGGTTCCAGCCGCTGTTCCAGGCGCTGTCGCCGAAGGACGTCAACGCGCTCGCCGGGTCGATCGTCCAGGTGCTGCAGGGCGAGGGCGGGACGGTCGAGGGCCTGCTGTCCTCGATCGGGTCGCTGACGCGCGGCATCGCCGACAAGGACGCCGTCATCGGGCAGGTGATCGACAACCTGAACGCCGTCCTCGACACCGTCAACGGGCGCGGCGACAACCTGGGGACGCTGATCGGCACGCTGCGGCGGCTCGTGTCCGGCCTCGCCGCCGACCGCACCGCGATCGGGCAGGCGATCAGCGCGCTCGACGACCTCGCCGGCACCACGACCGGCCTGCTGCGGGACGGCCGCGAACCGCTCAAGCGGGACATCGCGCAGCTCGGGCGGCTGTCGCGGAACCTCGCCGACGACTCCACGAAGGTCGACTCCTTCCTGCGGCTGCTGCCGGTGAAGATGGAGGCGATCGGCCGGATCGCGTCCTACGGGTCGTGGCTGAACCTGTACCTCTGCGAGGCCGACCTCAGCGGCGTCACCTACCGGCAGTACCCGGGCGAGGACCACCCGGCGCCCACCGGCATCCCCCTCACGGACCGGAGGTGCGGCGCATGAGCAGGGCGCGAAGGCTCACGGTGTGGTGGAAGCCCGCGTGGTGGAAGCCCGTGCGGTGGAAGCCCGTGCGGTGGAAGCCCGTGCGGGAGCGGAATCCGATCGCCGTCGCGGTCGTGTCGCTGGCGCTGATCGTCACCGCCGGGCTGCTGTCGTTCAACGCCAAGGACCTGCCGGTCATCGGCGGCGGCACCCGCTACAGCGCCGACTTCAGCGAGGCGGCCGGGCTGCGGTCCGGGAACGAGGTGCGGGTCGCCGGGGTGAAGGTCGGCGAGGTCACGAGCGTCCGGCTGGACGGCGCGAAGGTCACCGTCGGCTTCCGCGTCCGGGACACCTGGGTCGGGGACGCCAGCACCGTCACGATCGCGATCAAGACGCTGCTCGGCGACAAGTTCCTCGCCGTCGACCCGCTCGGCGCGCACCGCCAGGACCCCGGCCGGCGCATCCCGCTCGCCCGGACGACGTCCCCGTACGACGTGACGGAGGCGTTCGAGGACCTCGCCGGGACGGTCGGGCAGGTCGACTCGGCGACGCTCGCGGCGAGCCTCGACGCGATCTCCACGACGTTCGCGGGGACGGCGCCGAGCGTCCGCAAGGCCCTCGACGGCATCTCGGCGCTGTCGAAGACCGTCTCGTCGCGGGACGCGGAGCTGGCGCGGCTGCTCGCCAACACCCGGCAGGTCACCGGGACGATGGCGGGCCAGAGCACGAACGTCGAGGCGCTGCTGCGCGACGGGAACCTGCTGCTCGGCGAGATCCGGCGGCGCCGCGAGGCGATCCACGCGCTCCTCGTCGGGACGCAGGAGCTGTCGCGGCAGATCGTCGGGCTCGTCGACGACAACCAGCGGCAGCTCGACCTGACGCTGCGCGCGCTCGGCCGCGTCACCGCCCTGCTCCAGAAGAACCAGGACAACCTCGACAAGGCCCTGAAGACGGCCGGTCCGTACACGCGGCTGCTCGGCAACACGCTGGGCAGCGGCCGGTGGATGGACGGCTACCTGTGCGGTCTCGTCCCGGACGAGTACCTGGCGAAACCTCCGGCGAAGAAGGGCTGCATGCCGCCCAAGGAAGGTGGGCGTTGATGTTGCGCAGATTGAGCACGCCCCTGCTGGCCGCCGGGGCCGCCGTTGTTCTTGCCGCCGTCGGCGCGTTCGTCGCCCTGCACGGCTCGGACGGCATCCGCGTCACCGTCTACTTCCGGAGCGCGGTCGGCGTCTACAAGGGGTCGGACGTGCGGGTGCTCGGCGTGAAGGTCGGCGTCGTCGACTCCGTCCGCGCCGAAGGGACCCAGGTCAGGACGGTCATGACCGTCGACCCGGGCGTGGACGTCCCGGCCGGGGCGAAGGCGGTGGCGATCGCGCCGAGCCTCGTCGCGGACCGGTACGTCCAGCTGACGCCCGCCTACACGTCCGGCCCGAAGATGGCGTCCGGTGCCGTCGTCCCGGCGGACCGGACGGCGACGCCGATGGAGCTCGACACGGTCTACGACAGCATCCGCAAGCTCGCCGCCGACCTCGGCCCGAACGGCCTCAACAAGGACGGCGCGCTGTCGCGCGTCCTGGAGACGGGCGCGGCGAACCTGGACGGCAACGGCCGCGACATCCGCACCACGACCGAGCGGATGGCGCAGGCCGCGAAGACGCTGTCCGGCTCGCAGCGGGACCTGTTCGCGACGATCCGGAGCCTGCAGACGTTCACCGCCATGCTGAAGGCCAACGACGGGCAGGTCCGGCAGGCGGAGCGGCAGCTCGCCGACGTGTCCGGCTTCCTCGCCGCCGACCGGCACGAGCTGGACGCCGCGCTGAAGGCGCTCACCGAGGCGCTCGCCCGGGTGAAGGTCTTCATCCACGACAACCGGCGGCAGATCGCCGGGAACGTCGAGAAGCTTGCGAAGATCACCCGGCTGCTGGTGAAGCAGCGCCGGTCGCTGGCGGAGGCGCTTGACGTCCAGCCGCTCAACGCGACCAACATCCTGAACGCCTACGACCCGCGGACGCGCTCGCTCATGGGCCGGCAGAACCTCACCGAACTCCCCGCACCGCCGCTCCCGGTGGCCGGCACCCGGAAGGCGGCGCCATGATCCGCCACACGGCCGCGCGCACGGCCTGCCTCCTCCTCGCCGCGACGGCGCTGAGCGGGTGCGGGTTCTCCGGCGTGCAGGACCTCCCGCTGCCCGGCGGCGCCGACCTCGGCGACCACCCGTACACGGTGAAGGCGCAGTTCGCGAACGTGCTGAACCTCGTCCCGCAGTCGGCGGTGAAGGTCAACGACGTCGCGGTCGGACGGGTCGTGAAGGTCGCGCTGCCGCGCGGCGGCTGGACGGCCGAGGTCACGATGAAGGTCGACGGCGAGGTGCGGCTGCCCGCGAACGCCTACGCCGAACTCCGCCAGTCGAGCCTGCTGGGCGAGAAGTTCGTGCAGCTCAGCGCGGGCCCGGAGAACGTCCCCGGGGGTGCGGCCGCGCCGGGCGGCGCCCCCGCGGGCGGGGGAGCGCCGTCCGCGGGTACCGGGACGCTCGCGGACGGCGCGGTGATCCCGGTGGCGCGGACGAACCGCAACCCCGAGGTCGAGGAGGTGTTCGGCGCGCTGTCGATGCTGCTGAACGGCGGCGGCGTCGCCCAGCTCCGGACGATCACCGTGGAGCTGAACCGGGCCCTCGGCGGCAACGAGCCGCAGGTCAGATCGCTGCTGGAGCGGGCACGGACGCTCGTCGGCGACCTCGACGCCAACCGGAAGGGCATCACCGACGCCATCGACGGGCTGAACCGGCTCTCCGCCACGCTGCGCGGCCGCAAGGAGCAGATCGGCGTCGTGCTCGACGACATCGAACCCGGCCTCGCCGTGCTCGCGGAGCAGCGCGGCGCGCTCGTCCGGATGCTGCGCTCGCTGGACGAACTCTCGCGGGCCGCCGTCACGACCGTCCGGCGGAGCAAGGACGACCTGATCGCCGACCTCCGGGCTCTCGAACCGACGCTGCGGAAGCTGTCGGACGCCGGACACGACCTGCCGAACGCGCTGCAGGTGCTGCTGACCTACCCGTTCACCGACGCGGTCCTGCCGGCCGTGAAGGGCGACTACCTGAACGTGTATCTGCGGATCACGGCCCGTCCGGGGACCGAGGTCGTCCCGCCCATCGCACCGCCGCAGGGGAACTGATGCCGACCGCCGCGACCAGGATCAAGAACATCGTCTTCCTCATCGTCGGGCTCCTCGCGATGGGCTACGTCGGGCTCAACTACGCCGACCTCGGCGGCTACGTCGGCTACCGCGACTACTACGTCGTCACCGCCGACCTCGCCGAAGCGGGCGGGCTCGCCGAGAACGCCGACGTCACCTACCGGGGCACCTCGGTCGGACGGGTCGGCGAACTGCGGCTGACGGACGCGGGCGTGCTGGCCGACCTGAAGATCGAGAAGTCGGCGCCGCGCGTCCCGGCCAACACCCGGGCCGTCGTCGCGAACCGGTCGGCGATCGGGGAGCAGTACATCGACCTGCGGCCGGTGACCGCGTCCGGCCCGTACCTGGCCGCCGGCTCGGTGATCCCGCGCGCCGCGACCGCGACGCCCGCGCCCGTGACGGACCTGCTCACCAGCGTGAACGACCTGGCCGCGTCCGTCCCGACGGACGCGCTCCGCACGCTCGTCGGCGAACTGGGGCAGGCGTTCGCCGGACAGGGCCCCAACCTCCAGGCGCTCCTCGACGGCACCCGCTCCCTCACCCGGGCGGCGAACGAGAACGCCGCGCCGACCACGTCCCTGATCGGCGACGGCGAGACCGTCCTGCGCACGCAGAACGAGGAGGCCGCGTCGCTGAAGTCGTTCGGACGCAACGCGCGGCTCCTCGCCGAGCAGCTCCGCACGTCCGACCCGGCCTTCCGGAGGCTCGTGTCGACCGCGCCCGGCGCGGCGGGCGAGTTCCGCGACCTGGTGCGGGACCTCGACCCGTCCCTCAGCGTGCTGGTCGCGAACCTGCTGACCACGTCCGATCTCCTGGCACCGCGCTCGGACGGCTTGGAGCAGCTCCTCGCCAAGCTTCCGGCGGCGGTCGCGTCCGGGAGGTCCGTCGTGCAGGACGGTCGGCTCAACTTCGGGATGGTCACCACCTTCTTCGAGCCGCCTAACTGCACGTCGGGCTACGGGGGGACGAAGTACCGCAACGGGCTGGACACGTCCCCTGGCCCAGCTCTCAACACTGCCGCGCACTGCGCCACTCCTGCGTCGACGGGCGTCAACGTGCGCGGCGCAGGCAACGCCCCGCACCGACCAGTGCCCGTCCCAGCGCGCGCGGGCTCGGTACTCGGTACTGGAAGCTCCGCTCTACCGGGTGCACTGGCCCTCCCTGGAGTGGCTGAGGGGCCGGCATCTATGAGCGACCTCCTCGGCCTGCGGGGAGCCCCCTGATGCCCAGCCCGTGTGCCCTGGGGCAGACACCGCCTTGCTTGGCGAGAGGTGAGAGGAGCCGGGCCGTGACTGGAGGCGCCGATGTCGAAGACCAGTGAGCAACAGACACGCCGTAGCGGGCGGTCCGAGCACGGAGGGGCGCGGAAGGCCGGGAAGTCGGCGTCCACCGAGCGGAGGGCGCGGCGGCGTGGTGGGGCCGTCGTCGGGTGGAGCCTCGTGCTCGGTGCCGTGGTGCTCTTCGGCTGGTCGGCCTGGACCGTTTGGCAAGATGAGCCCGGCGCCCGTACCGGCCCTGACCACACCCGCGACGCCGTCCTGCGGGCGGCGCGGCAGCAGATCGCGGCCCTCAACACCATGAACCCCGCGCAGGTGGACGCCGGGCTCCGCGCCTGGTCGGACGCCGCCACCGGACCGCTCCGCGAGCAGCTCGAACAGGACCGGCCGCAGAACCGCGCGAAGATCGGCCGGTCGCGCACCACCGCCGCCGCGACCGTGACCGGGGCGGCCGTGACGTCCCTCGACGTCCGCGCGGGGAAGGCGCGGGTCATCGCGTCCGTCCAGGTGAAGCTCACGTTGCGGGACGGGGCGCCGACCCTCCAGCGCAAGCGCTTCGAGGCCGGGGCGGCGCGGACGCCGTCCGGCTGGAGGCTCGAATCGCTCACCGCGATCCCGGCCGGTGCGCGATGAGGCGGCCGCTCATGATCGCACTCGCCGTCGCTCTGCTCGCACTGGCGCTGCGTCCCGCTGCCGGGCTCCTCCGCGAGGACGCCGACCCCCGCGACGAGGCCGTGCTGGACGACGTCGCCACCACCGAAGTGATCGGCGACGTGTCCACGGCGCTCGGCAAGGTCTTCACCTACGGCCCGGGTGACGTCGCCGCGACCGAGCAGGCCGCGAACCGGGAACTCGCCGGCGCCGCGCTCACCCAGTACCGGCGGCTGTTCGGGCAGGTGAAGCGGCAGGCCGCGGCCCAGCGCGTCACGCTGACCACGCGGGTCGTCCGGGCCGGGGTCGTCTCCCTGACCGGCGACGACGCCCGCCTGCTCGTCTTCCTCGACCAGACCTCCACCCGCGCGGGCAGGCCCGGCGGGACACCGGCCGCCGCGCAGCTGCTCGTGACGGCGCACCGCGACCACGGCCACTGGTCGATCACCGACCTGGCCTCTGCCTGAAAGGCGGCGCCCATGGCCGACGACACCCTCCGGCGGACGGCGACCGCCCTCCTCGTCCTCGCCGCGCTCTTCGCCGCCTGGGCCGGATGGTCCTGGTACTCGGCGGCGCACGACGACGCCCATGCCTACTCCCGGACGCGCGACGAGGCCCTCCTGGCGGGGGAGCAGGCCGTCCAGAACCTCAACACGCTCGACTACCGCGACCTCGCGTCCGGCCTGAAGACGTGGCAGGACTCCACCACCAGCGACCTCTACCGGCAGATCACGCAGGGGCGTGCCGCCTTCGAGGCACAGGTGAAGAAGGCCCGGACGATCACCACCGCACGCATCCTGGACGCCGCCGTTGCTGAGCTGGACGAGCGTTCCGGCAAGGCCCGCATCCTTGTCGCCGTTGAGATCACCGTGACCCCGCCGGAGGGCGCGCCTGCCGTCAAGCAGAGCCGTCTGGTCGGCAAGGTCACCCGGACGCCTGCGGGCTGGAAGCTCAGCGAGCTGGGCCAGGCCCCAACGGACACGATGTGAGGTGCAGCCCCATGCCCCTTTACAGCCGTCCCAGTGGGACGTCGCCTCGGCGGGGGTGGTGACCATGCGAGGTCTGTCGCGGGTCAACGTGTCGCCTTCCCGGCTGCGAGTTGATGTCGCGTCGCCCGTTGTGCTCGGTGTTGTCGCCGTCTTGCTCGCCGTGTTCGGTGTCTGGGCGCTGCGGCAGGCGGACGCCGTGCGGGACGATCCGGCCGTCCGCAACACCGCCCTCACCGATGGTGCGGCCACCAGCGAGGTCAAAGGTGCCGTCGCGGACATGGTCGGCAAGGTCTTCTCGTTCAACTACACCGACCCCGCGCGCACACAGAAGGCCGCTCAGGACGCGCTGACCGGCAAGGCCGTGCGCCAGTACGAGGAGGTCTTCGCGAAGGTGCGGGAGGACGCCCCGAAGGCCAAGACCGTCCTCAGCACGCGCGTCACCGACAGCGCCGTCACCACGCTGACCGGCGACCGCGCGGTGGTGCTCGTCTTCGCCGACCAGCAGACCACCCGCACGTCGGACGGCACGAGCACGCACGCCCCCGCCATGCTCACGGTCACCGCCGTCCACCGCGAAGGCCACTGGCGCATCACCGCCCTCGACACCTACGGCGGGCGCTGACCCGGCATTTCGCCGATTGGCCGCCGGATTTGCTTGCTCCGCTGTATCCAGAAATGGCGAGCACGCGTACTACCTGGGCTTTTGTCAACTGACTCCAGGAAAGACCGGCCAACAGGTTAATTCAGGGACAACCGTGCTCGGAGGGGATCGGGAATCCTGGGGAAACGCCCGCGGACCGGCGGGCGCCCAGGCAGGGGGGGGAATGGCGAGTGGTGCGCACAGCATTGGACGTCCGCGCGTTCGAGGAAGTGCCGGCGTGGGTGGCGCGGCGGCTGCGGCCGCACGTCGACCGGGCCGCCGACGAACTGCTGGGCGAACTGCGCCGGGGCGATCCGCAGATCGGCGAGGAGGAGGCCGGGCGGGCGCGGGCCGGCGTCGCCGCAGGGATCCGGCACTTCTGCGACCTCGTCGAGGACCCCGGCGCCGGCTGGGAGCGAGTGTCGGCGTTCTACCTGCGGGTCGGGCGGCACCTCGCGCGGGACGGGCGCGACCCCGTCGAGACGCACCAGGCGCTGCGGCGGTCCGCGTCCGTCGCGTGGCGGACGCTCGGCGCCGTCCCCGGCGGCCTCGACCTCGACCACGCCGCGCTCAGCCTCGTCGTGGACGCCCAGTTCTGCTACATGGAGGCGGTCGCCGGGGTGATCGCCGCCGGGTACGCCGCGGAGCTCGCCGAATGCGCCGAACGCCAGGTGGCGCCCGCCGTGCAGCGGCACCGCACCCGGCTGCTGCACCTGCTGCTCGCGGAGCCGCGCGCCGACCCCCGGCGGCTCGCGACGCTCGCCGCGCAGGCCCGCTGGCCGCTGCCCGCGACGGTCGCGGCGGCGGTCGCGCGGCGGCGGCGGGCGGGCGCCGTCCCGCCGGAGCTGCCGGGCGACCTGCTGGCCGACTTCGGGGCGCCCGAGCCGTGCCTGCTGATCCCCGACCCGGACCGCCGCCGGGCCCGGCTGCCCGCCGCACCGGCGCGCGACTGGGCGATCGCGGTCGGCCCGGCCGTGCCCGCCGCGCGCGCCGCCGACTCGCTGCGCTGGGCGCACGAGACGCTCGCGCTGGCCGGCCGCGGCGTCATCCCGGACGGCGGGCTGATCCGCAGCGCCGAGCACGTCCCCGCGCTGGTGATCGCGCGGGCCGGGGAGCTGATCGACGACGCGGCGGCGACCCGGCTGGCGCCGCTGCAGGACGTCCCGCCCGCCCGGCGGGAAAGGCTCACCGAAACGCTGCTCGCGCTGCTGGAGCACAATTTCAACGCCGCCGACGCGAGCCGCCGGCTCCGCGTCCACCCGCAGACCGTCCGGTACCGGCTGCGCCATTTGCAGGACCTTTTCGGGGACGAGCTGCGCGACCCTCGGCGGTGCCTGGAAATGGAGCTGATCCTGCATGCCCGGATGGCGAACCGCAGCGCCGGCGACTGAGCGGGCGGCTGCCGAGCTCCCGCCGCACCCGTTATCAGCCGGGTGATAAATCCGTTCCGGAATCGTTGCTTTGCGTGCATGGCGGACGACGCTGCGGGAGGTCCACACTCGGGGGCCTTTCGTGATCCCGCGACGAAGGTGGTGTGCGATGCCCGATGACGCCTACGACTTCGACGTGATCGTGGTGGGCTCGGGGTTCGGCGGCAGCGTGTCGGCGCTGCGGCTGGCCGAGAAGGGCTACCGGGTCGCGGTGATCGAGGCCGGCAGACGGTTCGACGAGGACACGCTCCCCAAGACGTCCTGGCGGCTGCGCAAGTACGTGTGGGCGCCGCGCCTCGGGATGCGCGGGATCCAGCGCGTCCACCTGGTCGGCGGCAAGGCCGGGGTGCTCGTGCTGGCCGGCGCGGGCGTCGGCGGCGGCTCCCTCGTCTACGCCAACACCCTGTACGTCCCGCCGGAACCGTTCTTCAAGGACCGCCAGTGGGGCCACATCACCGACTGGCAGGACGAGCTGAACCCGTACTACGACCAGGCCCGGCGCATGCTCGGCGTCACCGTGAACCCGCTCGTCACCCCCGCCGACGAGGCGATGAAGCGCGTCGCGGAGCGGATGGGCGTCGCCGACACCTACCACCCCACCCCGGTCGGGGTGTTCTTCGGCGAGAAGGGCGGCGAGGACGCCGACGACCCCTACTTCGGCGGCGCCGGCCCCCGCCGGACGACCTGCACCGGCTGCGGCTTCTGCATGATCGGCTGCAAGGTCGGCGCGAAGAACATGCTCACCAAGAACTACCTGTACCTGGCGGAGAAGGCGGGCGTCCAGGTCGTCCCGGACACGACGGTCACGTCCCTGGCGCCCCGCGCGTCCGGCGGCTACGAGGTCGGGACAGAACACACCGGGCCGCTGCGCAAGCGCCGCCGGACGCTGACCGCCGAACACGTCGTCCTCGCCGCCGGGACGTACGGGACGCAGCGGCTCCTGCACCGGATGCGCGCCGCCGGCCGCCTCCCCGGCCTGTCCCTCAAGGACTGGGCGAAGCGGACCGTCATCGCCCTCGTCATGCAGACCGCCGACAACTCGATCACCATCGGCGAGAAGCGCGGCCGCCTCGGCCGCCGCAGGCTCGTCGCGCGGCAGGGCGACGGCGAACCCAACCCGACCTGGATCCCGATCGCGCACGACGCCGTCCGCAAGCTCGCCGAGGAACTCGACGCCACCCCCGGCGGGACCTGGTTCGACCTGTTCAACATCCCGACGACCGCGCACTTCATCGGCGGCTGCGTCATCGGCGAGACCGCCGAGGACGGCGTGATCGACCCGTACCACCGCGTCCACGGGTACCCCGGCCTGCACATCGTGGACGGCTCCGCGGTCACCGCGAACCTCGGCGTCAACCCGTCCCTCACCATCACGGCCCAGGCCGAGCGCGCGATGGCGTTCTGGCCGAACCGCGGCGACAAGGACCCGCGTCCCGAGCCCGGCACCCCATACCAGCGCGTCGACCGAGTCATGCCCGCGTCCCCGGCCGTTCCGCCCGGCGCCCCAGCCGCCCTCCGAACGTCCTAGTGACAGCCAGATGGACGTTACCGCTGCCGAGGTCTGGGCGCTGCGCAGCCGCACGGAGATCGCCGCCCGCCACACGCCCTGGCGATAGTCAGATGGTCGATGCCGCTACTGAGGTCTGGGCGCTGTGCAGCCGCACGGAGATCGCCGCTCGCCGCTTTGCCGTGGCACCAGCCCCGGCCGTCAGAAGACCTGCAGTGGTCTGTGGACGGCCGCGTCTCGGGGGCGCGGTCAGTCCGTGGAGTCGGCGTCCGCCAGTTCGGCGTCGTCGTCCTGTTCGGTGGTGTCCGCCGGGGCGGGGCGCTGCGTGGCCTGGTAGACGCGGACGGCCAGGATCGCGCGGGCGAACCGGCCGGCCAGCTCGCCGTCCATGACGTCCGGCACCTGGTCGACGCCGACGAGCCCGCCGGGACGGGCGACGACCGCCGCCGACTCGCCGACCCGCACGCCGTGGCCGTCGTCGAGCTCCTCGACGGCCGGGAGGTCGAGGGCCGCCCGGAGGGTGTCCTGCAGCGCGCGGACGGTGGCGGCGTCGCGGTCGATGCGGACCTCGGCGGCGTCGGCCCGCTCCTCGGCGGCGTCCGCGCGCTGCTCGGCCCGGTCGGCTCGCGCCATCGCGCTGAGGATCCGCTCCTCCGCGGAGTCGGCGAGCTGCTCGGCGCGCTTCGCGCGGGTGGCCTGCTCCTCGGCGCGGCCCGTGGCGGCGTTGCGCTCCACGGTCAGCCCCGCGACCTCGCCCTGGACGACGCTCAGCTCGGCACGCAGCCGCCGCTCGGCATCGGCGGCGGCCTCCAGCTTGGACCGGGCCTCGGCCAGTTCGGCGCGGGTGGTGGCCAGCGCGCTCTGCTCGGCGGCCAGCCGCGTGGAGAGGTCGTCGCGCTCGCGCTCGGCCTCACCGCGCGCCTGGTGCTCGGTGCTCCACGCCGCCTCGGCGCGCTTGCGGAGCCCCTCGGCGTGCGCGGCCTCGTTCGCGGACGTGGCGCGGGCCTGCTGGTGGGCGCCCGCCTCCTTCCACGCGTTGGCCTCGCTCTCCTGCGCGGCCGCGACGCTGGCCTTCGCGGCGGCGAGCCCCTTCTCCAGCTCCTCCCGCGCCTCGGCCGCCTCCCGGCGCGCCGCCTCGGCGCGGGCCTCGGCCTGCTCGGCGCGCTCGTCCGCCGCCGCGGACGCCTGCCGCGCGCCGCGCGCCTCGGCCAGCGCGTGCTCGGCGTCGTTCAACGCGGCGCGGACCTCGCCGTCCAGCCGGTCGCCGAGCGCGGCGGCGAGCGCGGTGAGCTGGCCGACGAGTTTCCCGAGCCGGTCGACGTCCTGCCCGAACGCGCGCACAGGGGCGGGATCGGTCTCGGTCACGGGCGCGGGTGCATCGCGCACAACGGGCTTCTGCACACCGCCTCCCACTGGCGTTTGAGCGTTGCCCGCCACGGGCGTCTGCACGCCGCCCGCCACGGGCGTCTGCGCGCCGCCCGCTACAGGCGTGTGCGCGCGCGCCTCGGTGGAGAGAGCCTGCGCGCGTGCCTCTTCGGGCGTCTTCGGCGGCGGCTCCATGGGCGCATGGGCGCGTAGTTCTCGCGGAGCCTCCGGCGGTGCTTCGGCGAGCGGTTCCGCGGCGGCGGCCTCGCCGGGGCCGCCGTCCGGCGGCAGGAGCGGCGCGGTCAGAACGCCGTCGTCCGGGACCTCTTGATCTTCGCGCACGCGAGCATCCTAGTGAAACGCCCCGATTTGCACCTCCTATCGGCAGAAGGTGGTCCTTTGGCCGGACTCGGACGGGACCGGGAGACCGCACGTCGCGCCGACGCGGCCCCCGGTCCCGCCCTTCGCGGCCCGGGGTGGCCGGCGATCAGCCGAAGTCGAGGTCGGAGCACTGGTAGAAGGCGTTCCCGGTGTCCGCGATGTCCCAGACCGCGAGCATGATGTGCCTGCCGTGGCGCTGCGGGAGCGTCCCGCTGTGGGTCGTCGGGTTGGACGGCAGCCGGCCGCTGTAGTTCGACTGGATGAACGGCGTGAGGTCCAGCGCGGCACGCGTCAGCGGCTGCGTGTTGTCCCAGCCGTCCTTCGTGAGGAAGTAGCGGAACGACGTGGTGGCGTGCCGAGCGGTGAACTGCCAGACGATGCTGAAGGGCTGGCCGGCCGCCACCGTCGTCGCGGGCCAGCCGGTGCCGCCGCGCTGGTCGTCCAGCGGAGCCCACCGCCCGTCGGCGCCGGCGCAGATCTCGCCGTCGCGGGGCCCGCGCTGCGGGAACCCCTTCGGCCCTTCGACGCCGTCCGGGCCCACTGGACCTGGCCGCAGTTCCGGACCTGGTGGGTGCCGCACAGGTAGCTGCGGCTCGGCGGCGACGTCGTGTACCCGTGCGACCACGCGGGTACGGCGAGCGCCAGCGGCAGGCCGGCGGTCACGGCGGCGGCCACGGCGAGGCTGGTCTTCCTTGGCATCCTGCTTCTCCTTGGCGGGGAGGTACGAGACCTGGAGATGGACGGCGGCGGGACGGCCCAGGGGGCGGGCGCGGCCCGGGTCCTCCCAGGAAGCTGAATCGGCCCCGTCCACGTCAACCGGCCGCCGCGGGCCCGTCACGCCGGGCCAACTTCCCGGCACGCCGCGCACAGGACGGGCCGTCCGAACCACCCAAACTTGGTCTCCTCCAAAACTTGACTGATTCCAGAAAATGGGTCACCCTCGGGAGCGTGATGGCGTCCAGGGACTTCACGGAGATGCTGCGCGGGTCCGCTCTGCGGGTGACCCGGCCGCGGCTCGCGGTGCTGCGCGCGGTGCACGCGCATCCCCACGCCGACACCGACTCGATCATCGGAGCGGTGCGCGAGGATCTCCCGAAGGTGTCCCACCAGGCCGTGTACGACTCGCTTCGCGTGCTGACGACGGCGGGCCTGGTGCGGCGCATCCAGCCGTCCGGGTCCGTGGCCCGCTACGAGTCGCGGACGGGGGACAACCACCATCACGTCGTGTGCCGGTCGTGCGGCGTCATCGCCGACGTCGACTGCGCCATCGGCGAAGCCCCCTGCCTGACCCCCGCCGACGACCACGGCTTCTCCGTCGACGAGGCCGAGGTCGTCTACTGGGGCCTGTGCCCCGACTGCTCCACCTGATCCATCCCCTGCTTCGTCCTGGAAGGAAGCACATGGCTGAGAACAACGAAGCCACTGTCTATGACGCGAACGCAGAAGGCGCAGCCGCCTGCCCGGTCGCGCACACGCGCGCCCCGCACCCGACCCAGGGCGGCGGTAACCGCGGCTGGTGGCCGAACCAGCTCAACCTGAAGACCCTGGCCCAGAACCCGCCCGCCACCAACCCGTACGGCGAGGACTTCGACTACGCCGAGGCGTTCAAGAGCCTCGACCTGCCCGCCGTCAAGGCAGACATCGCCGCGCTCCTCACCGACTCCCAGGACTGGTGGCCGGCCGACTTCGGCAACTACGGCCCGCTCATGGTCCGCATGGCCTGGCACAGCGCCGGCACCTACCGCATCCACGACGGCCGCGGCGGCGGCGGCTCCGGCCAGCAGCGCTTCGCCCCGCTCAACAGCTGGCCCGACAACGTCCTCCTCGACCGCGCCCGGCGGCTGCTCTGGCCGGTCAAGAAGAAGTACGGCAAGAGCCTCTCCTGGGCCGACCTGTACATCCTCGCCGGCAACGTCGCCCTGGAGACGATGGGCTTCAAGACGTTCGGGTTCGGCGGCGGACGCGAGGACGTCTACGTCCCCGACGAGAACGTCTACTGGGGCCCCGAGCAGACCTGGCTCGGCGACGAGCGCTACACCGGCGACCGCGAGCTGGAGAACCCGCTCGCCGCCGTGCAGATGGGCCTCATCTACGTCAACCCGGAGGGCCCCAATGGCAACCCGGACCCGATCGCCGCGGCCCGCGACATCCGCGAGACGTTCCGCCGGATGGCGATGAACGACGAGGAGACCGTCGCGCTGATCGCCGGCGGCCACACCTTCGGCAAGACGCACGGCGCCGACCCGAACGTCAACGTCGGGCCGGAGCCCGAGGCCGCGCCGCTGGAGCAGATGGGCCTCGGCTGGAAGGGCACCCACGGCACCGGCAAGGGCGACGACGCCATGGGCAGCGGTCTGGAGGGCATCTGGACCGACACACCCACCACCTGGGACAACAGCTTCTTCGAGATCCTCTTCGGCTACGAGTGGGAGCTGTTCAAGAGCCCCGCCGGCGCCTGGCAGTGGCGTCCCAAGGACGGCGCCGGCGCCGACACCGTCCCGATGGCGCACACCCCGGGCGGCCGCACCCACCCGACGATGCTCACGACGGACCTGTCGCTGCGCTTCGACCCGATCTACGGGCCGATCTCCCAGCGGTTCAAGGACAACCCCGACGAGTTCGCGGACGCCTTCGCGCGCGCCTGGTTCAAGCTGACCCACCGCGACATGGGCCCGGTCGTCCGCTACCTCGGCCCGGAGGTCCCGGCCGAGCAGCTCGTCTGGCAGGACCCGGTCCCGGCCGTCGACCACGAGCTCGTCGACGCCGAGGACGTCGCCGCCCTCAAGCGGCAGGTCCTGGAGACGGGCCTGTCGGTGCGGCAGCTCGTCACCACCGCGTGGGCGTCGGCCGCGTCCTTCCGCGGCAGCGACAAGCGCGGCGGCGCCAACGGCGCCCGCATCCGCCTCGAGCCGCAGCGCGGCTGGGAGGTCAACGAGCCCGACGAGCTGGCGCAGGTGCTGCGCGCGCTCGAAGGCGTCCAGGAGTCCTTCAACGCCGCCCAGACCGGCGGCAAGAAGATCTCCCTCGCCGACCTGATCGTCCTCGCCGGCTGCGCGGGCGTCGAGAAGGCCGCCAAGGACGCGGGCCACGACATCGAGGTGCCCTTCACACCGGGCCGCACCGACGCGTCCCAGGAGCACACCGACGTCGAGTCGTTCGCCGAGATGGAGCCGACCCACGACGGGTTCCGCAACTACGTCGGCAAGGGCAACCGGCTCCCGGCCGAGTTCCTCCTCGTCGACCGGGCGCAGCTGCTCAACCTCAGCGCCCCCGAGATGACGGTCCTCGTCGGCGGCCTGCGCTCCATCGGCGTGAACTACCAGCAGTCCAAGCTGGGCGTGTTCACCGACAAGCCCGGGACGCTGACCAACGACTTCTTCGTGAACCTGCTCGACATGGGCATCACGTGGGAGCCGACGTCCGAGGACGCCGAGGTCTTCGAGGGCCGCGACGCCGCCGGCGACGTCAAGTGGACCGGCAGCCGCGTCGACCTGCTGTTCGGCTCGAACTCCGAGCTGCGCGCGGTCGCCGAGGTCTACGGCGCCGACGACGCCAAGGAGAAGTTCGCGCGCGACTTCGTCGCCGCGTGGAACAAGGTCATGAACCTGGACCGGTTCGACCTCGCCTGATCCGCTCGACCGCCGCGGCCGGGCCGTCCCCGCGGGGGCGGCCCGGCCGTCGTCATCATGCGGCCCGGCACTGCGGGCACAGGCCCCAGAACGTCACATCAGCCTCGTCGACCAGGTACCCGGCGTCGTCCACCGGCTCCATGCACGGCGGATGCCCCACCGCGCAGTCGACGTCCTTGACCGCCCCGCACTTGCGGCACACCAGATGATGATGGTTGTCGCCGACCCGCCCCTCGTACCGCGCGGGACTCCCCGCCGGCTCGATCCGCCGGACGAGCCCTGCCGCCGCGAGCGCGTGAAGCGCCTCGTAGACGGCCTGCACCGAGATGTGCCCGACCCGGTCCCGCACCCCGGACGCGATCGCCTCGACCCCGAGGTGGTCACCGTCCCGGACGGTCTCCAGCAGCGCGACGCGGGCCGCCGTCACCCGCAGCCCGACACCGCGCAACTCCTCAGCGGTGCTCCGCGACGCTGCCATGCCCCACCTCTACACGCGAACGATTTGCGACAACGAATGACAAAAGTGTAAACGAGGTCGGGCGAGGCGGATCGCGGTCGCGGCGCCCTGCTCGGGTCACCGGCTGCGCGGGGCCGCTGCGGGAGGACGCCGCCACATGC
>NZ_VCKZ01000009.1 GCF_005889745.1 Actinomadura geliboluensis
GGGACAGGGGAGGGGCCGCTCCGGCGGCGCCCACACCGCCTCCACCGGGTGCAGCGCGGCCTCGGTCTCCACGACGGGCGCGCCGCCGAGCAGCCGCGCCCACGGGCCGGTGTCGGCGGTCGCGGACGCCGCGACCAGCCGCAGGTCGGGGCGCAGCGCCGCGCGGACGTCCAGCAGGAACGCCAGCGCGGTGTCGGCGTCCAGGTGCCGCTCGTGGCACTCGTCCAGGATCACCGTGCCGACGCCGTCCAGCTCCGGGTCGGACTGCAGGCGCTGCAGCACCACGCCCGTCGTGACGACGTCGACGCGGGTGCCGGGGCGGTTCTCGCCGCGCACGGTGACGCCGACCGCGCCGCCGACGCGCTCGCCGAGGATCCAGGCCATCCGGCGGGCGGCGGCGCGGGCCGCGAGCCGGCGCGGCTCCAGCACCAGCACCTTCCCGGCCGCAGGCGGGCCGCCGAGGGCGAGCCCGGCCAGGGCGAGCGGCACCAGGGTCGTCTTGCCCGTGCCCGGCGGCGCCGACAGCACCGCGGCGCCGTGCCCGTCCAGCGCCGCGCGCAGCGCGGGGACGGCGCGGTGGACGGGCAGGTTCTCGGCGGCGCTCAGCTGCATCGCCCCAGTCTGCCCGCCCCGCCCGCCGCAGCGGAAATCCATTGCACCGAAAAAGGCTCTGTTCGTTGCGGTGATACTTGCATCGAGCCTTTCATTGCATTCTCCGGGACGTTCCGGATTCTTCCCGCCTCTCCCCCCTCCCAATCCTGGCGAAAGAGCAGGTGAGCAATGACTTCAAGCCCCGGAACTGACTTGGCAGTTTGATATAAGTCACCTTGCGAAGTGTGGCGCAAATCGCATCGGCGTCCCCATAATGATGGCGTCATCGCAGGTGCTGGGAGGTTCGGCATGTTCGGCAGCTCCATCTACCTCAGGGACAGGCCGGCGTTCACCGGCGGTTCGCCGCAGGCGGTGTACGAGGAGCTCTGGCAGCGCGGCCGAAAAGGGAGATTGCGGACCCGCGCATTTCTGGCCGCGGCGACGCTCATACTGTGCGGACTGCTCGTCAACCCGCTATTCGGAATCATCATGGCCGTTGCGGTGGCGTCCGCAGACGTGTTCGTCCATTGGCGCGTGTACCACTCGTCCCGGGTATGGCGGCTCGGGCTGCGCGGCGACGAGCGCATGAACCGGGTGCTGCGCTACACACTGGAGCGCAACGGCCACCGCGTGCTGCACGCCCGGACCGTCCCCGGCCACGGCACCGCCGACCAGCTCGTCATCGGGCCGGGCGGGCTCTGGCTCGTCCACAACGAGGCATGGCACCCCGACGCGGAGATCTCCCACCACGGCGGCAAGCTGTTCATCGACGGCCGCACCCAGTCCAAGCTGGTCGGCGCGCTGACGGCGCGGGCCGAGGCCGCCGCCGTGGCGGTCTCCCGCGTCGCCGAGGTCCCGGTGGAGGTGACGCCCGTGCTCGCCGTGCACGGCGGCGACCTCGTCCGCACCCCGTTCGCCGCCGACGGCATCGTGTTCGCGCCGCCGCTGAAACTGGTCCGCTGGATGCGCCGCAACCCCACCGCCGACCTGTCGCCCGACGAGGTCGAGGCGATCATGCGCGCCGCCGTGCAGGCCCTCCCGATCGGCGGCCGGTCGTCGCTGTCCGCGGCGGCCTAGGCGGCGGGCCCCGCCGCCGGAAGGGGCAGCGATGACCACCCGACACCTGTGGCCGGAGGGCTCACACGCCGCCGCTCACAGGGCGCCCACCGCCCGCGCGGGTTCCGCCGCCCGCGCGGGCGGTGCGGCGCAGCCACCACAGGCCCACGACCGGCAGCACCAGCGGGACGAACCCGTAGCCGCGCCCGTACAGGGACCAGACGGTCTCGTCGGGGAACGCGGCGGAGTCGGCGAGGCTCAGCGTGCCCACCACCAGCACCCCGGCGAGCTCGGTCGAGCAGGCCGCGACGGCGACCCGGAACGAGGTGCGGCCGCCGCGGGCCAGCGCCACCGTCGCCAGGACGTAGACGGCCGCGGCGAACGCCGACAGCGCGTAGGCCAGCGGCGCCTCGGAGTACTGGGTGGCGATCTGCACCGCCGCCCGCGCACCGGCCGCGAGCGCGAAGATCGCGTAGACGGCGACCAGCAGCCGTCCCGGCCCGCCCGCGGTCCCGGGCCGGGACCCGCCACCCGTGCGGGCGGGGGCGCCGGCGCGGGCGCCGCCGTCCGCGCGGGCCCCGGGCCGGACGGACTCGCCCCCGGCCCGCTCAGCCCGCTCGGCCCGCTCGGCGCGCGTTCTTTCGGGCTCAGACACCGCTACCGCTCCACAACTGGTCCATCCGGACGACCATGACGGCCACGGCCACCCCCGCGACGACGATGACGGCGGCCCCCCACCGGGTGCGCTCCAGCAGCCCCCATCCGGCGCCCGCGACGGGGATCAGCAGCGAGCCCAGCAGGTAGCCGACGAAGGTGGCGGTGCCGTCCGGCCCCTCGCCGCCCGACAGCTTCACGAACGCGACGACCGCCTGCGCGATCAGCAGCGCCTCCAGCGCGCCGAGCGCGATCAGGTGCCCGAGGTCCATCGCCCGGTTGCGCAGCGCCGACACCAGCGCGTAAACGGCGGTCAGCAGCGCCACCACGATGATCACGGTGCCCAGGACGTCGGTCACGGAACGAGAGTACTACCGGCCGTAGAGCACAGCGGAATCGCCTTGGCCCCGGGGCGGAATCGCTTTGGCCGCACGGCGGGAAGCGCGCACGGGCACCGGCCCGCCCCCGGGACATGGCAGCATGGCGGGCGTGAGAGCGCTGCAGTGGCTGAACCTGACCCGGCACGGTGAGAGCACCGGCAACCTCGCCTACCAGGCCGTCCTCGGCACCGATGCCGAAGAGGCCGGCATCACCGAACGCGACGCCGACATCCCCCTGTCCGACACCGGCCGCGCCCAGGCCGCCACCCTCGGCCGCTGGCTCGCCGCGCTCCCCGAGGACGAGCGCCCGACGCACGTCATCGCCTCCCCCTACCTGCGCACCGTCGACACCGCCGAGATCGCCCTCGCGCAGACCTCCTACGCCGCCCCGCGGCACCCCGGCGGCCCCCGGCTGCGGGTCGACGAGCGGCTCCGCGACCGCGAGCAGGGCGTCCTGCAGGGCCTCACCGCCCTCGGCGTCCGCCGCCGGTTCCCCGCCGAGGCCGCCCGGCTGGACCAGCTCGGCAAGTTCTACTACCGCCCGCCCGGCGGGGAGTCGTGGGCCGACCTCGCGCTGCGGCTGCGCAGCTTCTACCGCGACCTGGAGGCCGACGCCCCCGGCGGCCGCGTCCTCGTCGTCACCCACGACGCGATCATCGTCATGACCCGCTACCTGGTGGAGGACCTCACCGAGGCCGAGATCATGCGGATCGAGAAGGAACCCGTCGGCAACGCCTCGGTCACCCGCTGGCGCGGCGACGGCTCCGGCCTCCAGGCCGTCTGCTACAACGACTGCGCCCACCTGACCGGCCTCGGCGCGCCGCCCCCCGCGGCCCCCGCGGAGCCGCGCTCTACAGCTCGCCGCTGAGCAGCCGGTCGCTGCGCGAGGCGACCGCGGCCCGCCGCGGATCGCCCGCGGGCAGCATCGCGCGCAGCCGCTCCAGCGCCTCCAGGTCGGCGCGGCCCGGCTCGGTCTGCGCGTAGGCCCACAGCGTCTCGGCGCCGCCGCGGTCGAGCACCTGCCGCCGCACCCGCACCGCCAGCTCGTCGCGCTCCGCGCGGATCGCCGGCGCGTCCGAACGGGGCAGCAGCTCGCCCCCGTACAGCCGCACCGCGCCGCCGGCGTCGCCGTCGTCCAGCAGCCGCCGGACCGTGATGAAGTCGGCCTCGACCGCGCAGCCGAGCCGGTACGGGCGGGCCCTGACGATGTCGCCGAACTGCTGGCGGAGCCGGTGGATCTCCGGCCGCACGGTCGCCGGGCTGCCGTCGTCGCCGTACAGGCACAGCGAGAGCCGGTCGCCGCTCAGCCCGCGCGGATGCAGCGCCAGCAGCGCGAGGATCTCGGCGTGCCGCAGCGTCAGCTCGAAGCGCCGCCCGTCCAGCAGCGCGTGCGGCTGCCCGTCGCCGAGCAGCGACAGCGCCAGCAGCGGCCCGTCGCCGGCGGCCGGCCGGGCCGCCGGCGCCGCCTCCGCGCCGGGGTCGGGGACCACCCGCGCGCCGACCCGGTCGGCCGACCGCAGCAGGAACGCCTCGCCGAGCGGCTCGGCGACGGCGACGCGGCCGTCCGGCAGCGCGACCGTCCCGCCGGGCTCGGGGACGGCCAGCCGCAGCCCGCGCAGCCCGGCCGCGCCCGCCGCCAGCACCCGGCCGGTGGCGGTCACCAGCAGGCCGCCCCCGCCGAGCCCGCGCAGGTGCGGCAGCAGCCGCTCGCGCAGCCGCTCGTCCCGCACCAGCATCTCGTTCTCCAGCCGCGACTCGGCCAGCCGCGCCGCGGCGGCCACCAGCGCGACGGTCGCCGGATGCAGCGCCGCCACGGTCGCGCTGACGTCGATGCACCCCACCACCCGCGCCGAGTCGGGGTCGATGATCGGCGCGCCCGCGCACGACCAGCGGTGCAGGACGTGCGCGACGTGCTCGGCGGCGTAGACGTACTCCGGCCGGCCCGCGGCGATCGCGGTGCCGATCCCGTTGGTGCCGACCGCGTCCTCCGCCCAGCGGAACCCCTCGGTCAGCCCGATCGCGTCGGCGGCCCGGCGCGCGGCCGGCGGGCCCTGCGTCCACAGCACGTGCCCGTCCGCGTCGGTGATCACCATCAGGTGCTCGGTCTCGTCCGCGACCCGCCGCAGCAGCGACTCCAGCATCGGCAGGTGCGGCTGCAGGGGGTGGACGTCGCGGGCGTCGGCGAGGACGTCCCGCTCGTACACCAGCGGCGCCGCCTGCACGCCCGCGTCGACGCCCGCGTCCCGGGAGCGCCGCCAGGACTCGGAGATGGGCAGGCGGACGGCCACCGGATCGCGCACCACCATCAGTCCCTTCCCCCGGAGAGAACCTCGGCCGGTCCGAGGATCCGCCCCCCGCGGGGTTCGGCGCAACCGATTCCACGGATCCCGCACGGCCGGATGGGGACACGCTCCGTGAGCATCCGGTCGCAACGTGCATGCAACCTGGGGACGCCTACCGTTACCGGCGGCTGGGAGACGAAGGGCCATCCTGTGGGTCCCGCCGCCCCGTCCGCGCATCCGGGGGGAATGCGCGCGGGGCGGCGGGCCGGAACGACCCACCGGGCGCGGGGGGCTCCCGGCCGCTACGGGGAGGACCGACCGCACATGCTCTGCCTGACCTGCCACCGCGTCCGCCCGGCGCTCAGCCGCGCGGACTACACCGCCGAACGCGCCTGGCTCATCGTCCGCCGGGGCCTTTGCACCTGCGCCGTGCCGCCGCCGGCGGCGGGCCGGACGCGCCGCCCGCCGGCCGCCCGGAGGCGCGCCCGGACGCCGAAATAAACATCCGGGTTCACAAAATGTTCACGCTCGGTTCGCCTACAGTTTAAGGAGATTCCGCCCGACCGGCCCCTGGAGGGAGCGCCATGACCGTGATCCCGGGTCTCGTCCGCCGCGCCGCCGCCGAGGCGGAGCGCCATCTGCGCGAGGGCGTCGGCCTGCTCGCCAAGGTGGGACGGGATCTGGAACGGTCGGTGGAGCTGGGCCGGCTGCTCCCCGCACTCGTCGAGCGCATCGCGATCCTAGAGCAGACCGTCCGCGACCAGGACGCCGAGCTGCGCACCGTCCGCACCGAGCTCGACTCCCTCGTCGGGCAGCTCAACGACCGGCTGCTGCCGCGCATCGACGAGCGGATGGACGACACCGAGCGCGACCTGGCCGCCGTCGCCACCAGCCTCATCCGCACCGGCCGCGACACCGCCGGCCACGGCGCCCGGCTGGACACCGCCGAGCGGCGCCTCGGTGAGCTGCGCACCAAGGTCGCCCAGCTGGAGCAGCGCACCGGGCTCTGGCGCGACCTGCAGTCGACCGTGGCCAGGTTCGGCGACGACCTCGACGCCATGCGCGCCCGCATGGCGCTGCGCGCCGCCGAGCACCCGCCGGCCGACGCCGCGCCCGCGCCGGTGCAGAACATCACCGACCGCCCGGCCTAGCGATCGGCGGGCCCCGCTGGGCCGGCGATCCGGCGGGCCGCCGCCGTCCGGGAGAATGGGCGCATGACTCACCCGCCCGAGACCCCTCCCGCCGCGCGCGGTTTCGCCAGCGACAACCAGGCGAGCGTCCACCCCGACGTCCTCGCCGCCCTCGCCGAGGTCAACACCGGGCACCAGCCCGCCTACGGCGACGACGCGGTCACCGGCCGGCTCCGCGCGGTCGTCCGGCGGCACTTCGGCGACCGCGCCGAGGTGTACCCGGTGTTCAACGGGACGGGCGCGAACGTGGTGTCGCTGCAGGCGATGTCGGAGCGGTGGAGCTCGGTCGTGTGCCCGGAGTCGGCGCACATCAACACCGACGAGTGCGGCGCCGCCGAGAAGATCGCCGGGCTGAAGCTGATCACCGTCCCGGCGCCGGACGGCAAGCTGACCCCCGGGCTGGTCGAGCGGTACGCGACCGGGTTCGGCAACGTCCAGCGGCGGCAGCCCGCCGTCGTGTCGATCACGCAGAGCACCGAGCTCGGCACCGTATACACGGCGGAGGAGACCGCGGCCGTCGCGGCGGCGGCGCACGAGCGCGGCATGACCGTGCACATGGACGGCGCCCGCATCGCGAACGCCGCCGCGTCCCTCGGCGTCCCGCTGCGCGCCCTCACCACCGACGCGGGCGTGGACGTGCTGTCGTTCGGCGGCACCAAGAACGGCCTGCTGCTCGGCGAGGCGATCGTCGTCCTGAACCCGGACGCCGTCCGCGGGGTGAGCTACCTGCGCAAGTCGAGCATGCAGCTGGCGTCGAAGATGCGGTACGTGTCGGCGCAGCTCGTCGCGCTGCTGGACGGCGACCTGTGGCTGCGCAACGCCGCGCCCGCCATCGCGTTGGCGGGCCGGCTGGAGGCCGCCGCCCGCGCCGTCCCCGGCGTGGAGATCACGCAGCCGGTGCAGGCGAACACCGTCTTCGCGGTCATCCCGAAGGACGTCGCGGAGCGGCTGCGCGAGCGATTCGCCTTCTACACCTGGGACGAGGCGACCGGCGAGGTCCGCTGGGTCTGCTCGTTCGACACCACCGAGCAGGACGTGGCCGCGTTCGCCGCCGCCCTCGCCGCCGAGATGCCGGGCTGACCGGCGGGTTCGTCCCGATCATCGAGAGCGCCCCGGCGGCCCCGCGGGCGGCGCGTTATCGTGTCACCGAACAGCATTCGGTTACAGGAGGCGAGCCCGATGGCCAACCGCACCTTCGTCGTCGGCGTGGGCATGACCAAGTTCGAGAAGCCCGGCTCCCGCGACTGGGAGTACCCCGACATGGCCAAGGAGGCCGTCGGCAAGGCCCTGGCGGACGCCGGCGTCGGCTACGACAAGATCGAGATGGCCTACGCGGGCTCCATGTACGGGTCGATGGGCCAACGCGCCCTCTACGAGACCGGCATGACCGGCATCCCCGTCATGACCGTGATGAACGCGTGCGCGACCGGTTCCAGCGCGCTGTTCCTCGCCCGCCAGGCCGTCCGCGGCGGGCTCGCCGACTGCGCGCTCGCGCTCGGCATGGAGAAGATGAAGAAGGGCTCGCTCGGCGCCGGCGTCGGCGAGTCCAAGGTCACCATCATCGACCACCACCTGCGCTCCATGACCGCGGGCCGCGAGTGGGAGCTGGACAAGGCGCCCATGCCGCAGATGTTCGGCAACGCCGGCCGCGAGCACATGGAGAAGTACGGCTCCACTCCCGACCACTACGCGTGGATCGGCTGGAAGAACCACAAGCACTCGGTCAACAACCCGTACGCGCAGTTCCAGACCGAGTACTCGCTCGACGACGTCAAGAACGCCACGATGATCTTCGACCCGCTGACCAAGCTGCAGTGCTCCCCCACCTCCGACGGGGCCGGCGCCGCGCTCGTCGTCAGCGAGCGGTTCCTGGACGAGAACGACCTGTGGGACCAGGCCGTCGAGATCGCCGGGCACCACATCGCCACCGACACACCGCAGAGCTTCGAGGACCACTCCTCCATCCAGGTCGTCGGGTTCGGCGTCTCGCAGCAGGCCGCGCGCAAGGCCATGGACGAGGCGCAGGTCTCCATCGACGACGTCGACGTCATCGAGCTCCACGACTGCTTCAGCGCCAACGAGCTCATCACCTACGAGGCCCTCGGCATGGCCGAGGTCGGCGAGGGCCACAAGCTCATCGACGACCAGGCCACCACCTACGGCGGCAAGTGGGTCGTCAACCCCTCCGGCGGCCTGATCTCCAAGGGCCACCCCCTCGGCGCCACCGGCCTCGCCCAGTGCGCCGAGCTGACCTGGCAGCTGCGCGGCCAGGCCGACAAGCGCCAGGTCGAAGGCGCCCGCGTCGCCCTCCAGCACAACATCGGCCTCGGCAGCGCCTGCGCCGTGGCCGTCTACAAGCCCGCCACCGCCTGACCTCGCTCAGAACACCCGCCGGGCGGGTGCGGAGGCCTCCTCCGCACCCGCCCGCCGCTTTTCCGGCACCGACTGCCGCCCGGCCATCGCGGGACGTGCGACAAAGCTTGATTCTTGTCTCAGCTTCGTTATGCTCGTGGTAAGCGATCACCGGCCTGGAGGTGCGATGCCCGCCTCGTCCTCGTCCGTCGCCGCCGGCCGGGCCCGGTCGTCCCGGACCGCCGCGCACGCGCCGCTCGTGCCCGGGACGCTGCTCTGGCGGCACGCCGCCGATCTGCGCTCGCTGCTCCCGGGGGCCGCCGCCGGGCTCATGCAGCTCATGCATCCCGGCATCGGCGCCGGCGTCGGCGAGCACTCCGCGTTCTTCGACGCCCCGTTCGACCGGATCCACCGGTCCGTCCCGCAGATCTGGGCGACGATCCTCGCGCCGGACGGCGTCACCCGCGCCCGCGGCATCCGCGACCTGCACCGCGGCATCGGCGGGGTCGACGAGCACGCCCGCCGCTACCACGCCCTCGAACCCGAGACCTTCTGGTGGGCGCACGCCACCTTCACCTGGGAGATCTTCAAGGCCGCCGAGACCTTCCACCCCGGCACCCTCACCGCCGAGGACCACGAGCAGATGTACGCCGAGACCGTCACCTGGTACTCCCGGTACGGCGTCAGCATGCGGCCCGTCCCCGCCGACTACGCGGCGTTCCAGTCCAAGTTCTGGCACGTCTGCGCCCGGACGCTCGAACTCACCCCCGCCGCCGCCCGCGCACTGGAGATCGCCAGGCACGGGTCCGAGACCATCACGATCCTGCCCGTCGGCGGGCCCCGCCTCGACCGCGCCGGGCGCATGGTCATCGAGCGCCCGCTGCGGCTCATCACCTTCGGCTGCCTGCCGCCGCTCGTCCGGGAGCGGTTCGACATCCCCTGGTCGGCGCTCGACCAGGCCCGGTTCGCCGCGCTCGCGCTGGCCAACCGGCAGGGCTACCGGATGATGCCGAGCGGCGTCAACCACTGGGCCCTGCGCAGCATGCTCCGCTACATCGGCGCCCAGACCCGCGAGGACCGGTACCGGCCCGCCGCGTGACCCTCACACGGCGGCGCCCTCACACGGCGGCGGCGACCTGGGGGCGCAGCTCCTCGCACGCCTCCAGGACGCGGGCGACGTCCCCGTCCGTCAACCCGGCATGGGCGGAGAGCCGCACCAGCGTGCGGCCCACCGACGCCGTCGGCGGGAACAGCGCCGCGCTGAAGATGTCGCGGCCGACCAGCGCGTCCCGCATCAGGGTCGCCTCGGCCTCCGACCCCGCCTCCAGCGCGATGATCTGCGAGTCGGACTCGACCAGGGTGTAGCCGAGTTCCGCCAGGCCGGCGCGCAGCCGGGCCGCGACCGCGCGGAGCCGGTCGCGCCGCCGGCCCTCCCGGCGCACGACCTTCAGCGCCGCCGCGAGGCCCGCGATGTCGTGCGGCAGCAGCGTCGAGCTGAACACCGCCGGGAGCGCGGTGTGCGCGAAGTAGTCCGCGAAGCCGGGACGGTCGCAGGCGATCAGCCCCGCGCGCCCCGGGAGCGCCTTCGCCAGGCTCGCCGTGCGGAAGTCGACGCGCCCGGTCAGCCCGGACGCCGCGACCAGGCCCTCGCCCCGCTCGCCGTGCGTGCCGAGCGAGTGCGACTCGTCCACGACCAGGAGGCAGTCGTGCTCCGCGGCCACCTCCACCAGGCCGGGCAGCGGGCACACCGAGCCGTCGGTGCTGTAGACGGCGTCCACGGCGATCACGCCGGAGCCGCCCACCTCGATCCGGCGGCGCAGGTGGTCGAGGTCGTTGTGGCGGAAGTAGGCCAGCTCCGCGCCCGCCGCCCGCGCCCCCTCCCACAGCGACATGTGCGCGAGGACGTCCAGGTAGACCGGGACGTCGGGCCCGGCGACCACCTGCAGCAGCCCGGTGTTGGCGGCCCAGCCGGACGGGCACAGCACCCCCGCCCGCGCGCCCAGGTGCCGGGCGAACCGCGCGCCGAGGACGAGCTGCGGGTGGTCGTCGGGCAGGCACGGGCCGGGCGCGGGCACCGCGCCGTCCGTCGCCCGCAGGCTGGCGATCATGGCGGCGGTGATCGCCGGATGCTCGGCCAGGGCGAGGTAGTCGCTACAGGTCAGGACGATCGCGCGGTCGCCGGGGGCCGTCGCGGGCACGGTCCGGCGGCCGCCCCGCGTGCCCCGGAACACCCGTATGCGTTCGCCCAGCCGCTGGTGAGCGCTGGTCATGGTCGTCACACTCCCCGGTCAAATGATCGTCACGTCCTGTAGCGATCCCTGATCATAGTGTGAAAAGAATCTCGGACGGCGACCAAACCCGGCGCGCCGCCGGAGAAAATGCCGTATCCCGGCCGGGCGCCCGTCACCGAGCGCACATGACTTCTCCGGCCTGTCGGGTAAACGTCCCATATCGTTCGCTTCACCGGGTATCAGCAGGTCGCACGCTCGTCATTCCCATCACCGATCACTGGGGTGTGACCACGATCGCCGCCGGCGCCGAACCCGCGGTGGCCGCCGACACCGGCGCCGACACCGCACCGCCTCCTCTCGTCCAGCGGGCCCACCGGGCCCGCTGGACGATCGCGGGGGTCGTGCTGGCCGGCCTCGCCACCGCACTGCTGGTCGTCCTCGGCCCGCTGCGCCCCGCGGCCGCCGCCCTCGGCCACATGCGCTGGGAGTTCCTCCCCGCCCTCGTCCTGCTGTGCGTGCTGCACTACGTCTGCTCCGCGGTCGCGCTGCGCGGCGCCGCGGGCCGCCCGCTGCCGCTGGTCGCCACGACGCTCGCCCAGTTCACCGCGTCCGCCGCCAACCGGGTCACCCCGGGCGGGCTCGGCGCGGTCGCCGTCAACACCCGCTACCTCGTCTGCCGCGGGCTGCCGCTCCCCCGCGCCGCAGTCGCCGTCGCCGTCCTGCAGGTGGCGGGTGTCCCCGCCGACCTGCTGCTGCTCGGCGCCGTCCTCGCCGCCGGCGGCGGGAACGGCCCGATGCTGGACGCGCTGGGCGAGCACGCCGCCCGGGCCGCCGGGCTCGTCCCGCCCGTCCCGCTGCTCATCGCGGGCGGCGTGCTGCTGCCCGCCGCCGTGCTGTGGGGCCGCCGCGCCGCCCGCTCACCCGCCGTCGGACGGGCCGCCGCCGGGTTCGCCGGCCTGTGCCGCCGCCCCCGCGACCTGGCGGTCACCCTGGCCGCCTCCGCCGGGACCACGTTCGCCCTCGCGATCGCGTTCGCGCTCAGCGTCCTCGCCGTGCCCGGCACGGCGGCGGGCCCCGGCGACGCCCTGCCGCTCCTCGCCGCCTACCTGGTGGGAGCCGCCGCCGGCGGGGCCGTCCCGCTGCCCGGCGGCGTCGGCCCCACCGAGACCGCGCTCGTCGCCGCGCTGGCCGCGCTCGGCGTCGAGGCCGGGCCGGCGCTGCAGGCCGTGCTGCTGTTCCGCGCGGTCACGTTCTGGGCGCCGGTCCCGGTGGGGCTGCTCGCGTGCCGGACGCTCCGCCGGTGACCTTTACATTGTAGATCACTAAATGCGGAAGACCCGCGCGGCGTTGCCGGACAGGAACGCCTCCCGGGCCGCCTCGTCCAGGCCGAGGCCGTCCAGGCCCTGGAGCGCCCGCTCCGGGGTCAGCATCGGGTAGTTGGTGCCGAACATGACCTTGTGGTGCCGGTCCTGCGCCATGTACCGGACCAGCTCGGGCGGATACCTGCGGACCGTGTACGCGGATGTGTCGATGTAGACGTTCGGGTGCTTGCGGCAGACCGCGACCATCTCCTCCGTCCACGGGTAGCCGATGTGGCCGCCGACGATGACCAGCTCAGGGAAGTCGAGCGCGACCTGGTCGATGTACGGGATCGGCCGTCCCGTCTCGCTCGGGCGCAGCGGCCCGGTGTGCCCCACCTGCGTGCAGAAGGGGACGCCGAGCTCCACGCACTCGGCGAACAGCGGATAGTAGCGGCGGTCGGTCGGCGGCGCCTCCCACAGCCACGGCACCACGCGCAGGCCCTTGAAACCGAGGTCGCGCACGCACCGCCTCAGCTCCCGCACGGCCTCCATGGGCTTGCGCAGGTCCACCGACGCGACGCCCATGAGCCGGCCCTCGGCCTGCTGGACGAACGAGGCGACCTCGTCATTGCTCACCAGGTCGCCCTCGGGCCCGTACCAGGCGCTGATGAGGCCGACGTCCACTCCCCCGGCGTCCATGGCGGCGACGGTCTCCGCGACGGGCACCTCCTCCGCCGGCGGCTTGCGGCCCAGCCACCGCCACAGCGAGTCCAGCATCTCGTGCTGCAGGAACCGCACGGTTCCGTGCTGCATCCACGCGTCAATCACCACGGCTGCTCCCCACCGACCGCCACGCGGCCTCACTCAGTACCTCGACCTGCCCGCCGTCCGGCTCGGCGCCCTGCCCGTTGAGCCAGAACCGGCACAACTCCTGGGCGGGGCCGAGCCACAGCACGAACGCGGTCATGGTGTCCACATCGATCAGCGCGCCATGCCGCGCCTGGACGCGCCACCAGGCGCGTACCTCCCGGTAGAACGCCCGGTTGCGCTCGGCCAGCGCGTCACTCGCCGCAGGGCGTTCGGTGAACATGAACCGGGCCCTGGCGGCATGCTCCCTGCACCACCGCACATGGAACGCCACGACACCCGTCACCGCCCCGCGCGCGCTGGCATGCGCCTTGAGCTCGGCGAGGAACGCGTCCTGGTACAGGGACACGCATTCGACGAACAGGGCCTCCGCCACCTGCTCCTTGCCGGAGAAGTGATGGTAGAAGCTGCCGACGCTGACCCCACTGGCCGCCCGCAGCGCGCTCAGCGTCGTCCCGGCCACCCCGTCGCGGCCGAACGCCTCCAGCGCCGCCCGCAGGATCCTGTCCCGTCCCGCCTCACTCACAGAACATTATTCTGCCACACCAGAACAACATTCTGGCAGCGGACGGCCCCGGCCGCCGGGGTGGGCGAGCGGCCGGGGCCGGAGGCGGGGTCAGCCCTGCTGCTGCAGGGCCAGGCTCGCCGAGCCGGTCAGCGCGGGCAGGTAGCCGAGCCGGTGACCGAGCGCGGTCGGGTGGTAGGACGACTCCAGCGGGATCGTGACCGCGTTGAGCCAGTCGTCGCCCGAGCACAGCTCATGGCCGGCGAACTCGTCCCGGACGTCCGACCAGGTGAACCCGGCGCGCCCCGCCGCCTGGGCGATGACGCCGTCGAGGGTGTCGGCGGCCTCGTTGAGCGCGGTGCGCTTGGCGTTGCTCAGCCCCACGCACACGCTCACGATCTTGTACAGGCGCGGGTAGCCGAGCACGACCACCCGCGCGGACGGCGACTTCGCGTGGATCTGGGAGTACAGCGAGTCGAGCCGCCCGGGCAGCGTGTTCCGCATGTAGGTCTCGGCCTGGGCCACCCGGCTCTGGCAGGTCGTGGTCGAGTACAGGACGCAGGTCTGCATGACGTCGGCGAACCCGGCGTCGTTGCCGCCGGCGGTGACGCTGACGAGCGTCGTCGACGAGCTGAGCGCCCCGAGCTGCCCGCTCGCCACGGTCGCTGTCGTCGCCCCCGAGCAGGCCACGAACTTGAACGAGCTCGTCGAGTGCGCCGCCGCCCACAGGTTCGGGTAGGCGTTGGCGCTGCGGTTGCACGATCCGCTCGCCGGATCGTAGTTCCCGGCCCCCGTGCCGGACGAGTAGGAATCCCCGAGTGCGACGTAGTTGGTCCCGGCCGCCGCGGCGGAACCGGACCAGAGCAGTGATGTGGCGGCGAGTGTCACCGCACCGAGAGCGGCCAGACAGGGGCGGGTGAGACGCATCTGCACTCCGGAGCGTCGTATCGAATTATGCCGCTCGCCTTATACCCGTCCCGCCATTCCCCCAAGCCCTGAGACTGATCAACACTATTTGTCAGAATTCGCCGTTGCAATCCGAGATAGCACGGAATTTCCGGGCCGACAAGCCCAGCAAGTGACGACCATTATCCGGTGAATCCCGGCCGTCTCAGAGATCACAGGAATCACTTCCGCCCGGCCGCAAGGGGCCGGGCGTGATCGGTCGCCCACCGTGGACGGGGAGAGTTTCCGGGAACGTCCGCTGCCACCTGGGAACGCCGTGACGCGCCTGACCTCCCGCGCGGCGATCTCGTCGGCGCACGGGAGGTGCTCGGCCGGGAAAGGCTCGGTGGTCAGAGCGCCTGGTACGGCGCAGCCTTCAGAGCGGCCCGGGGATGCGGCCTCGATATCCGGCGGCCCTTAAAGGGCAATACCGCCGTCGCTCTACCGGGCCCGGCCGCGTTTCCGTGCCGCGCATCGCCTCACCGAGGCCGGATAAAATCCGCAATGCCCCGGAGCGGGGCGGTGATCAGGATTTGGGGCGGCCGGCCGCTGTGCGGATCTTGTGCCAGGCGGTCTTGGCGTAGCCGTTCAGGCGGGTGCTGATGCGGCGGGCCGTCGGGAACTCGGTGCCGAGGAGGCCGAGGCCGGCGAGGATGGCGACGACGCCCGGGCCCGGCAGGACGAGCATGGCGACGCCCGCGACGATCAGGGCGGCCCCGGCGGTGGCGACCGCCACCTTGCGGAGCAGGCGGACGGGCGCGCGGCGGATGGGCGCACCGCCCTCGGGCGTGCGGCCGGCGGGCTCCTTCTCAAGCGCTGGGCGTTCCATCATGGTCGTCACTGCGTCCTCCCCGTGGCGCGTCCTTGTGTTGTCCGACGAACGGCGGCGGCGCCCGAGATCCCAGTCGGGGCGGGATGTGACGAGGACCACGAGGCAGGACCGTGGGGCCGCGCGGCGACGGCTAGCATCTCGGTAATGAAGATCCCGTCCGGTGTGCGCGCGCGTCTCGGGGTACTGGCCGCGCCAGTGTGGCGGCGGCTCAGCGGGCGGATGCAGTGGCGCGTCGCACGGTTCCGCCACCACACGTTTCTGGTGTACGCGGGCGGGATCGTCCGGGACGAGCGGGGCCGGATCCTGCTGCTGCGGCACCGGCTGTGGCCCGCGTACCGGGCGTGGGGCCTGCCCGGCGGGTACGTGAACGCCGGTGAGCGGCTGGAGGACGGGGTCGTCCGGGAGGTGCGGGAGGAGACCGCGCTGGAGGTGGAGGTCGCCGGGCCCCCGCTGCGGGTGGCGAGCGGTTTCCGGCACCGGGTCGAGGCGTACTACGAGGCGCGGGTCGTCGGCGGGCTGCTCGCCCTGGACGCGGCGGAGGTCCTCGAAGCGCGCTGGTTCCCCGTGGACGAGCTGCCCGAGCGGATGTCGCCCCGGCTCCGGAACGTCATCGAAGCACTTGACCTCAAGCTCGGTTGAGGTCGCAGGCTGGACGGTATGAGCCTCACCGACATCGAACGCGAATACCTGTCCACGCAGCGGCTCGGGCGCCTCGCCACCGTGGGCCCCAAGGGCGACCCGCAGAACAACCCGGTCGGCTTCGCCTACAACGCCGAGACCGGCACCATCGACATCCGCGGCTGGAACCTCGCCGAGAGCCGCAAGTACCGGAACCTGCGCGACAACGACCAGGTGGCCTTCGTCGTCGACGACCTGGCGTCCGTCCAGCCCTGGAGGGTGCGGGGCGTCGAGGTCCGGGGGCGCGCCGAGCCCGCGGTCGTCGAAGGGCCGCAGGGCGCCGACGACGTCATCCGCATCCACCCGCGCGTCGTCTTCTCCTGGGGGATCGACCCGGAGGCGGAGGGGATGACCCGGCGGACCATTCCGTAACGGCCGCCGGGCGCGGCGCTCGGGGCGTCCGCTCCGGGCCGATGCGCCGGCGGCGTTCGGTCACCCCGCGCACGGGACGGCTCAGGCGCCCGGGAGGGGCTCCTGGAGTTCGAACCGGTCGGCGGTGGCATGGCACTTCGGGCAGCGGGGCGGCGCGTGCTCGCCGCGGACGACCTCGCCGCAGACCTCGCACGCCCATTCGGTGGTCAGCAGCGCCATGACGTCCGAGCGGGCGACGATGCCGACGAGTTCGCGGCCCGACAGCACCGGCACGCGGCGGATGCGCCGTTCGAGGAGCAGGTGGCGTGCCTCCTCGACGTCGGTGTCCTCGGTGACGCTGATGACGGCGGCGGTCATCACGTCGGCGGCGGTCCGCCCCTCGCGGGCCAGCAGGTCGTACTCGCTGACCAGGCCGACGACGGCCCCGTGCCCGTCGACGACGGGGACGGCGCTGATCCGGCGGGCGCGCAGCAGGGCCGCGACGTCGGGCACGGCCGCGTCCCGCTCCACGGTGATCACCGGGCTCGTCATGATCTCTTTGACCTTCACTGCTGCCGCCCCAGAATCGCGCGGGCTCCCGCCACCGCCGGTGGATGAAGCCCCGTCCGTCGTCCTCCCATATGACCTTAGATGTCGCGGTCATTCCGGTCCGCACCGGGCCGGAACGGGCCGCTCGTCGGCAGGTCGGTATCAGTCTTCCCGATATCGCGGGAATGATCCCGACCGGGGCGGGTGGACGGGGCGCGCACGGCCCGGCCCGGGGCCCGGTGCGGAGGCGCCGGGCCTTCCGTGCCGGGCGCCGGGCCGGGCGTCACGGGATCACCTGGCGGAGCAGGTGGGAGCCATCCCGGTGCCGGTGCCGGTCCCCTGGAAGCCGAACTCCGTCGACTGGCCGGCGGCGAGCGAGCCGTTGAAGCCGACGTTCGTGAACTGGACCGCGCCGCTGCTGCCGCTGCGGCCGGCGTTCCATCTCCATCGATTTTCAGCTTGGGCGGGGCCGTTCGGGCGGCGCATCCGCTAGGGCTGCCCGCCTGACGAGCTGGGCGCCGGGGGCTCCTCGCTCGGCCCGGGTTCGGACGGCTCGTCGCTAGGGGTGGTCTGCTCGGACGGCTCGTCGCTGGGGGCGGGCTCCAGGCTCGGCCCCGAGTCCGACGGCTCCTCAGTCGGCGCGGACGGCTCTTCGGAGGTGGACGGCTCCTCGGTCGGCGATGGGGCGGGAGCCGGGCTCGACGGCTCGCCGCCGTGCGCGAACTCACAGTCGATGCCGTCGCCGTCGCGATCCTGATACCAGGCGTACTCGGGGTCGGTGCCCTTCACGTACGGGCCGTACCCGGCGGCATTCGCCTCGGCACAGGTGCGGAAACGCGGATCCAGGCCGTTCCCTCCCCGCCGTTCGGAGGACGGCGGCCCGCCCTCGTCCGGCGGCTCCGTCGAGGACGAGGACGGCGGCGGCGCAGGTCCCCGGCTGCCCTGCGACGTCTTCCGCTGCGTCTCGCCGCCGCAGGCGGCGAGGTTGGCGAGGAGCAGCACCGCCCCCAGGGCGGTGAGGGCCGCGAGGATCCACCGCTTCGCGGGTGGGCGGGAATCGGCAGTCATGGCATGGCCTTCGTCTGCGGAGTCCGCCGCATCGGAGTTCATTCCACCTGAAGAACGGTGATATCCGGATCAGTGGGGCGCAGAGTGAGACCAATAGTCAGCCAAATCTCGCCGACCGGGCGTCGCGAGCGGTCCATGGAGAGCGTTCGCGTCGCCGCCGCCTCGCCTCGGCCTGGGTCCGGCTTGCGCCCGCGTCCTTGCGGACGGGTGGCTGGATTTCACGATCGACTCTGATTTTTCTGTTATCGCCCGTCCTGTCGGAGGTCTGCACCGTATCTACGGACATCCGACGAGAGAGGACGTGGCATCGCCATGAGCAACCCCCTTCCCCCCAGGGCCGGCGGGCCGGGCCCGAGGCGGCGGCAGCAGCGGACGGTGTCCGGGCGCGCGGCGGCGTGGACGGCCGCGGGCGCGGCGGGGGTGCTGGTGATCGGCGGGATCGCCGGCGTGGCGAGCGGCGCGTTCGACGGCGGCCCCGGCGCCGCCCCGGCCGCGAGCGACACCTCGGTGTCCCCCTCGTCCTCCCCGGTCGCCCCGCTCGACACCGCGAAGCCGTCGCCGAGCGAGACGGCCAGTCCCAAGCAGACCCGTAAGGAGCCGCGGAAGACCTCCAAGCCGCGCACGCCGACCCCGCGCGCGACGCGTTCGCGTCCGGCCGCGCCCCCGCCCGCCCGGCCGAAGACGCCGTCCGCGCCGGTGGCCGGAGGCGCCGCGGCGCAGGTCATCTCGCTGGTGAACAAGGAGCGCGCCAAGAACGGCTGCCGGGCGCTGACGTCCAACGGCAAGCTTGCCGCGGCGGCGCAGGGTCACTCGGCCGACATGGCGCGGCGCGGCTTCTTCGACCACACCAACCCGGACGGCAAGAGCCCCGGCGACCGGATCACCGCCGCCGGATACCGCTGGTCCACCTACGGCGAGAACATCGCCAAGGGGCAGCCGACCCCGGCGAGCGTCATGACGTCCTGGATGAACAGCCCAGGGCATCGCGCGAACATCCTGAACTGCAGCTTCCGGGAGATCGGCGTGGGCGTGGTGAAGTCCGGCGGACCGTACTGGACGCAGGTGTTCGGCGCCGCCCGCTGATCACCGGGGCGTCGCGAACACCTGCGTCCACCAGGGGCCTCCGGAACCCTGCACGACCCCGATCCCGACCTTCGTGAACCCGCAGTTGAGGATGTTGGCCCGGTGGCCGGAGCTGTCCATCCAGGTGTTCACGACGGCGGGCGGTCCCGATGGGCCGCGGGCGATGTTCTCCGCCCACGCACTCCACCGGAATCCGGCGGCGGTGATCCGCTCCCCCGGCCCGTCGCCGCCGGAGCCGCGGTGGTCGAGGACGCGGTGGGACGCCATGTCCTCGGAATGCCGCTGCGCCGCCCGGTGCAGCTCAGGCGAGACGCGCAGCGGCGGGCACCCGGCCGCCGCCCGCTGAGCATTGACCAGCGTCACGACCCGCTGCTCGACGGTGGCGGGGGCGCGCGGCGGCGTGACCCGGGCCTTGTCCGGCGCGGCCTCGGGCGTGGGCGGCGGGGTGCTCGGGGTCGTCCGCTGGACGGGCGCCGGGGCGGCTGCATCGGGCGCAGGGCGCACGGGATCGACCGGTTCCGGCAGCGACCAGTAGACGACCGCCGCGGCGACACCGGCGGCCGCCGCCCCCGCCACCCAGCGCGCGGCGCCGGCGGACGACTTCACCGCACCCGTCCCGGAGTGCGTCGCACCTGTCGAGGATGTGCCCGCGCCAGACGCGGTTGTGCCCGCGCCGGAGGCCGCGTTGCCCGCGCCCGCTGCCGCGTTACCGGCGTCCAGCAGGGAGTGCAGCCCGGTCAACGCCGCGTGCAGCGAGGAGTCGGCGGGCATGGGCACCATGACCAGGCCCGCCAGCAGCGCTTCGGGCGGGGCGAGGTCACGCTGGCGGGCGGTGCAGGAGCGGCAGTCCCGGATATGCTTGGCGATCCGCTTACGCCACAGCGGCGACGGCCGTCCGTCCCAGCCCGCGAGGACCGGCTCAAGCCCGCCGCACCGCCGACCGCTCACCACGCGCACCACGGCGCGGCATGTCGCCAGCTGCTTCTTCATCCGCTGCACCCGCACCGCCGCGTGGGCCACCGGCAGCCCGAGCCCGTCCGCCAGCTCCCGCCGCGTCAGATGGCCGGACGCCTCCAGCCACCACAGCCCGAGCAGCTCGCGCTCCCCCGCGTCCAGCCACCGCGTCGCCTCAGCGATCTCGCGGCGCTGCTCCGACAGCTCCAGCCGCAGGACGGCAAGACCGGCGAAGTCGTCCTCGGTGCCCGCCACCTGGGCCATGGCCTGCGGATCCATCGGCGTCCCGGCGCGCTGGGCCGACCAGCGGCGGCGCACCTGGTTCATGGCGATGGAGACCAGCCACGACCGGAACCGCGCCGGCTCCCGCAGCCCGCCCAGCCCGCCGAGGGCGCGCAGCACCGACTCCTGGACGACGTCGTCCACGTCGGCGTGGCCGCCGAGCGCCCAGCCGACCACGTTGTAGAGCAGCGGCAGATGGTCGGCTACCAGCTGCTCCCGGGCGCCGGCATCCCCGTCCTGCGCCGCCCGGACCAGCACGTCCACATCCGTGCCCACACGCATCCTTCGCCCTCCAGAGAGTCGCCGCCGGTCCCTCTGGAGACCTCCGAAACCACCAGAGATAACAGGAAACCCGCCAATTCTGCCTCGTCCCTGGTCACGGCGTGCCGCCAATGGGCCTGCGGTCGAGGACGGCAGGCCAGGGCGGGCAGGCGGTGTCACTCATGTACGTGACGATGTGCAGCGCGTGATCCAGGATGTCGGCCGTGCGTGCGGGCCAACTCCCGACGTGTGGTTGCGCCGGAGCGAGAACAGATCCAGTGCGCTTCGATGGAAAGAGGGGGCGGGCCGCAGCGCGCGCGAGCCGAACAGCCGCAGCAGATACCAAGATGGCCTGTCTCGGCTGATCGCACGAGAGGGGATGGACGCCTGGCTTATGGTGCATTTGTGAAGGCAGCGGTTCATGCCAGGTACGGCCCGCCCGAAGTGGTCCAGATCGCCGAGGTGGACGAGCCCGTGGCCGGAGACGGCGACGTCCTCGTCAAGGTGCACGCGACCACGGTGAACCGCACGGACTGCGCCTACCGCGCCGCCCGGCCCTTCTTCATGCGGCTGCTCACCGGGCTCACCCGGCCGCGCCGGAAGATCCTGGGGACCGAGTTCGCCGGAGTGGTCGAAGCGGTCGGCAGCGGCGTGGCGTCCTTCGCCGTCGGCGACAGGGTCTTCGGCTACAACGAGGGCCGGTTCGGGACGCACGCCGAGTACCTGTCCGTCCCGGAGAGCGGCATGATCGCGACCATGCCCGCGGACGCGGATTTCCGCGAGGCCGCCGCCGGTACGGAAGGAGCGCACTACGCGCTTTCGGCCATCCGCACGTCACGCATCACGGCCGGACAGGACGTCCTCGTCTACGGCGCGACCGGCGCCATCGGCTCGGCTGCAGTGCAACTGCTGAAAAGCATGAACGTCACGGTGACAGCGGTCTGCGACACGGCGAATCTGCAACTGGTGCGCGACCTGGGGCCTCACCGGGTCATCGACTACACGACCCAGGACTTCACCGCGGACGAACAGCGGTACGACCTGGTACTCGACGCGGTCGGGAAGAGCACGTTCGGCCGCTGCCGACGGCTTCTGAAACCCGGCGGGCTCTACATGTCGTCCGACCTCGGGCCAGGGTGGCAGAACATTCCGTTGTCACTCTTCACGCCACTGTTGCGCGGCAAGAGGGTGAAGTTCGGCGCGCCCACACAGAACAAGGAAATGGTGGAGCACCTCCGGGGCCTGATGGAGTCAGGGCAGTTCAGGCCGGTCATCGACCGCCGATACCCCCTGGATCAGATCGTCGAAGCCTACCGATACGTCGAAACGGGCCAGAAGATCGGCAACGTCGTCATCGACGTCGCACCACACCCCTGAGCGGCCTGAACGCCCGCCCCTCAAACCTTCGCGAGGCCGAACCCGGGCATTCGCTCATGCCGCGCACCGCAAGCCGCTTTCATACTCCGAACTGTCACACGGCTGCCTCCACCGGAGATCAGCGAGATCACGGCACGGAACAGCACCGGATTTCTACGCTCCTAGAAATCAACATTGAACATCTAGAGCCGTTCATCCGCTAGAGCGAGATGGTTCGCTCAACTACCCTCCGGTAGATGTGGCACCCCCGAGGAGATCATTGAGACACCGCATACAACGGAGTATGCGGTGCTGTATTTCCTTTGCCACTCATGGAGCCCGGTCCATATCGCCGGGGAGATTTCCACGTTCACCCGTCCCACCGACGATCGGAAACGCACCGTCCATTAACGGAGCCCGGCACCGTCGCGTAACGCGGCCACGCCCGAGGTCCTGGAATCGGCTCCACACTCCGATAACCGCCGTTTCGGCGCTGCCGCCGCCTGCTCTGGTCGGGGAGCGCGGTGAGGCCCGCCACCGGCCTGAACTCCAGATTGGAGAACCACCATGCGAAGACTGATGCAAGCGGCCCTGGTCGCCTGCGCGGCCGCACTCACGATGTGCGGTGCGACCGCCGCGTCGGCTGCCGAACCTCCCGGTGGCGGCGGCGCCCAGCCCATCATCGGCGGCCACACCGCCACGGAGACGTACTCCTGGATGGCGGCGCTGAACAACGGCTGCGGCGGCAGCCTGGTCGCGCCCCAGTGGATCGTCACGGCCAACCACTGCGGCCCGGCGTCGCAGGCCCGGATCGGCTCGATCTACAAGAACTCCGGCGGTGAGGTCCGGTCGATCGACCGGCGCACGACCCGGCCGGGCACCGACCTCACGCTGATGCACCTGTCCTCGCCCGTCCAGGCGGCCCCGGTGCGGATGGCGCAGTCCAACCCCGCGCCGAACACCCCGGTTCGGCTGCTCGGCTGGGGCTGCACGAGTTGGCCGTACTGCAGCACCCCCACCATCCTGCAGGAGATCGACCTGACCGTCCTGCCCAGCGGCCAGTGCTGGGCCGGCGGCGGCACCGCGAACGACGTCTGCGTGTCGGGCGACCGGTCGCACTCCGCCTGCCACGGCGACTCCGGCGGCCCGGCGGTCGTCGGCTCCCGCGGCAACTGGACGCTCGTCGGCGAAACCCACGGCCCGGGCGACAACCGCGGCGAGTGCGCGACCACGACCCTGTACACCGGCATCGCGCCGTACCTGTCCTGGATCAACCAGCAAATCGGCGGCTGACCCCCGCCCCCACCCCGCAGGAGTTCCCGCATGTTCCGAAAGATCATGGCGGCACTGACCGTCACCCTTGGGCTGGCCTTCCTGGTGCCCGCGCTGGCCGCCGCTCCCGCGTCCGCCGCGGCCCCCGCCCCGCTCGCCGTCCGGACGATCTACTACGACGCCAGCGGCGCCCAGGAGTTCAGGGCGGCCGTCGACGAAGGCGCCGCCGCATGGAACGCGGCCGTGCCCGCGATCCGGCTCGTCCCCGCGACCGGAGCCCAGGCCACCGTCAAGGTCTACGCCGACAACGGGTGGCCCCGCACCTACATGTACGGCTTCGGCCAGGCCGTCATCTACATGGGACGTCAAGCGGTCAACGACGGCTTCTACCCGCCCAGGATCGCCGCCCACGAACTCGGGCACGCCCTCAGCCTCCCTGACAACCGCAACGGACGCTGCGACTACCTGATGTCGGGCCACAGCTCCCCTGTCTCCTGCCAGAGCACCACTCCGCATTCGACAGAAGCAGCACAGGTCACGCGCAACGCGGGCGCCTGGGTCCCCGCAGCGCGCACGGCCACCACCGCCCGGCAGGCAACCTACGCGGACTGCTTCGTCTTCTGACCGTCCGACCACAGACGTCGCCTGGACGCCGAAACCCGCCGCGGCACCGTCACCAGCAGGCCTGGTGACGGTGCCGCGCCATCGCATGGCTGCTCTCAGACGTGCGAGCCGACCGGACGCTTGCGGCGCGGAGTACATCGCGAAACGCTGAGGTGCGAAGACTGCACGAGACTGGACGCGCCAAAACGCCGAGTCCATGGCAGGCTCGTCCCCGCTACCAGGCACTCAGCCCATGCGGGCCTACTTCTGATGCGCCTGCAAGCGTGTCAAGGCCGTCCGCCAATGCAGATGCGAATGCTCTTCGGCCAACGCGGTGTGCTCGCCGCAGAACCACTCCACTTTCGGTGGATGGCCGGTCCAGCCCTCCCGGTCCCATTCCCGCCGGACGGCCTCCTCCTCGGCGTCGATCGCGAAACGGACGGCCGTGAACGACGCGTACGAAAGGTCGTCTTGAGGGGACGCCCTGCAGATCAAACAGACCGGCGGCCTCACACCAACTCCCATCCGAGGGGCACTCTCCCCCGAACGGTAGCGCCACCGCGCCACACACACCGCCACGGCGCCGGGCGCGCCCCCTGCCTAGCAGCCTGTCCGCTGCACGCAAGGTCGCGAGGCCCCTACAGGCAGCCTCATATCAGCTGTTCTAGGACGTACACGGCATCGTCGTCTCGCTTGAATAGATCCTTGCTGAAGTCAAATTCGTCCCATGCTACCCACATCATGGGACGAAGCAGTGGAGTGGTCGACGCGATAACTAAAGATACGCAGAACCAGGCGGTGCGGCCGAATATCGGGACGTGCAAAGCCTGGACGTGCGCGATTGGATAAGGGCCGGCGTGGCCAGACATCAGCCCCGCACGTCGCGGTACACGTCCGAAGAGCCGTCCGACTGCTCGGATCACTTCCGGGCGGCCAGCGAAGGGGTTGCGAGCGTGGGCGTTGTGCAGGAGAACCGAGATGCTGGGTCGTCTTGAGCACCCGAACCATGCCGCGCGGAGGTGAAGGGGCAGGGCTATGACACCCGCCTCACAGGCGGCCGCCCGCCTGCCGCGCCGATATCTGCAGCGATCGGACAATTCATCGACAAGCACTTCAAGGGGAAGTAGTGACAACCATCATACCCCCGTCCAGCATCTGCGATTCCTGCAAGCTTTTGAAGAGCGTCCCGGATCCCGACTGGAACCCAAATGAGATAACCAATCCCCTGAAAGTCGGGATGATAGATTTTTGCGCCGCCTTCCCGGACGAAATTCCCGACGATATCAGCTTTCATGGGTTTGATCACCGACTCCCCTACCCGACCGACGGCGGGATCCGCCACGAGCTGCGGCCGGACATGGCGGATCTTCTGGCCGCCTTCGAGGAAGAGACTCCCATAGAAGTCCGAATCAGGGACGTTACATCGACCGCGCGAGCATGGATGGACCAGATGGCCGCTTTGAGAGCCCGCCGGCTCGAGCTTGCCACGTTCCTGCTGGACGCGGATCAACTCACCGTTCCGGTGCGCAGTGATGGCGAACCAGTGATTTGGGTTTTCGACGACTTCCGCATGCTCGGAGTGAGCACCACGGGACCGATCCAACTCGACTTCGCCGAGTCGGACGATTTCCAAGGCTGGCGCACCGACTCGCTCGAGGAGCTCGCCGACGGCATATCCCAGGACGTTATGCTCTACGTCGACAAGAAAGGCCCTCTTCTTCCCGTGCAGACGCTCCATAGCTTCAACATCCCACTGTTTCGCATCATGCGGAACGGATCGATCGAAGAGTTGCGCGAGAAGTTTCCAGATTCGTTGGTCTACCGGCCAAAGGAAGAACGCACCGTCTTCACATCGCTCCTGGCGCTGGAGGCCTCCAGGGGTATCACCACGGCGTGGGAGTCAGTGCGTGGCAGAGACGTGTTGGCGGAGGGAGAGGTCGTCATCGACCCTGGTCACGAGCACCAGGCGACACTGACCGCTTAGAGCTCATCGATCAAGCCTGGTCCGGGGGCAGCGCGGTGCCCCGGTTGCTCTGCGGGGAAGGTAGCCGAATCAGCACACAGCCTTGCCCGATTGTTACGACCGTTGGGACGATTCATCGATGAATACTTCAATGGGAGGCAGCGGCTGTGATCGTACCACGGTGGAGCATCTGCGACTCCTGCGCCCGGTTGAAGTGGGTGCCGGATCCGGACTGGGATCAGAACAACCCCAGAAGCCCGTCGGATGATGGTTCGATCTACTTCTGTGAAGCATTCCCCGATGAGATACCCGACGACATCAGGTACTTCGGTTTCGATCACCGCCGCCCGTATCCCACCGACGGTGGGATACGACATGAACTGCGACCGGGCAAGGCGGACATCCTTGCCGGGTTCGAGCGAGACAACACTGTCGACGTCCGCACTAGAGACGTGGCATCGAGCGCCCGGACCTGGCTGCGCAAGATGGCCGCGCTCAGAGCCCGCCGACTCGAACTCGCCAAGTCTCTCCTGGACGTGAAACAGCTCAGCATTCCGGTGCGCAGTGACGGGAAACCGGTGATCTGGACGTTCGATGACTTCCGCATGCTCGGCGTGAGCAGCACCGGACCCATCCAACTTGACTTCGTCGAGTCGGATGATTTTCAAGGCTGGCGGTCCGACACTCTTGAGGGACTCGCCGCAAACATCTCCGGAGACGTGCTGCTGTACGTCGACAAACGAGGCCCCCTGCTTCCCGTCCACGCGCTCCAAAGCTTCAACATCCCACTATTTCGCATAATGCGGGACAGCCACACCGAACAATTGCGTGAAAGCTTCCCAGACTCCTTGGTCTACCGACCAATGGGGGAACGCGCGGTCTTCACATCACTGCTGGCGCTGGAGGCCTCCAAGGGGATCACCACGGCGTGGGAGTCAGTGCGCGGCCGAGACGTGTTGGCGGACGGAGAGGTCGTCATCGACTCTGGTCACGAGCACCAGGTCACGCTGGTCCCCTAGAGCCCACCCTGATCAAACCGGGGCGCCGGGCTGCGCGACGACCGCCCTCATCGCCGCCTCGCGGGGTTACACGGGTGCGCTCGGGGAAGCCCGTCCGGAAGTGGTGGTGAGCCAGGAAGGACATATGGGCGACGATTCTTTGATGACCGCCGCTGTGCTGCGCCGACACGGCGGGCCGGACGCCCTGGAGGTGCGGGAGGACTGGCCCGTTCCCCGGGTCGGCTCAGGCCAGGTGCTCATTCGTGTGGCTGCGGCAGCGTTGAACAACACCGATATCTGGACGCGGGAGGGCGCCTACGGGCTGCCGGGCCGTCCGGACGCGAAGGCCGGATGGCGCGGCCCGGTGGACTTCCCTCGTGTGCAGGGCGGGGACATCGCAGGTACGGTCACCGCGGTCGGCGGCGACGTCTCCGATGACTGGGTGGGACGGCGAGTCCTGGTCGATCCGGCGTTCTACGCCGATGAGGGCGAGGACGCGGTCCCGATCGGTCTGCTCGGCAGCGAGGCGGACGGGGGCTTCGCCACCTATGTGGTGGTCGACGCCGTCCGGCTGCACGATATGACCGACTCGCCGTTGTCCGACGAGGAGCTCGCTTCGCTGCCCGTGGCATACGGCACGGCGATGGGCATGCTGGAGCGGGCCCACATCAAGAAAGGCGAGACGGTGTTCGTGACGGGTGCGTCCGGCGGTGTCGGGTTCGCCCTCGTCCAGCTCGCGGCTGCGCTTGGCGCGCGTGTATTGGCCTTGACCAGCGGCACCAAGGCCGAAGTGGTGCGCGACGCCGGCGCGGAAGTCACCGTCTCCCGTGACATGGACCCGGATGAACTGCAGGACAAGTTGCGGGCGGCGGCGCCCGGCGGGCTGGACGCCGTCGCCGACGTGGCCGGCGGCCCATGGCTCGAGCGGGTGCTGCCCGCACTGCGCGACGGTGCCCGCTGGGTCATCGCCGGCGCGGTCGCCGGGCCCGTGGTCTCGTTCGACCTGCGGCGCCTCTACCTGCACAATCTCAGCCTCATCGGCTCCTCGATGCACACCCGTGCCCATTTCGCAGAGCTGGCGGAACTGGCCCGCACAGGCGCCCTGCGACCGCGCATCGCCGCCGGGTATCCGCTCAGCGACATCCATGCGGCTCAGGAGGAGTTCCGCCACGGCTCACTCGTCGGCAAGATTGTGGTCTTGCCTTAATACGCATTCCGGTGAGTGAGAGCGAGGTCAGGGTTGCTGTCGCGCCTCCAACGCGTTGCCCAGCGGCAGCCCCCGTCCCTGCCTCTGGGTGCGCGATTGGAGGGCAAGAAGGCGGCAGATCAGCGGGCTAGGCGGCCGTACGTGGAAGACGACTAGAGCCGCTGCCGTAGCGGTGACGAGCCGATCCACACGCGGACCTCGTGAGCTGGCCGAAGTCCGCCGGACCCGCGTATACCGCGGTCGCGTTGTCGGAGCGGTTCAAGCCGTCTGGACGACCTGGCCGACGTCCCACCGCGTGCTGCTTGGATCAACGGCCGGCGTGATGGCGGGTGTATTCGCGGACGAGGGTGTCGTGAGGCAGGGATGGCCAGCGGCTCAAGGCGCCGGTGTGCCGGTCGACGATCAGGATCGGGCGGGTGTCGTCGGCACGAGCGGTCGCGGCTCGCGTGATGAAACCGTCCGGGAACTCTTCGACGACCACCGGGACCGGGCGGGCACCGCACGCGAAATGGGTGTCGGCGCGACGCCATGCCTCGGCGCGGTCGATCGGGCTCGGGCGGACGGTGTAGGCGGCCAGAACATCCGCGATCCCCTGCAGCGTGCGGCAGTCGGGCGTCCCGCACCCATGGCAGATGTCCCGTCCGCGCTGGTCGCTGCTGGGGCGGTGCGCCGACAGGACGCAGGTCAGCGCGGCAGTGCAGGCCAGCACGAGACGACGGGACGCACCGACGAACTCACGGCTATGCGCATCAAGGCTCCCGCTCTCGTTCTGGACGAGGGCGGCGTCGATGGCGTGGACGTCCGCGCGCATCGCGGCGGTCATCGCGGCGTGAACGCGCCGCTGGACCCGGACATGCGTCCAGGAGGCGGGTTCGGTCACGCGGCCCACTCCCCCGCGAAGACGGCGGTGACCGTGCGGCCCTCGCCGTTGCCGTGCCAGCCCCAGCTCGCGGCGGTCAGGGAGACCGTGCGCAGCCCGCGCCCGGACTCGGCGAGTTCACAGGCATCGACGGCGGCGGGCTCGACCGGTCCGCCCTGGTCGGTGACCGATACGGCGACAAGGCCGCCGTCCTGGGCGATCTCGACGGTGAAGGAGCCGCCGTCCTGCCCGGACTTCGTGTGCCGCAGCGCGTTCACGACGAGTTCGTCGGCGGCGAGCAGGACGTCGTCGAGGTAGGGGCAGCCGGCCAGCAGGCAGCCGACGAACCGGCGGACGTCGCGGGCCTGCTCAGGCCCGCCGGGGAAGGAACGCCGCCAACGCATCGGCGCCGGCTGCACCGCCGGAGGCATCGTCAAGGACATCGGAACACTCCTGATCACGGACGTGGACGTTGCGGTTCGCTCGGGTCTCCCCTGCTTCGCACACCGATCGTCACAGGAAGTCGCCTCACGGTCACGCAAAATCGGCGCAGTTGGGGGCCCGGACGGTGGATTGGTACAGACGGGCCGCGCATGGCCGAATCCCGCACGTGCACGTCTCGCACACGGCAGGGGCGAACGCCTCTAAATTCACTCATCCAAATTCCGCACATGCCATTATCAACCCTCCTTCTGGAGGGAATGTCGCGGCATTATTGACAGTGCGGCTGCAATGCGTGATAAATATCTGCACGGTTCGGCCGCTGCCCTGGGCACGGCCGTTCGGGCGGCAGGCGTCGGCCATTTTCGCGGGCGTCGAAGCCGCTAAGGGGATACAAGAAGACGATGACCGGGGAGTGCGATGAACGAAGAGCCCGAGGCGCCGCGGCCCTGGTCGCCGACTGTGGGCACCGAGTGCCCGGTCGGCATCACGCACCAGGCATGGATCGAGGCGTCGATCATGTGGTTCGTTCGGGAGTTCGGCCGCGGCCCGGCGCTGCGGCCTGTGACCCTGCCCGGTCCGGCGCTGTGCCCGCAGGACTACACCGGCACGCCGCAGCAGGTCGACCGCCTGCTCACCGCAGTGTGCGAACTGATGGAAATCGATCGGTCCGAGCTCATCGTGGAGTTGTTCGACCGGGCGGACGAAGGCACGGCGGAGCGAGCGGACAAGCGCGCGGTCGGGCACTACTACGTCGAGAACGGCCGAGCAGTCATCGGGCTGGACATGGCGGAGGCGTCCGATCCCGCCTATCTGATCGCCATCATCGCGCATGAACTGTGCCATGTTCGGCTCCTCGGCGAGAATCGCATCACCGCCGGACGCAAGGATCACGAGCGGCTGACCGACCTCCTGACCGTCTATTTCGGCTTCGGCGTCTTCACCGCGAACGCCGCGATGAAGTTCGGTGAAACGCGCCGCGGCTTCTCCGTCCAGCCGCTCGGATATCTGGACGAGCGCACCTTGAACGCCGCCCGCAACGACGGCTATTCACGTCTCGGCTACCTGACGGAACATGAGTTCGGCTACGCGATGGCCTGCCTCGCATGGCTGCGCGACGAGCCCGCGCCGCCGTGGGCGCGCCACCTCGACCCGGGACCGCGCGCCCATCTCCGGCAAGGGCTCGCCTACCTGTCGCGCGATGCGGGGGCCGGCGAGTTTCCGACCCGCGCGACCGGCGGGATCCCGGTCTCCATCCGCGTGGTGCCGAAGGCCGATCACGTCTGGCTCAGCGGCCTGCCCCTGATGCCCACCCGAACCGCCTGGCCACCGGACGCCCCGCGCCACCGTCCGTCATAACGGCGCCGAGCCCGGCGGGACCTATCCGCGCTAGCCGCAGCGACCCGGCAAGCGGAATGCGGAAGGCCGAGCATCCAGTTGCGCCCCTCCCGCTGCGGGTCCCAGGTCTGGACCTGACGTCCGCAACGGCGAGGGGCACGGAGCCCGCCTGCACCGGGCGGGGGTCAGTCGAGGAGGGCGGTGGCTTCGACTTCGACCAGAACGTCCTCTTCAAAGAGGTAATCGACGCCAATGAGGGACGCCGGTGGCATCGGAAGCTTCAGCCCGATCTCCTCGGCGACGGCCTCCACGCCGGCCATGAAGTCACCGATCTTTTCCGGGCTCCATTTCGTGACGTAGAACGTCAGGCGCAGCACGTCGTCGAACGTTGCACCCGCTCCTGCCAGGCCGGTGGCGGTGTTGCGCAGGGCATGGGCGACCTGCCCGGCCAGGTCGCCCGGAGCGACCGGAGCACCGTCGGCCTGGCGGGCGACCTGCCCGCTGACGTGCACGTGCCTGGTGCCGGTGCCCACGGCCACATGGTGGTAGGGCGCGGGCTGCAGCATGCCTTCGGGAGTGAGGTACTGGACGGACATGAGGTGTTCTCCTTCTCATCTAGGTATCGCTAAGATACTTAGTGCAAGAAGGACACTTCAACGAAACCAGGTTTCAGCATGGATACCGAGGGCGAGATCCGCATCGACGCCGTGCACCGCGAGCTGCTCGACCAGGTGCTCGACAAGTGGTCTCTCAGCGTCCTGAACGAATTGTGCGAGCGTCCTTGCCGCTTCAACGAACTCCGCCGCGCCATCCCGGGGGTCACCCAGAAATCACTGACCGCCACCCTGCGGCGGCTCGAACGCAACGGCGTCATCGAGCGCGAGGTCACCTCCACCCGGCCGGTCGCGATCACCTACCGGATCACCCCGCTCGGCAAGACCCTCCGCGATCCCGTCGACGTCCTGCTGGCCTGGGCCTCCCAGCACATGCCCGCCATCGAACGCGCCCGCGACGCCTTCGACGCCCAGGGCTAATGAGCTCTCACCTGCCGGACGATGATCGTGCGCGGTCTTGGCGGGCCGTTCTGGGGGACGAGAACGGCCCCGGAGAACATCTGCGGCCGTTCGGTGCGGAACTCAGGCGGCCATCGCCAGCGTGGAGGCTCCCGGCCCGCCAAGATCGTCCAGCGCCACTGCTCGCCCAGAGATGGCCAAGAGGAGCGAAAGCGCGGTTCCGCTCGCTTCCGGGCCGTCTCCGATCGACAGGTCGGCGTCCGTCGCCGTAAGCCGGAGACGAGCCGTCAACTCCTTGGCCCCGCCGAAAGCCGCGGGCGTGCGAGCCTGCAGACGGAGCGATCTGACCACGGCCTCCTGCGGGTAGGAGCGGCTGAGCCCCAACGGCCGACGGATGTCCTCACCGTGGACGACCTCCTCGACGAGCCGACTGTCGAGCGGCGCCGGAGGCGTCGACCGCCGCGACGCCACCTGGCGCAGCCGCTCCCACGTCTCCTGAGGTGAGGCACCGCGCTCACGCTCCACACCACGTGCGTTCTGACGGTGGAAATCGAACCGCGCCCGGACGAGACCGGCCACGAACCCCAGACGCGTCGTCCGAGCCGTGCCGACTAGATGGGCGGCCACGTCATGCACCGTCCACCCTTCACACAGCGACGGCTCCCGCCACTGCTCGTCATCGAGATGGGCGAGATCATCGATCAGCGCCGCACGCTCCGCATGAACCATCGGCCAGACGTCTTCTGCCACCGTTTCTCCATCACTCGATCAGGGTGTTTCGCCGGGTGAGACTCGCGGCTCGGCAGGAACTCATCGCCAGGTGAGCGAACCGCGGTGTCGAACACCCCGTCTGCTCACGATCACTCGATCCAGTGTGGAGAGATCTTCAGCCTTCGAGGGCGGCGGAGGTCACGTAGCCGCAGCCCTCTGTCCACCCTGACCGAGAAACGCGTCTTCGCCAACACCTCGCAGGGCGGGGCGACGCATCACTTGATTGCCGACCGTCGGATTCAGCGCCCCTTCCGGCTCAGGCACTCCTTGAGGACGAATCGCGGGTCCTGTCGACCACTTGGAAGGCGAAACGCAGGCACGGCACTTTCACGTCCGATTTCCGCACGTGCAAAGTCTGCACGCGCACGGTTACATAGGGTCCGGTTGCGCCCTGGACGTCGGCCCCGCGCGTCACGGGACATGACCCGCGAACCGTCGCCACGAACCGGTTCGCGCCCCCTCGTGGAAAGGGCCTGCCAGCGTGGGCGTGGAGGACAACGGCGGAACCGGCACCCGCACCGAGACCACGGACAGGCCAACGTCCGGGGACCGCCCTTACACGCCACCGCCGGACAATCCCGGATCACCCGGCCAGCCGTCCCGCCTGGAAAGCCGCGCCCGCACCCGCCAAGACCAAGAGCAGAGCAAGGGCCAGGACACCGGCGGTGCCCAGGGCACGGCCAGCCCCCGTGAGGCCAAGCCCGGCTCATCGCAGGCGGGTGGAGTTACCGAGAGCGCAGGGACCCAAAGCAGATCAGAGACCGGGCAGGGCAGCCCGCGGAACGAGGAACCGCGCTCACGCGACGCCGGCGCTCGAACCGGCGCATCCTCTCCAGGTAGCCGAGACCGTTCCCAGGCCGCCCAGGTCACCGAACGCGAGACCGACACCCGCACCGGGCCCGCCGACAAGCCCACGCCTCCCGCACAGCAGTACACCTTGCCGGCCGACAACCCCGGATCACCCGGCCAGCCGTCCCGCTTGGAAAGCCGCGCCCGCACTCGGCAGGACCAGGAGCAGAACAAGACCCAGGACGCTAGCTCCAGCAGCACCGCCGGCTTGGAGGGCGGTGGCCGCGATGACCGTCCCGGCCCGCAGCAAAGCGAAACCGGCGGTCAGAAGGCGGATGACACCGACGCGGGTCGGGACGTGCGTGAGGCGGGGAAGGGCGAGCACGCACCCGCAAACGCCGAGGGCACGCGGGATGACGAGCGCGAGCCGGAAGCACGCCCCCGCGACACCGGAACACCGACCAACGAAGTTCTCGGCCGCGACGAACCCGGCGACCGCGACCGTCCCGTGCCTCAACTCTCCGGGGAGCAGACCGGGAACCGAGTGCCTGAGGCGCCGCGTCCGCAAGACCAAGAGCACGAGCCGCTCCGACGGCAGGAAGCCGCTGCATCCACTGAAAGCCGAACAGCACCGGACACGCAGCAACCTCCGCAGGGCACCGACAAGCCCAGCGACGGCTCCGGCGCGCAGGGAAGCGCTCCTCAGGAGGGCGGGACGGACAGCGCACCCGGCGCCCCAGAGTCACGGGGACGCGATGCCAACCCAGTGGGAGACTCCGAGCCGAAAGCGCCGACGGTGGACGGGCCCACCGACAACGGCCCGGCGTCCCCGTCCGCAGCGGCGGAGGCGGGCGACGAACAGCCTCTTTCCCAGCAGCAGGACCGTCCCGCCGCCGAGCAGCCCACCGGCCAGAGCCAAGACTCGCAACGCCCGCTTCCCGCCGAAGAGCAGGCCGAGGCCGACCGTCGCCAAGACGGAGCCGTCGAGCAAGGCACCGAGATCCAGGAGCCTCTCGGCGACCCCGAGGACCCGAATAGCGAAACAGGCGACCGGCAAACCACTGACAACCCTCCACCCTCGTCCGGAGAGACCGCCGATAACCACGGGACGCAAGAACCTCACGCCGAAGACGATGGCGACCGTGGTAAGAAAGCCGAAGACGACGGCACCGAGCAGGACCCGAACGAGACCAATGAGACAAACCCAGAGGCCCACCCCAATCCCATTCTTTCCGATGTGTATACCGACAGCAGCGGCCAAGTACACATCGAGCCCCGATATGGACGAGAGCAGACCAGCCAACCCGGCACCGAACTGGCGCGGACCGAACCCGAGACAACGGAACCGGCCGAACTTCCGACCCGCGAAGACCTCGACCCGGTGGGAGCACAAGGCGGCGACGCCGGACGCGGCGAACTCCGCGACCCCGACGACGACCCGGAGAACAGGGACGTTCGTGAGCATGACCCTGAGCGACCACGAAGCCCGAAAGACATCCGCAGGGAGATGCTTCGAGCCAGTGCAGAGCTTCAGGACGCCGCGAACGATGTCGCCAAACCAGCCTTCAAGCAGCTCGATTCACGGCCACCGCAGACGCAGCCATGCGCAGTCCGGGATATTTCAGACCGCATCAGTTCGGTGGATCAGCCCATCAAGGCCGGAGACGCCATGATCGGCGCAGTCAGCAGTATCGTGGTTACAGTCGAACTGCTTCGAAGAGGCGTTGCAATCCTCAAGCGATACACAGGAAGAGAACATGCCAGTAACTGATAAGCAGGTAGAGGCACTCCGTACTCAACTGGCAGGACGGCCGCCGGAGGAGCATCTTCGACTGTTCAACGAACTCGATCAGTCCGACAACGTCGGCTATGCAGCACTGCTGGCAGCCGGCTTGTTCGAGGCCATCCAGCGTCGCTTCGTCAAGAACGGCGAACCCGCCGACCGGCCTGAGATCATCGAATTCATCGCGATGGCACGGGCGAAGAGCGACGATGCTCCGGACGCCATCAATCCTGACGTGGCCGAACGAATGATTCTACACGCCCTTGGCAAGGGTTCCATATCAGGCATAGATGACGGAACGATTCTTCGCCATCAGATCATCTTGCTAGCCGCTCTGGTTGGACAAGCCAATTTCAATGAAACCGAACTCGACGCCTTCATGACACAGATTCGCGCAGACGCAGAAGAAATGCTTGAGTAATGGATTACTCGGCCGTTCAAATCCAAGAGGAGAACATCCTTGCACTGCGGTCCTTTCTATTGAGGGGGCCGAAGGCGTGGGTACCCCTGGAAGAGAAGATCCAGGTGGACGACGAGACGGCGGCCGGGTACATGTCGCTGCTCTACGGGGCGTTCTGTGTCGCAGTGCGCCGAAGGTTCTCGCCGACGTACACGGTTGGCGAGATCGTCAGGCTCGTGGCTGACGTACGGATCAAGGCCGAAGAAGACGCAGGACTGATCAACGCACTCGTGGCCGAAGACATGATCCGCCGTGTCGTCGGTGCACCACCACTTGAAGACGGCGGGCCGAACGACGTGCGGGCCGTGCTATACGCCGAGATCTTCGTCCTCCTGTACCTCATCGACGAAGCGAACTTCGAGCGGGCGGGGCTGGAGCAGTTCATCGATGAGGCGACCGCCTACACCAGGCAATGGCTTTCCGCACGCCGAAACGAGCCCGCCGAACAGCGATGATACCGGCGGCTTGACTTCCACCAGGACGCCATCCTCCCAGGAGGGTTCATCTCTAATTCAGCGTTTTACCCCACACATTCGCGGACCCGGCCGGCTCACCAATAACGCTGATCGATAACATCACCCGATCTCGTCCTACACCAGCGAGGTGACGTAGGCCACTACACCGAAATCTACGATCGCCTGCGAGAGGCTGCCCTGTCCCGCGAAGACAGCATGAGCCTCCTCGGCCGGGCGGTCAACGGGCTCTCCGCCCAGACAGGATCGAGGACATGACCAAGCAGTTCCACAGTTGGCGCAAGTCACGCCACAGCGCACCGAACGGCGGATGCATCGAAGCCGGTCAGGCCGCCGATGGGACGATCGGTGTCCGTGACACCAAACTCAACGGCGATGGCCCGACCCTAGAATTCACCAGGGAGGAATGGCGGAGCTTCCTCCAAACGATCCGCGCAGACGCCCACTGATGCTACGGATACCACCGGCCTTGGGACGCGCGCTCGCCCCGCGGCTGCCGGCGTCTTGGCGCAGTGCACACTGACGTGTCCCGTGGGACGCGGATCCATCACCTGCGGACGGATCAAGGATCGCCTCTCGTTCATATATCCGATAAGTCGACACATGTTGGCTTTGTGAATTTGGCCTACTGGGACGAATCGGACACGCGAATGTTGAACGTGCGGAAATCGCGTGTGCCGATACCAGGGATCGCGATTGTTTCGGAGACCCGGATCGCGTTTTTGTCCGAGGGCGACCGTACGATTACTCGGTAGTGATCAACTGTGCCGAATCAGTGATCAGTTCGGATCATGTCCGACGCGATTTCGGGAGGACGGCCTTGCCGAGTCCATACGTCCGCCGCCGTCAACTGGCGGTCGAGATCCGCAAACTGCGCGAGAGCCGTGGCCTCACGGCCGATGGTCTCGCTCGCCTCATGTTCTACACCCGTACGAAGGTCTCCCGGCTGGAGAACGCCCAAGTCCGCCCGGATGTCGGCGAGATCATGACAATGCTCGAACTCCTCGAAGTCACCGGCAGCCAGTACGACAGGATCCTCCAACTCGCCCGCGAGGCCGCCCACAAGGGGTGGTGGGACAGGTATGGCGTTTCCATGGGGCCTCGCCAGAAGCTCTACTCGGACCTCGAGTACAGCGCCGAGACCGTCCGGGAGTACAACCAGACCGTGATGCCTGCCGTCCTTCAGGCTCCCGAGTTCATCGCCGCGCTCGTCGACCTGGACAAGTGCCAAGGAAAGCTCGACTACGTTCCGGAGCGCATGACCGAAGCTCGCATGCGACGGCAAAGCGAACTGCTACGGGCAGGCGGACCATCTTACGAAACCGTCCTCGACGAGTGCGTGATCCACCGGCTCGCCGTCCCGCCGCAAGCGAAGATCGCCCAGCTACGGCACATGATAAGAGTCATCTCTGAAGAGGAACGGATCGCGGTTCGCGTGCTCCGGCACGATGCCACCGTCCCGGGAGGTTTCCTCCCCAAGTCAGCGTTTTACCTCTACACATTCACAGACCCAGCCGACTCACCAATAGCAGTGATCGACACCGTCACCACCGACCTCGTCCTACATCAGCGAGGCGACGTAGGCCGCTACACCGAAATCTACGATCGCCTGCGAGAGGCCGCCCTGTCCCGCGAAGACAGCATGAGGCTCCTCAGTCGGGTAGCCAACGGGCTCTCCGACCAGACAGGATCGAGGACATGACCAAGCACTTCCACAGCTGGCGCAAGTCACGCCACAGCGAACCGAACGGCGGATGCATCGAAGCCGGTCAGGCCGCCGATGGGACGATCGGTGTCCGCGACACCAAACTCAACGGCGATGGCCCGACCCTAGAATTCACCAAGGAGGAATGGCAGAGCTTCCTCCACAGGATCCGCGCAGACGCTCACTGATGCTACGGACATCACCGGCCTTGGGACGAGCCCTCGTCTCAAGGCCGCTAGCGTTCTGCGTCCTCACACTCTCTCTTGTGCGGATGACGACCCGCCGGAGCGTCAAGAATCCTCCTATGCGGTTCCCCTGACTCTCCATGGCCTGCGCCATCGCATCGTGGGACGACCGGGATCAGCGCCTGGGGGCCGCGTGAAACGTTCAGAGATCGATTGAACCGCCGCTCATCGTGGCCACGGCACTCGTACTGCTGGGCTCCGTAACCGAGAGTCACGCCAGGAGCGGCCGGGGCCACCGCCACGACGTGTGTTCTCTTTGGTGCTCGATCGGGGTCTGCCAACGAGTGCAATCGGCGACCGCCGGTAACCCAACAGATCCAGCTCGTCGATGTGGTCGATAAGAGATCGATAACGCGTCTCCGTACTGTCTTTTCAGCAAGCACTCGACGCATATCGGGGAGGCACCATGACCATCCGCAGGGCAGTCGTTCGGGCCGCTGTTGCCGTCGGAGTCGCCGGGGCGGTTCTGTCGCCGGCCGGAAGCGCGTTCGCAGACGCGGCGGCTCCCGCGGCCGCTTCGAAGTACTACTACAACACCTGGATCACCGCGGACAGCTACAGCTGGGTCGGGAACGGCCACCCTCACTGGCTCCCGACGGGAGGGAAGCTCTTCGCGGGCCGGAACTACTTCTACTGCCAGAACGACTGGGGGCAGCGCTACACCGACAAGTGGGGCAACACCAATACCTGGTGGGCCCAGACCGACGACGACAGCGGCAACCGGAAGGTGTGGGTCTCTGCCACCGTGTTCACCGTGGGCGGTCAGAACGAGCGCATCCCCGGCCTTCCCAATTGCTACTGAGTAGTCTGCCCGGCCTCGGCGGAAGGTGCCGCTCTACGCACCTTCTGCCGAGGTGCATCCACGGAGTACTCACCTCCGCGTTCGGTAGCGCAGGTACACGGCGCCGCTAGAGAGGGTTCTGCCAGTCGGCGCGCTCGCCGAACGTCTCCCGCCACCGACTGCCGGTTATACAACAGTCCAGCTGACCCCGCGCCGGGACGGCGCCCTTGGGTCGCCGCCGTCATCGCCAGGTTCAGCATCCTCGCCAGTAACCCCGCGCGTTGGCCTTGTGTCCATCTGTCATGAGCGCCGATGACAGTCCGTACTGCCACCGCGTGACGCCAGAATGCGACAAACCGACCGAAAGGCGGACGCATGTTGGGCCTGACACAGTCGACCACTCGGCGTGAGTGTGCATTTTTCCTCAGACAATGGGTTGATTGAGTTCACATGTGCTCTACTTGACGCCGTGACTTCGCACAGTTGGACTCCGCCCGCCGGGCTTCGCGGTGAGGCTCATGTCATCCGGCTTTCGGCGAGCGCGCTGGACCGGGACGGCCGGCGCTGCCCCGCGCACATCGCCCTCAAGGCCCGCCCCCTGCTCCGGCCCCGCGTCTACGAGAAGCCGCGGTACGCGCCATGGGAGACGTTTCCGCTGGGCCTGGTCCAGGCTGCGCTGGACCTGGTCGAGTACCAGGACACGGCCGTTGAAGACGCCGTGGTCAGCGTCGTCAGCGGGAGCCGTTCGACCGTTCATGCCGGTGTCGCGGTGTGGGTGAGGCATGCATGCGACGCCTACCTTCAGGCCGCCGAGTGGATCGCGGACGATCTTGAAGTGCAGGATGTCGCGCTGGTTCCCGAGCGGCTCCCCCGGGTCGTCCAGTACGAGTCGGCGGCGGAGCGGCGGATGCTCACCGCATGGGGACGCTGGTACGCGTCGCCGGGCGGCGACGTCCGCGAGTTCCGACGGCTCCGGATGGGTCGCGCGGGTGAGCGCGATGCCCCGTCCAACGACGCCCTGGCCTTCGTGGTGGCCGCGGGCCAGCGCGCCGAAGGAAACGTCTATCGGGACCTGCCGGTCAGTGTCGTTCCCGACGAGTGCGAGCCCTCGCGGGTTCGGGTGGTGGAGGTCGTCCTGGCGAGCGGGGTTCCGCCACGGGTCGTCGTGGACGCGTCGCCCGCCGACATCCGCCGCGCCTACCGGGACAGGACCCGGCACCTCGTCACCGACATCGTCTTCACCGACGTGCGGAAGCCGGGTTCCGACTGCGTCGGCTGCAAGGCGCGGTCGTCCTGCGACGCGTTGCCGCACGCTCCGGCGCTGCTGGGCATCGAGGGCGGCGGGACACATCGGCGGACGTGGTCGGTCACGACCGGGCGTCAGTACCTCATCTGCCCGGCGCAGGCTCACCTGCGTGAACTCCACCTGCCGGCGGCGGCGTGGTCCGATGGTTCGGCGGCGCGGCGCGGCCGGGCCGTCCACCAGTGGCTGGAGGCGGCGCACGCCCGGCACCCCGCGCGCGCGTGCGTCCTCGCCGACCTTCCGGATGCTGACGCTGACGACCTCGGCCTGGCGGCACGGATCATGACCCCGGAGGAGTATCGGGATGCGCGGCCTTACCTAGTTTCGCATCTTGCCGCCTGCCCCATGGCGGGCGCCGTCGGCGATGTCGTCACGGAGCCGACCGTGGCGGCGTACGATCCGGCGGCCGAGGTGGTCGTCGTCGCCTACCCCGACCTGATCCGCGAGGTGGACGGGCGCGTCGTCTACCGGGAGCAGAAGACGACCCGCATGGCGGCGCCGGGTGGCGAGGCCGACGAGGTGTTCACGCGGGTGCCGCAGCTGGCGCTGGCCGTCCGGCTGATCGAGCACGGCGTACTCGGCGGGGACGGGACCGGCACCGTCGAGCTGGAGACGATGACGCCGGGCGCGGCGGAGGTTCTGTCGTTCGACGTCGCGAACCCCGCCGTGCGGGAGGCCGCCGCGCGGGTGATCAGGCGGATGACCGCCGGATGGCACGCCGACACCGTGTTCCGTCCCGATCCGGGACCGTGGTGCGGGACGTGCCCGGTCGGCCAGTGGTGCCCCGACCGCGCCCCGAGCGACCCGAAGGCGCCGATCGTCGTGGACGGCGTGCGCATCGACCCCCGCACCGGAGAGGTCCTGAGCGTGTCCGGCCGGGTGAGCGACCGCGCCGAAGCGGTGTCCGACGACATCGCCGATCCGGACGCGGACGATGATCCGCCCCCGTTCTGAGGACGACCGACGATGACGAACCCGGTGAGCGGCGCCGCACCGGTGGCGCTGGAACACGCGGTGACGGCGGCGGTCTGTTGCCGGTTGCGGTTGAGTTCCGTGGTTGTCCGGAGGCGGACGGGGGGTTGTACGCGGTTCAAACAATTCGGGGGGCGGGGCGCTTCTAGGATGTTCGGACCTGACGCGGGGTCAGGTGGGGTGAAAGGGCGGTGCAGGGGTGGCCCAGCTGGCCATTGCGAACTCGTTCCTGCCGCAGTACGCCAAGCTCGAGCCGAAGGTGCGCAAGGGCGTGGACGCGGCCATCGGGAAGTTCGCGGAGCATACGCATGCGGGACTGCACCTGGAGAAGCTCAACAACGCCAAGGATCCGCGGATCCGGACGATCCGGATCGACCAGTTCTGGCGCGGGGTGGTGCTGGCTCCCGAGAAGGGGGACGTGTACTGCCTGCTGGCCGTGATGGCGCATGACGACGCGATCGAATGGGCGCGGAGCAGGAAGTTCTCGGTGAACCAGGCGATCGGCGTGCTGGAGGTGCGGGACCAGGCCGCGCTGGAGGAGTTGTCGCCGGCGCTGGAGCAGGCCGCGGAGGGGAAGGTCTTCCGGCTGCTGGGGCACGTTTTCGAGAAGGACCTGGTGCGGCTCGGGGTCGACAAGGACGTGCTCCCGCTCGTCCGGGTGCTGACAGAGGACGCGCATCTGCTGGCGCTGGAGAAGCTGCTTCCGGAGCCGCAGTACATGGCGCTTCTGGCGCTGGCGCAGGGGTTGAGCGTCCAGCAGGCGTGGGAAGAGGTCGCGAAGTATCTGCCGGCCGAGGAGAAGCCCGCGGCGGTCGACCCCGACGACCTGGTGACGGCCATGCGGCGGACGCCCGGGCAGGTCGTTTTCGTCAATGGGCCCGAGGAACTGCGCGACATTCTCGAGCACCCCTTCGACACGTGGCGGATTTTTCTGCATCCCGTGCAGCGGCGGGTCGCGCTCCGGCCTTCTTACAGCGGTCCGGCTCAGGTGACGGGCGGTGCCGGGACGGGGAAGACCGTGACGGCGCTGCACCGGGCGAAGTTCCTCGCGGGAAAGGGCGGGCGTGTCCTGCTGACGACGTTCACGCGGAATCTCTCCGAGGCGTTGGAGAAGCAGCTGGACCTGCTCGTCGATGACGCCGAGGTGCGCGGGCGGATCCAGGTGAAGAATGTGGATGCGCTTTCGTACTCGATCGTCGGGCGGCACCACAAGCCCGGTATCGCGAGTGCGGACGTGTTGGAGCCGCTGTGGGAGGAGGCGGCGGACGGGACGCCGTTCTCGCCGACGTTCCTGGAGCGGGAGTGGGAGCAGATCGTCCTGGCGCAGGGGCTGGAGAGCGAGGAGGAGTATCTCGCGTGCACGCGGGCGGGGCGCGGGGTTCCGCTCGGGAAGGCCCAGCGGGCGGTGGTGTGGCGCGCGATCGGGCATGTGGTGGACGGGCTGGCCGCCGAGGGCAAGTCGACGTTCCATCAGCTGGCCAACGAGGCCGCCGAGCTGGTGGACGGCCCCGAGTACGACCATGTCGTCATCGACGAGGCGCAGGACATCCACACGGCGCAGTGGCGGCTGCTGCGGCGGCTCGTCAAGGAGGGGCCGGATGACCTGTTCATCGTCGGGGACCCGCACCAGCGCATCTACGACAGCCACGTGTCGCTGGCCAGCCTCGGCATCAACGTGCGGGGCCGCAGCACCAAGCTGAAGATCAACTACCGGACGACGCAGGAGATCCTGGCGTGGTCGGTGCCGCTGCTGGGGCATTCGCCGGCGCAGGGGCTCGACGATTCGGCCGACACGCTGGACGGGTACCGGTCGCCGATGCACGGGCGGCGGCCCGTGGTGAAGGCGTATCCGGACATGGACGCCGAACTGGACGGGCTCGTCGAACAGGTGCGGGCGTGGCTGGACGCCGATGTGGAGGCGGGCGCGATCGGGGTCGCGGCGCGGTACGTGTGGGTGGCGCGCAAGGCGGCGAAGCGGTTGAAGGAGGCCGGCATCACCGCCTACCAGGTGCCCAGCAAGTCGCCGGGCGTGCAGGTCGGGTCGATGCACAAGATGAAGGGCCTGGAGTTCCGGTGCATCGCCGTCATCGGGGCGGACGAGAAGTCGCTGCCGTCGGCGAAGGCCGTCACTCCGGAGGGCGAGGACCCGAAGGCGCATGCACAGGACGTCCAGAAGGAGCGGTGCCTGCTGTTCGTGGCGTCCACGCGCGCGCGGGACCACCTGTACGTGTCGTACTCGGGGTCGCCTAGCCCGTTCCTGCCTGGCTGAGGTCGTGCAGGAGGGCCTGTAGGCCGACCGCCTGCGGGTGGTCGTCGCCGTACAGGCCCGTCAGGTCGGACAGGAGTTCGGTGAGTTCCTTGCGGGCTTCGCTGGTGCGGCCCGCGGCGAGTTCTAGGCGGGCTATGCGTTCGCGGACGCGCAGTGTGAGGGGGTCGTAGGGGCTGCCGGGCGTGAGGTCGTCCAGGAGCTCACGGAGGTGGGTCAGGGCCGTGCCCGTGGCGCCGAGGTATGCCTGGCAGACGGCCTCCTGCTCGCGGCAGGCCAGGACGTCGGGGTCGTCCGGTCCGGAGACCTCGGACAGGGTGACGGCGGCGGCGCGATAGGCGTGGACGGCGCGCCGGTAGTCGCCGCCCTGGAAGAGCGCTTCGGCGAGGTCCAGGCGGAGCCCCATGTACTCGGGGTCGTCGTCGCCGAGGGCGAGGCGGGCGGGTTCGGTCAGGCCGGAGAGGAGTTCGGCCGCCTGCGTGTAGCGGCCCGCGTCGGCCAGGTCGCCGGCTTCCGCGCGCGCTTGGACGACCTCGTCGAACGTCGGGAGTTCTACCGGTTCTGGCGGTTCGATGGGTTCTTCGGAGCGGGTGGTCGAGGTTCTGCCGGTGAGGCGGATGCGGCTGACGGCCGTCGCGTAGAGGTGCTGCGGGGCGATCGTGTCGACGATCCCCGGCAGCGGCTCCAGGGACGAGACGAATTGCAGGAGACGGTGGTACACGTCGTCCGCGTCGGCTGGGCGGTCTCCTGGCTGCTTAGCGAGGAGTTGCAGGACGAGGGCGTCGAGTGCGAGTGGAACGGCGGCGTTGAGTGCTCTCGGTGGGGTCGGGGCCTCGTCTTCGTGGCGGCGCAGGACCTCGTAGGGGGTGGCGCCTGGGAAGACCTGGCGTCCGGTGAGCATCTCGTAGAGGACGCAGCCGAGGGAGTACAGGTCGCTCTGCGGGCCTGGGCTGCCGTACACCTGCTCCATGGACGTGTAGCCCGGCGTGTAGGGAGCGCCAAGGCCGGTGGTGGTGCGGCGTACGTCGCCTGGGCCGAGACCCACTGCGGCGCCGAAGTCGAGGACTTTCACCGAGCCGTCCGGGCACAGCATCAGGTTGCTGGGCTTGAGGTCGCGGTGGACGAGCGGACGCCGGTGCGCGACGTTCAGCACCGCGCACACCTGGGCGGCTATCAGCGACGCCCAGGAGACGGAGAGCCTCTCCTCGGCGTCGAGGACATGGTCGATCGTCGTGCCATCGACGTACTGCATGACGAGGTAGAAGCATCCGTCGTGGCTGCCGAAGTCGTAGACGGTGGGGACGCCGGGGTGCTCGAACCAGGCCGTGCTGCGGGCCTCCTGCTCGAACCGGCCGACGAGGGACTCGTCCGAGACGCTGGTGAACTTCACGGCGAGGCGCCGGTCGAGGAAGCGGTCGTAGGCGCGCCACACCTCGCCCATCCCGCCGCGCCCGATCGCCTGGTCGAGTTCGTACCGTTCGCGTTCTCCGAGGAGATCGCCCCGCCGCAACGCCCACCTCCACTGGCCCGTGCAGGCAGCGTACCGGCGTCAGTCGGACGGGTGGAGGGTGCCCGCACCGAGCCCTTCGAGGCCGAGGCGCAGGACGTCGGCGCCGAGGCGGTGGGTGTCGCGGAGGGCGGCCTCCAGCTCGGTGAGCTTGCGGAACGCCCGCCCGAGTTCGGCCTGCTCGTCCAGGGTGAGGCGGGGCAGGCGGGCGCGGCGGACGTCGAAGCGGGCGGAGGACGTCGAGCTGCGCAGCCGGGCGCCCTGCGCGCCGAGCAGCAGCCAGCCGGCGACGAAGTCGGGGTCGGTGCGGGCCGGGTCGGCGCGCACGAGGGCGAGGCCAGGGCCGAGCACCGGGCCCTCCTCGGTGATGACGCGGGCCACGGGATGGCGTGCGGACAGCGAGACGACGATGTCGCCGGGGGCCACCTCGACGTGGTCGGGGTCGGGGGCGGCAGTTCCCGTGGGCTGCCGTCCTAGAGCGACGTCGTCCAGGGTCAGGACGGGCACGTTCCCTTCGCCCATCCGGACCTTGGCAGGGGGACGGAGTATCTCCGCCACGCCCGCCTTGGCCAGCTCACCAATGGTGGTCATAGGGACGTCGGCGCGCGCGCGAGCCTGCGTGAGGGACGACAGTTCGGCGACCACGCGCGGTAGTTCGGCGGCCTGATTCTCTAGGCGTTCGCGGGCGGCGACGAACGAGCCTTCCGCCGTCGGTGCGCTCCGCTGCGGCAGGTAGCGGGCGGGGGTGAGATCGACTTCGTCGTCCAGCAGGTCGATGATGCGCACGACGACGCTGGAGTCCGTCCCTGGGGGCTTGCCCTTCGCGTAGCGGCGCCAGGCGTCCAGGGCGGTTTGCCGGAAGTTGTCGGGGTCGGACGATGTGTCGACCATCAGGACGTCGTCCGCGGGTGTGTCGCCAGGGGCCGGACGGCGGAGAACCCACACGGTCAGCGCGACGGCCATGTTCGGCACCGCGCCCGGGGGCAGGCCGATGACGGCCCGGAGCGTCCCACGCCGGAGTAGTTCGGCACGGACGCGGCGCCCGGAGCGGCGGACCGCCACAGCCGGCGGCAGGAGCATGACGACATGCCCCCCTGGCTCGACGTGGGCGAGGCCGTGCTGGATCCAGGCGAGCTCTGATTCCATGCGCGGCGGCAGGCCGTACTCCCAGCGCGGGTCGCCCGTCAGCTGCTCGTAGCCCCAGCCGCGGTCGTTGAACGGCGGGTTGGAGACGACGAGGTCGACCGTCCGCCCGGGGAAGGCGTCGGCGAGGAGCGAGTCGCCGGGGCAGACCTCGGCGGGGGCGCCGCGCAGCGCGAGCTGGATCGCGGACATGCGCGCCGTCGTGTCGTCGATCTCCTGGCCGAGGAGCCGCTCGACGTCCTTGAACAGCGCCTGGGCGGCCTTCAGGTAGGCGCCCGTCCCGCAGGAGGGGTCGAGGACAGTGCGCGCGGGCCCGCCCAGTTCGAGCATCAGCCGGACGACCGGTTCCGGTGTCACGTACACGCGGCGGCTGTGGTGCTCCAGGTAGCGGGTGCGCAGGAACTCGAAGGTCTCCGCGACGCCCAGTTCGTCCACGAGCTGCGACAGGGCGCGGACGATCGGGACGGGCGACGGCGGCGCGGGTACGGCGCCGGGCAGCGTGTGCGCGATCTCGTCGGGCAGGACGCGCGCGATCTCCGCGTCCGGGGCGGCCGACAGTTCCGCCCAGCGGCCGGGGCGCGCGCGCAGATGGAGCAGGAACGCGCCTGCGAACGTGAGGACGTCGGCAAGGTCCATGCCCTCGGAGGCGGCCGAGCGGAGCGTCTGCCAGACGCGTTCGCGGACGGGCGAGTCGGCGAGTTTGCCCTGGCCGCGCAGCCAGTCCTCCACCTCGGCGAGGGAGAACGTCGGGCTGACCGCCGTCCCGCCGACGGGCTGGGGGAAGTCGTCGTGCCGGCGGCGCCAGTTGCTCACGGCCGCGCGTCCCACCGCGGCCAGGCGGGCGATGTCCGCCGCGGTCACCGTCGCGTCGTTCGCCACCGGCGCTCCCTTCAGCCGACCTTCAGGACCGGCATCACCCTAGTGCCTACCACGCCGGTTGATCTGATTCACGTCGCCACCGGCAGCGGTCACCATCGCGCGTCGAGCATTCGCCGATTCATTAGTTGATCACGTTCACAGCCTTCTCTCGACAGAATTAACAGTACTGCGATTACTTATAGCGACGTGAAAGTGACGGATCGTTTACTATTGCGTGATGCGGGTGCGGCACGAGTTCGGGGTGCTCGGACCCCTGGAGGTCCGGCGGGACGGGGTGCCGCTGCCGATCGGCGCGACCAAGCTCCGGCTCCTGCTGGCCGCCCTGCTCGTGGACGCCGGTCACGTCGTGCCCGTCGACACGCTGGCCGGCCGGCTGTGGGGCGAGAACCCGCCGGCGCAGGTCCGGAACACCCTGCAGAACTACGTGATGCGGCTGCGGCGCGCACTCGGCGAGGGCGGTGCCGGGATCGTGCTGACCCACCCCCGGGGCTACCTGGTCGAGGTCGAGCCGGACGCCCTGGACCTGCACCGGTTCGGCGCGCTCGTCCGGCAGGGGCGCGCCGAGCTGGAGGCGGGCCGCGCGGCCGGCCGCGCGGCGGCCCTGCTGCGGGAGGCGCTGGGGCTGTGGCGGGGCGAGCCCCTGTCGGACCTGCCGCCCGACCTGCTGCAGGGCGTCGTCCCCGCCCTGACCGAGCAGCGCCTGGACGCGGTCGAGCTGGGCATCGACGCCGATCTGGCGCTGGGCCGCGCCGCCCACGTGCTTCCGGAGCTGCGCAACCTCATCGGGACGCATCCGCTGCGCGAGCGCTTCTGGGCGCAGCGCATGCGGGCGCTCTACCAGTGCGGCCGGCAGGCGGAGGCGCTGGAGTGCTACCGCACGGTCACCGCGCTGCTCGCGGACGAGCTGGGCATCGATCCGGGGGCGGAGCTGCAGGACCTGCACCGGCGGATCCTCGCCGCGGCCCCCGAGCTCCGCCCGGCGCCCGGCCCCGGCGCGGAGCCGCGAACCCGCCGGCCGGGGAACCTGCCGGCCGAGACGACCACCTTCGTCGGCCGCGAGCGCCTGCTGGCGGAGGCCCGGCGGACGCTCGACGGCGCGCGGCTCGTCACGATGACCGGAGTCGGCGGGGTGGGCAAGACGCGGCTGGCGCTGAGGGTGGCGGCCGAGGCCGCCTCGTCGTTCCCCGACGGGACGTGGCTCGCCGACCTGGCCGTGCTCGCGCCGCGGACCGACGCCGAGCAGCTGGACCGGACGGTCGCCGAGTCTCTCGGCCTGCGCGACCAGTCGGCGCGCGCCCCGGCCGACGCGGTGGCCGACCATCTGCGCGACCGGTGCGTGCTCCTCGTCCTGGACAACTGCGAGCACCTGGTCCAGGCCGTCGCCGCGCTGGCGCTGCGGCTGCTGCGGGCGGCGCCCGGCCTGCGGATCCTCGCGACGAGCCGGGAGCGGCTCGGCGTGCCGGGCGAGCACGTGCTCGTGGTCCCGGGGCTCGCCGTCCCGGGCGAGGAGGGCGCGCGGCGCGACGCCGCGGACGGGCCCGCCGGCCGCGCGGACGCCGTCCGGCTCCTCGCCGACCGGGCCGCCGCGTCCGTACCGGGTTTCGCCGTCACCGCCCGCAACCGGGACGCGGTCGTCCAGCTGTGCCGCCGCCTGGACGGCATCCCCCTCGCCATCGAACTGGCGGCGGTGCGGCTCGGCTCGATCGGCGTCGAGGAGATCCTCGCGCGCCTGGACGACCGCTTCCGGCTGCTGTCGACGCCCCGCGCCCGCACCGGCGGCCGCTACCGGCAGACGCTGGGCGGCGTGGTGGACTGGAGCCACGAGCTCTGCACCGCCGGCGAGCGGCTGCTGTGGGCGCGGCTGTCGGTCTTCGCGGGCGGGTTCGACCTGGAGGCGGCCGAGGCGGTCTGCGCGGGCGACGGCATCGCCCGCGACGAGGTGATGGATCTGCTCGCGGGCCTGGTCGACAAGTCGATCGTGATGGCGGGCGACACCGGGGGCGGGACCCGCTACCGCATGCTGGAGACCATCCGGGGCTACGGGTGGCGGAGCCTTCGGGAGCAGGGCGGCCAGGACGAGATGCGGGGCCGGCACAGCCGGCACTACCGGGATCTCACGGTCCGCGCCGCCACCGAGTGGTACGGGCCGGACGAGGTCGCCTGGCTGCGGCGGCTGCGCCGCGAACTGCCCGACCTCCGCGCCGCCCTGGAGTTCTGCGCCGGCGCCCCCGGGCACGCCGGCACCGGGCTGGAGATCGCGGTCGGTCTCATCCGGGCGCGGTCGTGGTTCTTCAGCGGCACGATGGGTGAGGGCCGCCGCTGGCTGGAGCGGCTGTCGGCCCGGTCCGACCGGCCGCCGGCGGCGGTGTGCGCGCACGCGGCGGCGATGCGGGCCTTCCTGGTGATCGTCCAGGGGGACCGGGCGGCGGTGCCCGCCGCGATGGCGCAGTGCCGCGCCGCGGTCGGCCCCCACTCCCCCGAGTCGGCCTATCTCGAAGGCGTTCACGACCTGCTGATCCAGAGCGACGCGCGGTCACTCGACCTGCTGGCCCGCGCCCGGGAGGGGTTCACGGCGGCGGACCGGCCGGGCGACGCGCTCATGGCCACCATGTTCTGGGCCATGTCCGCCGTCTTCCTCGGCACCCGGGACACCGCCTTCCGCGCCTGCGAGGTGTTCCGCGCGGAGGCCGAGACCGCGCGGGCCACGTGGCTCGCCTCCTGGGCGCTGTGGTCCACGGGGCTCGCCGAACTGTGGCACGGCAAGCCCGTCCGGGCCCTGCCGCTCCTGCGGGACGCCGTCGTCCGGCAGCGGTCCGTCGAGGACGAGTGGGGGCCGGTGTGGGACGTGGAGGCCCTGGCGTGGACGGCCGCCGCCATCGGGCACCACCGGCACTCGGCCGTGCTGCTGGGCGCCGCGCACCGGATGCGGACGGCGACGGGAGTCGCGATGATCGGCCTCGCGCCGTTCCAGGCCGCGCACGCCGAGGCCGAGCGCCTGGTGCGCGGTGCACTCTCCGAGGAGTCGTACGCGGAGGCATGGAAGCGCGGCGACACGGCCGAGGACTGCGTCGACCTGGCACTGGCCGTGGTGGACGAGATCTCGCCCTTCCGCCGGGAGCCCGGCGAGAGGTGACCGGCGCGTGACCGCCGGGCGACCGGTGCGCGACCGCTGAGCGACCGGCGCGACAGCCCGCTCGGCGATCGTCGCCCTGTGGCACCGGAAAGCGCTCGGGCCGCGGAGGCCCCCGCCCAGCACGCCGGCGGGGCGATGCGGCGGCGCGACACCGAACCGGGCGGCGGCCCGGTCCTTGATCTGGGAGGTCCCGTGCTCGGGGACAGTGAAGGCTCACCGGGCGGCCCCGGCCCCCGGCTCGGCGAGCATGTGCGGCGGCAGACGGCGGCGCTCTGCGAAGCGGCCGGAACCGGGAAGGACGCGGCCTTGGGCCTGCTGGACACCATGCTGGAACCGCTCGCGCAGTTGTCGCTGCTGGATCCGCCGAATGCGCGGAGCTTCGTGTCCGACGACCACTCGCCGGTGGAGCTGTCCTTGGCCTTCTCTCCCGGCGCGGCGCCGGTCCCCCGGGTGCTGCTGGAGCCCGGCTACACCGACGACATGGTCCGCAGCGGCCGCATCGGGCTCCGGGCGGCCGAGCGGCTGGCCGGGCGCGGCGTCCTGTCGTGCGCCCGCCTGCGCACGCTCTCCGACATCTTCTTCCCCGCCGTCCCGCACGGGCCGTTCGCGTTGTGGCTGGCCCTGGAGTTCCCGGACGGCCGCCCCCGGGCGAAGGTCTATCTCAACCCCGCGGCGGACGGCCCGGGGCGCGCGGCCGATGCCGTGGCCGAGGCGCTCGCCCGCCTGGGGTTCGGGAACGCGTTCGCCGCGCTGCGGCGCCAGGCCGGCCGTCCCGAGGACTTCCTGTTCTTCGCGCTGGACCTGGGAGCCTGGCCCGCTCCGCGGGTCAAGGTCTATGTGAGGCACCGGGACTTCTCCGCCGCGGAGGCCGCCGGCGTCTCCCGCGCCGTGGCGGGAGACCACCCCGGACGGGTGGAGGAGTTCATCGGCCTCGTCGCCGGCGAACGGCGGCTGCGGCGGCGGCCGCTCGTCTCCTGCTTCTCGTTCACGCGGGCGTGTCCCGACCGGCCCAGCGGCTACTCCGTGCACGTCCCCGTACGCGACTACGTCCAGGACGACCGGCAGGCCAGGGACCGCGCGGTGGACGCGCTGCGCCGGTACGGCATCGACGACCGGCCTCTGGACAGGGCGCTGGCCGGCCTGACGTCCCGCTCCCTGGACGCCGGTGTGGGGCTGATCGCCTACCTGACGCTGGCCCACGCCGACCGCTGCCCGCCCCGCGTGACGGTCTACCTGTCCTCGGAGGCGTACCGGGTCAAGCCCGCCCGCCGGAGCGTGCTCGGCGCGCCCGGCGGCGGTGAGCCCGGCCCCATGCTGGCGGGGCGGTGACCGGGCCGATGGAGCCGTACCGGATCAAGGCCGTCGAACCCCTGCCGCGCACGACGCGGCCGCAGCGCGAGGCGGCGCTGCGGCGGGTGCACTACAACCTGTTCGACCTGCGCGCCGAGGAGGTCACCATCGACCTCCTCACGGATTCCGGCACCGGTGCCCTGTCGGCCGGGCAGCTGGCGGCGGCGATGGCGGGCGACGAGTCCTACGCCGGGTCGGCGTCGTTCCACCGCTTCCGCGACGCCGTCGAGGAACTGACGTCCTATCCGCACATCCTGCCGGTGCACCAGGGCCGCGCCGCCGAACGCATCCTGTTCTCCACCCTGGCGGGGCCGGGCAGACTCACCCTCAGCAACACGCACTTCGACACGACCCGCGCCAATGTGGAGCTCGCCGGCGGTGAGGCCCGCGACCTTCCCTGCCCGCAGTCGCGGGACCTGGACGGCCCCGGGCCGTTCAAGGGGAACATCGACATCGAGGCGCTGCGGGCCGTTCTCGACGGCCCGGAGGCGTCCCGCGTCGCGCTGGTGCTGATGACGGTCACGAACAACGGATGCGGCGGCCAGCCGGTCTCCATGGCCAACCTCGCCGAGACCGCCGCGGTGTGCCGCCGCCACGGCGTCCCGCTGTTCCTGGACGCGGCCCGGTTCGCCGAGAACGCCTGGCTGGTCACCCGCCGGGAGGACGGCCATCGCGGCAGGACGCCCCGGCAGGTGGCGCAGGAGGCGTTCCGGCTGGCCGACGGCTGCCTGATGAGCGCCAAGAAGGACGGGATCGTCCACGTCGGGGGGTTCCTGGGGCTGCGCGACAGCGCGCTCGCCCAGCGGTGCGAGCTGCTCCTGATCGCCACCGAGGGGTTCCCCACGTACGGCGGGCTGGCGGGCCGCGACCTGGACATGATGGCGCTCGGGCTGGCCGAGGCGCTCGACCCCGGCTACCTCGCCTCCCGCGAGCAGGCCGCCGGGCATCTGGCCGGACGCGCCCGCGCCGCGGGCGTCGGCATCGTGGAGCCGCCGGGGCTGCACGCGATCTACCTCGACGCCGGGCGCCTGCTGCGGCACATCCCCGCGCACCGCTTCCCCGGGCAGGCGCTGGCCTGCCAGCTGTACCTGGAGGGCGGCATCCGCTCGGTCGAACTGGGCTCGCTGTATCTGGGCCGGGAGGACGAGCAGGGCGAACCGGTCATCAGCGCGCCGTACGAGCTGGTCCGGCTCGCCCTGCCGCGCAGGGTCTACACCCGCGGGCACCTCGACCACGTCGGCGACGTCCTCGCCCGGATCGCCGGCGACGTCCTCGCCCGGATCGCCGGCGACCCGGGCAGCGTCCCCGGCTACCGCATCACCGAGCAGGCCCCCGTCCTCCGGCACTTCCGCGTCCGGCTCCAACCTGTGCCGGTGGGTGCGACGACGAGCAGGCCGAGCGGATCGTCGAGGTACTGGGCATCCTCGCATAGCGCCGGCGGCTGATGAGGCCGCTGGGTGAATGCATTGCGCCCCGTCCCGAGCAGGGCTCCTAGGTGAGCCGAAGGCAGCTGGGGGCGCGGGTCACGTC